>CAKTKU010000004.1 GCA_934572335.1 uncultured Oscillospiraceae bacterium
CTTTCCCTGTATATACTTTAAGTTCTTTTTATTGACCCCCAGTTGAACTGGGGGTTTATTTTCGCTAAAGCTCCAAACATAAAGGCTCGCCTCAAACCGAGGCGAGCCTTTAGTATACTGTTTACACGGAGAACAAAAGCTCCGTAAATGTCGGGTATGGCCAATACTTTGTCGCGGTTAGCAGCTCCAGCTTGTCGATGACCGCGCGCACTGCGTCGGTCTTCTTCTCGACGCTGTTGTGGTAGTAATCGAGAAGCTCCTCGGGTCTTGCGTTGGGGTTGACGGTCTCTATCGCGGTTTTCAGCTCAACGGTCTTTTCAAGCAGCTCGTCATTGAGAATGCACAGCGCGTTGACGAGTGAGGTCTCGACATGGTGCGTCGCGCCGGGGATCGCGGCGAACTTTGCCGCGATGGTGCTGCACAGCTTCCCCTCATACTCGGACACGGCGCTGATTATCCCGTGCTGCACGATGTCCACAAGTGTTGCGGCCTCGATATGTATGACCTTGCAGTATTTCTCGATATGAATATCATGGCGCGCCATGATCTCCTCATACGTGTACACGCCCTGCCGGGTCAAAAGCTCAATATTCTTGGGCATTATGTACGTCGGCAGCGCCTCGGCAGTATTGCGGAGATTTGCAAGCCCGCGGCGCTCCGCCTCGGCGATCCACGCCTTGTCATAGCCGTTGCCGTCAAAAACAATGCGGCGGTGGTCGGTGAACGCTTTCTTTATGATGTCGTGCAGAGCGCTGTTGAAGTCCTCCGCGCCCTCAAGCTCATCAGAAAAGCGGCTGAGCTCGTCCGCCATGATGGCGTTGAGCACGGTGACAGGACCGGCGATAGACTGGCTTGAGCCCGCCATGCGGAACTCAAACTTGTTGCCGGTGAACGCGAGGGGCGATGTACGGTTGCGGTCCGTTGTGTCCTGCGGGATGGCGGGCAGCACGTCCACGCCGATGCGCAGCGTGCGGTGCTCAAGCTCGGAATAGCCGCGCTCGTCGATTATCGCGTCGATTATCCCCTCAAGCTCCGCGCCGAGATACACGGAAATGATGGCGGGGGGCGCTTCCTGCGCGCCGAGGCGGTGGTCATTGCCCGCAAAGGCGACGGAGCAGCGCAGAAGCTCCTGATATTCGTCCACGCCCTTCACAAACGCCGCGAGGAACAGCAGGAATGCGGCGTTCTGGCTGGGGGTCTTGCCGGGAGAAAAGAGGTTGGACCCGGTGTCCGTCGAGAGCGACCAGTTGATATGCTTGCCGGAGCCGTTCACGCCCGCAAACGGCTTTTCGTGCAGCAGACAGACCATGCCGTGGCGCTCCGCTACCTTTTTCATCGTCTCCATGACGAGCTGGTTCTGGTCGCTGGCGGTGTTGGCATCGGTATATATGGGCGCCATCTCGTGCTGCGCGGGGGCAACCTCGTTGTGCTTTGTCTTCGAGAGCACGCCCAGCTTCCACAGTTCCTCATCCAGATCGCGCATATACTCCGCCACGCGCGGGCGGATAACGCCGAAATAATGGTCGTCCAGCTCCTGTCCCTTGGGCGGCTTTGTGCCGAAGAGCGTTCTGCCGCAAAGGCGCAGATCCTCGCGCTTGTTGGACATATCGCGGTCAATGAGAAAGTATTCCTGCTCCGCGCCGACCTGCGGCGTTACTCGCGTGACCTCCTCGTCGCCGAAGAGGCGCAGCGCGCGCACAGCCTCGCGGTTGACGGACTCCATTGAGCGCAGCAGCGGCGTTTTCTTGTCGAGCGCCGCGCCGCCGTAGGAGCAGAACACTGTAGGAATGCAGAGACTGCCGTCCTTGAGGAAGGCGAACGCCGTGGGGTCCCATGCGCTGTACCCGCGCGCCTCAAATGTTGCGCGAAGCCCGCCCGTGGGGAAGCTGGAGGCGTCCGGCTCCCCGCATACGAGCTGAGACCCGGAAAAGTCCATTATCACGCGCCCGCCGCCGGCGTTTTTTATAAAGCTGTCGTGCTTTTCTGCAGTGATGCCGGTCATGGGCTGGAACCAATGTGTGTAGTGCGTTGCGCCGCGCTCAAGCGCCCAGGTCTTCATTGCGTCCGCGATGTCATTTGCAACCGACAGCGGCAGCGGCTTCCCGGTTTTGAGACTGTCGCGCCAGCCCTGCATAGCGGCGGCGGGTACATAGCGCTCCATCGCGCGCTCATTGAACACCATACAACCGAAAAGCTCCGGTATGCGGTTCACTTTCTCTGTCATCGCAAAGTCCTCCGTAAATCAGAATGAAAAACACTCATCCCCCTCTCGGGGGATGGTATGCGCGGATATTTATTCCGCGGTATAGTTATCAAAATAGCCCTGAATGTAGACGATGGGTGTGCCCTTGTCGCCGCTGCCGGATGTGAGATCGCACAGCGAGCCGATAAGGTCGGTCAAGCGGCGCGGGGTCGTTCCCTCGGACACCATCTGCCCCACGAGGCTGCCGTCCTTCTTCTTTATCTCGCCCTTTATCGCGTCGCGCAGTGCCTCGCCGGTGAGCGAGGCGAAGTTGTTGTCTGCAAGGTACTTGAGCTTCAGCTCATTTGGCGTACCCTCAAGCCCCGCGGTGTACGCCGGGGAGACCGTCGGGTCCGCAAGCTCCCATATCTTGCCCACGGGGTCCTTGAACGCGCCGTCGCCGTAGACCATGACCTCCACGTGCTTGCCGGTGAGCTTGAGCATGCGCTGCTGAATCTCCTCCACGAGCGCCTGACAGTCGCGCGGGAAGAGCTTGACCTTGTCCTCGGTCGCCTTGTTCGTGCCGAGCAGACCGAACTTCTCGTTATAGCCGCTGCCGTTCACGGGCGCGGTGAGTATATCGTCAAGCCCGAAAACGCGCTCGGCACCGGCAGCCTTGAGGATGCGCTTTGTGCGTTCACGGGTGTGGATGTCGCAGTTGATGACGTTCTTGGTGTAGTCCAGAACAGCGCGCGCGTCGTTTGCGAAAATGACCTCGACCTCTGCGCCGCACTCACGGATGAGATCGGTGTAATACGCGACGTAGTCCATGCCGGTGAACGGGTGCTTGGGATAACCGAAGAGCTCACGGTACTTTTCAAGCGTCAGCACGTCGCGGTACGGGTCGATGCCCTTTTCATCGAGCATATCCTGCGAGATAAGGTGGTTGCCGACCTCGTCGGAAGGATAAGAGAGCATGAGCACGATCTTCTTTGCGCCATTGGCGATGCCGCGCAGGCAAATGGCAAAGCGGTTGCGGCTGAGGATCGGAAAAATGACGCCGACAGTCTCACCGCCGAGCTTCGTGCGGACATCCTCCGCAATGTCATCGACCGTCGCATAGTTGCCCTGTGCGCGGGCGACGATCGCCTCGGTCATCGCGATGACGTCTCTATCGCGGACCTCAAGCTCCCCGTTGGACTGCGCCTGCATAACGCAGCCGGTCACGATTTCGGCGAGGTCGTCGCCCTCGCGGATAATGGGCGCGCGCAGACCTCTGGACGTTGTACCAACCATTCTTGCCATAATAAAAGTATACTCCTCTGTTATTTATATTGGGATTAAAAGCCGCATAACAGAGAGAGTATACTATAATTCAATTCACTTGTAAATAAATTTTTGCACTGTCCGATGACTTTAGGAGAGCAGCATACGGTCGTTATCGAGCGCTTTGCCGACGCCGACCTTGAACCGCTCAAGAAGATCATCGACAGTCAGCCCGTTTCGCTCCTCGTTGCCGACATCAAGGATGATGCGGCCCGAGTCCATCATGAGCGTCCGGTTGCCCAGCTCAAGCGCGGACTGCATGTTGTGCGTTATCATCAGGCACGTCAGCTTATTGTCCGCAACGATTTTCTTCGTCAGCTCCAGCACCTTTTCCGCCGTGCCGGGGTCGAGCGCCGCGGTGTGCTCATCGAGCAGCAGAAGCTTCGGCGGAATGACCGTTGCCATCATCAGCGTCAGCGCCTGACGCTGTCCGCCTGAGAGCAGCCCGACCGGCTGGCGGAGCCTGTCCTCAAGCCCCATACCGAGCTGGGAGAGCTTTTCGCGGAAAAGCTCTCTGTCGGCGCTGCCGACATGGGCGAACCATCCGCCGTGTCCGGCGGCGAGGGCGAGGTTTTCCTCTATCGTCATGCCCGGCGCACTGCCGGACATGGGGTCCTGAAACAGCCGGCCTATCCGCCGCGCGCGCTTATATTCCGGCAGGAAGGTAATATCCTCGCCGTCGAGCGTTATGGAGCCGGAGTCGGTGAAGAAGCTGCCGGCAATGGCGTTGAAGAGCGTGGACTTTCCCGCGCCGTTCGCGCCGATGATCGTGACAAAATCACCGGGGGCGAGATGGAGCGAGAGATCGGTCAGCGCCTTTTTCTCGTTGACCGTGCCGGGATTGAAGGTCTTGGATATATGGGATATCTTCAGCATGAGCTCGTTTCTCCTTTCCCCATGCGCCGCTTGAGCAGCGGCATCTGCCGGTGCAGATACGGGATGGATATCGCAAGCACAACTATCACCGAGGAGACAAGCTTGAGCATAAATGCGGGCATATTCAGTCTCAGTGCAACGGTGTACACAAGGCGGAAGATGACAGCGCCAAGCACAACGCCGACCGCGCGTTTGAATACGCCGCCGCGGCCCATAACGGTGCTGCCGATGAGCAGCGATGCCAGCGCTATTGTGACCATGCCGGTGCCGAGGTTGATGTCCACGGCCTTCTGCGCCTGTGCCATAAGGCAGCCAGACAGCGCCGTGAGCGAGTTTGCGACGCAGAGCCCAACCGTGGTGGTGAACGCGGGGTTAATGGACGACGAGCGCACCATTATGGGGTTATCCCCCGTCGCGCGGATGGCGAGACCCAGCCGCGTGCGCAGGAAAAGCGTGAGCAGTATGAGCGCCAGAATGACCGCCGCGCCGGAAACAACAAGCTTGTAGCTGCCCGCGAACGCGGTGTCGGCGAGCGCCGCCTTTGCCGCGGTGTAGACCGTGTCCGCCTTGTTGAGGTTGAGCAGCGACGAGCCGCCCATCACGGCAATATTAATGGAATAGAGCGCTGTATTGACGATGATGCCCGCGAGAAGGCTGTTGACGCCCATGCGCGTTTGCAGCAGCGCCACGATAAAGCCCGAGCACACGCCCGCCGTCATTGCCGCGCCCAGCGACAGCCACGGATGACCCGCGAGGGCGACGATGGCACCGACGGCGGCGCCAAGAGTGAAGCAGCCGTCGGTGGACATATCGCAGACATTGAGCATTGAATAGCTCAGATACAGCGCCAGCGCGGTCAATGAGCAGGTCAACCCCAGCTCAAGCGCCGTCTGACCAAGGGAGAGCAGCGTGGAGATATCCATTGCTCAAGCCTCAGCCCTGAGCATCGCCGAAGCTCTCGGCGATGGTGATCTCTTTCACGCTGGTGCAGAGGGGGGCGAACTTTGCCTCGACCTCGGCAAAGTCAAGACCAAGCTCCGCGCAGATCTCAGTGTTGACAGTCGCGGTGCCGTTGTCGAAGGTCTTGACGGGGGTGGTGGCAGTATCAGCGCCGTTGATGAGAATGTCGGCAACCATGTCGGCGGTCTCAACGCCGAGGTTTGCGTAGTCAACACCGTAGCCGAGGAACGCACCGTTGAGGGCGAAGGAGTCAGCACCGGTGAACTGAGGGATGCCGGCCGCGGCGAACTTCTCGTAGATGGACAGCTCTGCGGTCATGACGGTATTGTCCTGCGGGGTGAAGACCGCGTCGACGCCGTCTGCAATGAGAGCGTCAGCCGCGAGCATGACCTCATCGGTCGTGGTGCCGGTGCGCTCGACGTACTCTATGCCGAGTTCGTCAAGGTGTGCCTTCGCGGCGGCGATAGCAGTGGCGGAGGAGTCCTGACCCTGGTCGTAGAGGAGACCGATCTTGCTTGCGTCGGGATTGAGCGCAAAGATGAGGTTCATGACGGCGGTGGTGTCAAGGTAGTCGGAAGTGCCGGTGATGTTCGCGCCGGGGGCTTCAAGAGACTCGACAAGACCAGCGGCAACAGGGTCAGACACGGCGGAGAACACAACGGGGGTGCCGCTGTCCTCGGTCGCGGTCTGCATACGCATGGCGACAGGCGTCGCAACGCCGATCATGAGGTCGACCTTGTCCGCGAGGAAGTCGGCGATTATCTGCTCCATGACGCTCGCGTCGGCGTTGCAGTTATCGTAAAGCACGTTGAATGTTACGCCCTGCTCCTCGCCTATCTCGGCAAGGCGGGACTGGATGTTCTCAACTATCTGGTTGAGAGATGCGTCGTCGACGTAGTTGCAGAGACCGACGGTGTACACGGTGCCGCTCTCTTCCGCGGGGGCGGCGCTCTCGGCGGCGGGTTCGGCTGCTGCGGGAGCGGTAGTTGCGGTGCTGCCGCATGCGGCGAGAGCCAGACACATTACTGCGGAGAGAAGTGCGGCGATAGTTTTGCGGATAGTGATGTTTTTCATTGGTTTTTCCTCCATTTTCGGTTCTGTGACCGTTATTTTGATTTCGGGCGGAGATGGAGGGGCCGCTGCCGACGGCCTTGATTTGAAGTGTGGGAAATAAAAAACAGCCCCCTGTCCCTACATGGGACAAGAGCTGCACACTCCTGCGATACCACCCAAATTGACGCTTTTGATATAAAAACGTCCGCTCGCTTACACGTACCATCATACGTGCCCCAATAAGGTAACGGTTCGGGTTTCCGTCGGCATCTACTGAGGCTTGCGCCCGTTCAAACCGCCCTCCGAAGTCCATTCAGCCCGCACCGCACGACCGTGATCACACCACCCACGGCTCTCTGTACAGCGGCTTACGCAAGCCTACTACTCTTCATCACAGGTTTAACTGCTTTTGAATTATGCGCTAATTATAGCCATGTCTGCCACCGGTGTCAAGCGTCATTTTTCCCCAAAATGCAAATGCGCGCACGCTGATAATTTCGTGAAACATGACAATTTAACGCGGCAAAGCAGGACAAGGGATAGGCTCTCCCCTGCCCTGCTTATTATATGCGCGCTGCTTTCTAGCGGTCGAACGCCGGATTGACGGCGTAGATGTTTTTCTTATCCATCCTGTCCATCGCGAGGCGCAGTCCCTCGCCGAAGCGTTGGTAATGGACGATCTCGCGCTCGCGCAGGAAGCGTATAACGTCGTTCACGTCCGGGTCGTCGCAGAGGCGGAGAATATTGTCGTATGTCACGCGCGCCTTCTGCTCGGCGCTCATGTTCTCGTTGAGGTCGGCGATAACATCGCCCGTGACAGCCATGCCGGACGCATCCCACGGCGTGCCGGACGCTGCCTGCGGGTACACCCCGGCGGTGTGGTCGACAAAATACGTGTCGAATCCGGCCTTCCTGATTTCATTGGGCGTCATGTCGCGCGTGAGCTGATGGACGATCGTGCCTATCATCTCTAGATGCCCAAGCTCCTCCGTGCCGATGTCCGTCAGCAGTCCTTTCAGCTCCGGATACGGCATGGAGTAGCGCTGGCTGAGGTACCTGAGCGACGCGCCAAGCTCTCCGTGCGGCCCGCCGTACTGCGAAATGATGAACTTCGCAAGGGCGGGATTGGTGTTTTTTATCCTTACCGGGTATTGCAGCTTCTTTTCATATACAAACATCGCTCAGCCCTCCGCTTTCCGTTCATAGTCCCACGGCCATGGGTCATCGAGCCATACGTATGACGGCATGTCGAGCATATCCGCGTGGGTCAGCGGACCGCAGCGCTGAATGTAGCGCTCCTGTGCTTCGCGGCGTAGGGCGAGAAACGTCTGATACATGGCGAACGCCTCCGCGTCATCGCGATGGGTGTCGAGATAAAGGGCAAGCTCATGCGCGACAAAGCACACGGCCTGAAGCTCCGTCTCGGGTGTTTTGGCGGCGGCGTTGTTGACTATATTCATAAACGGCAGATCTAAGCCGGGAAAAAGTGTACCGCGGGAGAGCGCTTCGGAAGCCTCATATGCGGGATTCGCTGAGCGCTGCATCGGGACATACGCCGCCGCGAGCGGCGCGTTGTCGGGCAGCGAACCGTATCTGTAAGCATCGTCGGACTTTTGTGCCAAGATAATTCCTCCCTGATGTAAATGAGGGAATACCCCTCGGCACATAATATGTCCGCCGCGGGCAAAACGTTAACCGCCGGGGCTGAACTGCCCCGGCGGTCAATCATGCTGTATTTCACTGTATCATTGCGGAAAAATCCTGCTCGAAGATCACCGGCACACCGAGGCTTTCCGCCTTTGTGAGCTTGCTGCCGGCGTTTTCCCCCGCGAGGACGTAGCTCGTTTTCTTCGACACGGAGGAAGCGGACTTACCGCCGTAGCTCTCGATGATCGCCGAGGCCTCGTCGCGGGTGAAATGCTCCAGCGTACCGGTGAGCACGAACGTCATCCCGGCAAAGCGGCTGTCGCGGTACTCCTCGCGGCTTTCAAAGCTGACGCCCGCGTCGCGCAGACGCCCAATAAGGTGCATTGATTGCGGCTTTGAGAACCATTCGGTTATAAAGCCCGCCGTGATCTCCCCAATGTCCGGCAGCGCGGTGAGCGCCTCGGCATCGGCGGCGATGAGACCGTCAAGATCGGCAAAGTGCGCGGCGAGCACCTTTGCCGCCTTCTGCCCGACCTGGCGTATGCCGAACGCGCACACAAGGCGCGCCAGCCCTGCGTCCTTGCTCTTTTCTATGGACGCAATGAGGTTTTCGGCGGACTTTTTGCCCATGCGGTCAAGCCGCGCAACGGACTGCGGCTCAAGATAATATAGATCCGCCGCGGAGTTGACAAGCCCGCTTGCGATAAGGCTCTCGCACACGGAGATGCCCAGTCCCTCAATGTCCATCGCCTCGCGCGAGGCAAAGTGCGCAATGTTGCGCAGTCTCTGCGCCGGACATTCCGGGCTTGTACAGCGCAGGGCCACGCCGTCCTCATCGCGCACAACGGGCGAGCCGCACTCGGGACACACCGAGGGCATCACGAACGGCACACTGTCCGCCGTACGCTTCGCCTTGTTGACCGACAGCACCTCCGGGATGATCTCCCCCGCCTTTTGCAGCAGCACAGTGTCGCCGATGCGCAGGTCGAGCCGGTCGATATTGTCCTGATTGTGCAGCGTTGCGGCGGAAACGGTCGTCCCCGCGAGGCGCACAGGCTCGACGATCACCTTCGGCGTGAGCACGCCCGTGCGCCCGACCTGAACCACAACGTCCAGCACGCGGCTCTCCTTCTTCTCCGGCGGGTACTTGAACGCGACTGCCCAGCGCGGCGCTTTCGCCGTGCTGCCCAGCGCCTCGCGCTGAGCGAGGGAGTTTATCTTTATCACCGCGCCGTCCATATCATACGGCAGCGTGTCGCGGTTCTCACCGAGCCATTCTATACGCTCCACGCAGTCGCGGATATTGTCAAAATGCGCATACGGAATGACCGGAAAGCCCATTTCGCGCATCGCGTCCAGCGTCTGGATATGCGTGGCGTACTTATGGTCGGATGAATACTGCATATTGAAAAATATGATGTCGAGCTTGCGCGAGGCGGCGACCTTGGGGTCAAGCTGGCGCATTGACCCGGCGGCGGCGTTGCGCGGATTTGCCAGCAGCGCCTCGCCCTTTATCTCGCGCTGGGCGTTCAGCTCGGCAAAAACGGCCTTGGACATATAGACCTCGCCCCGGACGATAAGCCGCTCCGGCGCGCCCTCTATGCGCAGAGGCAGAGAGCGCACCGTGCGCAGGTTTTCTGTCACGTTCTCGCCGGTTATGCCGTCGCCGCGCGTCGCGCCGCGCACAAAAACACCGTTTTCGTATTCAAGCGACATCGACAACCCGTCGACCTTCGGCTCGACAGAGTAATCATGCTCACCGGCGACGAGGGAATCCATCCTCTCGCCGAAGGCGAAAAGCTCATCATAGGAAAAAACGTCCGTCAGGCTCTCCAGCGGGACTTGGTGTGTGACCGGCTCGAACTGGCTCAGCGCCTCACCGCCGACGCGCTGTGTCGGGGAATCCGGCGTGATAAGCTCGGGATTTGTCTCCTCCAGCGCATTGAGGCGCTGCATGAGCTGGTCATATTCATAGTCGGATATTGCGGGATTGTCGTACACGTAGTAAAGCCGCGCGTACTTTTCTATCTCGCGCCGAAGCTTTATGATCTCCTTTTGTGCGTCCATAGTGAAAGCCTCTCTTACTGCATATTCAGGTAGGTGTCCGGCACTTTGCCGACAATGACCGTGTCGGCGATGAGCACATCCGTGCCCACCTCGGTGCTCTGTGTCCCCCATGGGACAAGTATCTCCATGTCGACCGTGACGCGGAGGTTTATCTGGTGCTTGGTCTGGTTTATGCCGGCAGTGATGATGCTGTTGTCAAACTCCACCCTTGAGGAGGAGAGCACAACGATCTTCACGGGTATTTTCGGTCCGCGCCCCATCAGAAGGCTCGCCCCGGTGAGATTGCCGGTCGGTATGCCGATGGTGACGGTGTTCTCCTTTGTTGAGCCAACGACCTTTTCAAGCACCTTGGACGAAAGTTCGTTTATCCGTGCCATATTGCTGCTGATGGCCGAGACCTCGCCCGTGTCGGACTTCTGGAACGTGACAAAATAGTCCCCGTCATAGTCACCCTCGGCGAGGGTCTGGATAACAGCGTCGTTCACCTTGGCGGTGATAACGTCCTTCGCGTCGGCAATGGCGATCTCCGTGGATATTTTCTTGAGATATATCGACGAGCTGACAGCGGCGAGGACAAATACCGCCGCCGCGATAAGCAGGATATATCGCGCGCCGTACCGTGCGCGGCGCGGCGGCGCGGACGCGCTGCCCCCGACCGTGCCGGTCGTATATGTGTAGCGCGGTCTGCGCCGGAAAAGTGATCTGCGATACATGGGCACACCTCCCCATGTATTATTATATGCGTCCTACTTCTCCAACATGGCACTGACCGCCATCATTATTCCGAGCTTTCCCGACTCAAATGTCAGCCCACCCTGCATATAGACGGTGTACGGCTCGCGCATCGGTCCGTCGGCTGACAGCTCTATCGACGCGCCCTGTATGAACGCACCCGCCGCCATGATGACCGGGCAGTCGTACCCCGGCATGGGCCACGGCTCCGGCGTGACGAACGAATCCACCGGCGCGCCGGACTGTATGCCAAGGCAGAAGCGCTCCATAGCCTCCGGGCTGCCCAGATGCACCATCTGTATGATGTCCGAGCGCTTCTCATCGGCCGACGGAGAACTCGGTATGCCAAGCTCCTCCATCATCCCGGCGCAGAAGACCGCCGTCTTGAGCGCCTGCGCTACGGTGTGCGGTGCCATGAAAAGCCCCTGATACAAAAGGCGGTTGCTGCCAAGCGTCGAACCGCACTCGCCGCCGATGCCGGGCGTTGTCAGGCGCATCGCGGCGCGCTCCACAAGCTCCGCCCGCCCGGCGACATAGCCGCCAGTGGGCGCGATGCCTCCGCCGGGGTTTTTGATGAGAGACCCGGCAATGATGTCCGCGCCGACATGCGTCGGCTCCTTGATATCCGTAAACTCGCCGTAGCAGTTGTCGACCATGATGTTTGCCGCGGGGTTCACGGCACGGACGGTCTCGATTATTTTCCCTATTTCGTCCACGGTGAGCGCCTTGCGGTCAGCGTAGCCGCGCGAGCGCTGTATCATCACTGCTGCGACCTTGCTGTCCGCCGCGGCGCGGGCGATGCCGGCATAGTCCGGCTCTCCCTCGGGCGTCATGTCGACCTGCGCATAGTCTATCCCGTAGAATTTCAGAGAGCCGTGGCAGTCGCCGCTTATGCCGATGGCACTGCGCAGCGTGTCATACGGCAGACCCGTCGCGGCGAGGATAGTGTCGCCGGGCTTCACGGTGGCGAACATTGCCGCCGTGAGAGCGTGGGTGCCGTTGACAAAGCCGAGGCGCACGAGCGCGCTCTCCGTGCCGAAGATCTGGGCGTATATCTTATCCAGTGTGTCGCGCCCCAGATCGTCATAGCCGTAGCCGGTCGTCCCGGCAAAGCAACTCTCAGACACGCGGTTGTCCTGAAACGCCTCCATAACGCGGCGGGTGTTGTACTCCGCCACCGCGTCTATCTTTTCAAACTGCCCGCGCACACGCGGCATGACGCGCTCCGCCATGGCGTATACTTCCGGCTTAATATCGCTTATCTTCATGTGTATCACTCAAGCTCCATGATCAGTTTCTTGAAATGTCTGCCGCGCTCGGCAAAGTTCTTGAAGCGGTCAAACGCCGCGCACGCCGGGGAGAAAAGCACAATGTCGCCCTCGACGGCGTGAGATGCCGCCGTGTGCACAGCATCGTCAAAATCGTCCACATGGCTGACCTTCAGATCGCTGTCGGCGTAGTATTTTGAGTTCTCTATCGCCGCGCCTATCTTGTCTGCCGTTGCGCCCGTGAGTATGACCTCCTTGGCGAGCTGACACAGATCATCCCCCAGCCCGTCAAACGGGATGTGCTTGTCGTACCCACCAGCGATGACGATGGGCTTCGTCTTCATCGCGCGCAGACCCGCTGCGGTGCGTGTGGGGCTTGTGCCGATGGAGTCATTGATATACGTCACGCCGCGCAGGATGCGCACCTGCTCAAGGCGGTGCTCCACCCCAGCAAAGTGCACCGCGACCTCGCGGCAGTCCTCATCGCCGACAAGACCGTCGACCGCGGCGAACGCCGCAAGGTAGTTAAGGAGATTATGCTCGCCCGGGAGCCGTATCTCATCCGCGTGCATGATAACACTGCGCTCGCCGTTATGGACGCGGCATATCTCGCCGTCAGCGTACATCACGCCGTTTTGTATCTCGGACTTATCTGAAAAGTAGCTGATCGTCGACTTTGCGCTCTGCTCGTAATACGGCGTATGCTCATCGTCAAAATTGAGGACAAGGCGGTCGTTTGCGTCCTGCTCAAGGAAAATGGAGCGCTTCGCGTCGATATAATCCTGATAATCCTTGTGCTTATCGAGATGGTTGGGCGAGATATTCGTAATGACGGCGACATTCGGGCGGCACTTCATCGAGTGCAGCTGGAAGGAGCTGAGCTCCAGCACGGCGAAGTCGTCCGGCTTTATCTCCGGTATCTCGCACAGCAGCGGGTGGCCGATGTTGCCGCCGAGATGGACGGTGTAGCCCGCGTGCTTCAAAAGCTCGGATATAATGGTGCTGGTGGTGGTCTTGCCGTCGCTGCCGGTTATGGCGACTGTGCGGCACGGACACAGCGCGAAGAACACCTCCATCTCCGAGGTTATAGCGCTCCCGCGCGCCTTGGCGTTTTCAAGGTGCTCGTCAAACGGCATGAGACCGGGAGTTCGGAATATAACATCATGGTCAAGCCCGTCAAGGTACTTTTCGCCCAGCTTGAGCTTTGCGCCCATGTTGATAAGCTCCAGCCCCTCCATGCCCATATCGGCGAGGGTACGCTTGTCGCAGACAGTCACGTCGCAGCCGCAGCTCAGCAAAAGCCGGATAAGCGGTGCGTTGCTCACGCCCACGCCGATAACGGCGATGCGTTTTCCTTTCAGGCTTTGTATGTAATCATTCAGTGTCAAGGTATCGCCTCCTAATTATTCATGATATTATACGTCTTTTCACCCGTTATTACAAGAATAATTATTGACTTGTGCGGCAAAAGTGGGTAAAATAGCGCTGTTGAGCAGGCCGAACGACCGCGGGCACAAGGCGAAAGCCTGTGCGTGAGGAAAGTCCGGGCTCCACAGGGCAAGAATAACGGGTAACGCCCGCCAGGGGTGACCCTCGGACAAGTGCAACAGAGATATACCGCTCCGGCTTGCCGGAGTAAGGGTGGAAAAGTGAGGTAAGAGCTCACTCGTCGCATGGAGACATGTTGACGCTGTAAACTCTATTCGGAGCAACACCGTGGGAGGACGCATGGTCGGCCCGGCCGTCCTCAGGAGGTGGCTTGAAGCCGTCGGCAACGGCGGCTCTAGATAGATGGTCGTTTAAGACAGAACCCGGCTTACAGACCTGCTCAACATCAATTGGCAAAAAGGCAGCACCGGCGCTGAACACGGCGCGGCGCTGCCCGAATCTTTATCCGGCGAAAGGATGGATGCATATGGACGTGCAGCAGACTGTCGTTTTTATTATGGAGCTTGTCGGCACTGTCGCCTTTTCCGCCTCCGGTGCGATGGTCGCCATTGAGCGGAACATGGACATATTCGGTGTGTGCGTGCTCGGCATATTCACCGCTGTCGGCGGCGGCATGGTGCGCGACATCATCCTCGGCAGCGTTCCCTCCGCGCTCATCAACCCGATATATGTCATCGTCGCGGCTGGTACGGCGCTCGTGGTGTTCTTTGTGCTGTTTCTGAAGAAAAAGCACTTTCAGGGTAAATTCCGCGTGGCGTATGACACGCTCATGCTCATCATGGATGCGCTGGGGCTCGGAATATTCACGGTCGTCGGCGTGCGCACCGGCATACGTGCGGGGCATCCAGACAACACGTTCCTCCTCGTTTTTCTCGGCACGCTCACGGGCGTTGGCGGCGGTCTCATGCGCGACATGATGGCGGGCGTGCCGCCGTACATATTCGTCAAGCACATCTATGCGCTGGCCTCCATCGCGGGTGCTTGCGCGTTTATCTTGATCTACCGGCACTTCGGCGAGGTCGCGGCGCTCATCGCGGCATCCGTGCTCGTTGTTGTTATCCGCCTGCTCGCGGCGCACTTCCGCTGGAATCTGCCGCGGCTGAAGATCCGCAGTCAGGAGGCAAGTGAAAAATGAACGACAATATCACCCTGCGTATTGCCCGCCCGGACGATGCCGAAGCACTTCTCGCAATTTATGCGCCATATGTCGAGCACACGGCGATAACCTATGAATACACCGTGCCGACGGTCGGTGAGTTCAGCGCGCGGATAGAGCATACACTGCAAAAGTACCCGTACATTGTCGCCGTGCGCGGTGAAGAAATCATAGGATATGCGTACACGGGTGAATTCAAAAGCCGTGCGGCATACGACTGGGGCGTAGAAACGTCAATATACCTGCGGCGCGACTGCCGCGGGCTTGGTCTCGGGCGGCGGCTGTACGACGTGATAGAGCGCATCTCCCGCGCGCAGAATATCCTAAATCTCAACGCATGTATCGCCTATCCGAAAATTGAGGATGAATACCTGACAAAGAACAGCGTGCAGTTTCACGAGCACCTTGGCTTCAAACACGTGGGCGAATTTCACGACTGCGCCTATAAATTCGGCCGGTGGTACAACATGGTGTGGATGGAGAAATCCATCGGCGAGCATGATACCGCTCCCGCTCCGGTCGTACCGTTTGGGGAGATGGATTGGCGCGATGTTGAAGAAATATTGGGCAGCGAACAATAGACAGCATACAACAAAACCGACGGCTGAACACAGTCGTCGGTTTTGCTATTATACAAGTATTACTCCAATTACTCCGCGTCTTCCCAGTTATGCCAGACGTTCTGGACATCGTCGTTATCCTCGAACATATCCAGCATCTTCTGCATATTCTTGATGTCGTCCTCATTGGTGAGCTTGATGTAGCCGTTCTGGGGCAGCATCTCGACCTGTGCAGAAAGGAGCTTGTAGCCCTTGGCGGTCAGCGCGTCGGCGACGGCAGCGACCTCATCCTCGGCGGTGTAAACGGTCATGACCTCGCCGTCCGCTTCAAAGTCGGCAGCACCGGCTTCAAGCGCGTCCATCATGACGGTATCCTCGTCAAGCTCTTCGTCCTCGTTGTCGATGACGATAACGCCCTTGCGGTCGAACGACCAGGAGACGCAGTTTGCCGCGCCCATGTTTCCACCGTATTTATCGAAATAGTGGCGCATTTCACCGGCAGTACGGTTGCGGTTGTCGGTCATGGTCTCGACAATGACGGCGACGCCCTGCGGGCCGTAGCCTTCGTAGGTTATCTTCTCGTAATTCTCGGTGTTGCCAGAGCCGAGAGCCTTGTCGATGGTGCGCTTTATATTGTCGTTGGGCATATTGGCGGCCTTTGCCTTTGCAATGACCGCGGCGAGCTTGGAGTTGCTGCGCGGATCACCGCCGCCGCCCTCTTTGACGGCAACGACCATCTCGCGGGCGATCTTTGTGAACGCCTGCGCGCGCTTTGCATCAGCCGCACCCTTGGTTTTCTGTATGTTGTGCCACTTGGAATGACCGGACATATTAACAGCTCCTCTTATGTGAATTAAACAAAATTACCGGCTGATATTTTAGCACATAAAGCGGCTGATGACAAGGGGAAATTTTCAAACCGTCTTGGGGATGAGCATCAATTTGCCGTTTTCCGCGTCCTCCGGCGGATTTGAGGCCTTAATGCACTCCTCACTTGAGTGATAGCGCTTCGCAAGCTCCCAAAGCGTCTCGCTCTCAACGCGCACGAGCGTCACGGCGGGCAGCGCCGAAAGGTCGAACGGATTCTCGTCGTCGAGCGTGACGGCCTCCACGCGGCTGATCTCCACCGTCGACGAGAGCTGATAGCTCACCTCGACGCATATGTGCGCATCGATATTCGGTCCGTCCGGACGGAGATACACATCCGACAGCCGCGCGCGGACAAGCTTTGTCTGCGCTGCCCCGGCGGTGCTCTCCACGCTGACGAGCCGCCGCACGGCAGAGAGCGTCCCGCCCGTCGTGCGGTAGATCACGTCCAGCGTGACCGCGGCGGACATTTTATCCGGCAGGACGGACACCTGCGACACGGACGAAAACACGCTCAGCACATCCGCGCAGTCCTCCACGACGTTGACACGCTCATCCGCGGCAAGCTTCACCTGCTGCACGGCGGAGGACGTGCCGAGCTGGCGCGTCTGGGCAGTGAACTCCGCGGGCATGAGGTTTGAGTAGACGTCGGAAATATAGCTCACACTCTGGCGGCTGTGGCACACGAGTTGGAGCACGGCGTGTATCTCAGCATCGAGCGCCTTTTCGCCGTTAATGGTGTCAATTATATCGCAGTAGCAGCTTGTAAGCTCAATGACGGCGCTGCAATGCTCCATCTGCTCTTCACCCGTGTCGATTATCTGCGAGAACGGCGTGGAGAACTCCGCGCGCACGGGATAATTGACCTCATTGGAGAGGTAGCAG
Source organism: uncultured Oscillospiraceae bacterium (assembly GCA_934572335.1). GTDB lineage: Bacteria > Bacillota > Clostridia > Oscillospirales > Oscillospiraceae > Limivicinus. The sequence continues at coordinate 17,029 of CAKTKU010000004.1, forward strand.
AGCGTGATGTTGACTGTCCCCTTGACGATGACCTTTGTGCCGATGAGCTGTGTTTCGCCCATGGCGAAGCTCACGCACTGTGTGACAAGCTGGCTGGGCTTTGGCTTGCCGCCGGGGAAAGTGAATTGCTCATTGATGGCGAAGGTCTTTTCCATGACGGCATTGGGCGCGGTGAGCTCCGTGCTCTCAAAGCGCGCGTGCAGCCCCTCCGGCGCGCTCTCCGGGAGCCGTGTGTCCACGACAATGTTTTCCTGCCGGTAGCAGCTCATCTCCCCGACGAGCTCAAACGTGACGGAGACCTTGCGCGGGTTCAGCACGCGCGCCTCGCTGTTCTGTATGGTCAGCGCCACCTGCGCAAGTGCGTCCGCGTCCGCTTCGCCAATGTCGTATTCGAGCGTGAATGATTTAGAAAGACGCACGTATGATACACTTTTCTCGCTCTCGGTTATGTAGATGAGCGCCGCGGTCAGCTCGCCCGTGACGAGCACGCCCCGGCTGGTCACGTCCTTGCTCTTCATCAGCACCGCTGTCTGCACCGAGGCGATCTTGCCGATGTCGTCATTCGTGTCGGGGACGACGCTCTCCGCGGTCTCCTGTATTCGCTTTGTCTGGCGGGAGATTTCCCGATAGGTGCTCACAACTCTATTTTCAAAGCCTATTTCCATGTTCATACGCTCCTTACTGCACTGTTTGTACACCATATGCGCGTTCATGGAGCGGTATTACCGCCCCGTGAGCTTGCTTATAATGTTCGCCAGAAATTTCGGCAGCTTGACAATGTATATCTTCATCTGTCACTCCCCCTCCCATATCACCCGCACCGCGCGTCAGCAGCAGCGGCGGATATACCACAAGCCAAGGCATATCAGCGCCGCCGCCAGCAGAAACCACCACACCTGACCCGGCAGCACCAGCGCGAGTATGATGACGCAGCCGGCGATGATCGCCGCAAAGCCGCACATATTGCCCCTCCTGCGCATAAACTGACCGCCTTTCATGTATGTGTTCTCTCCATCATACGCGAAAGGCGGTCAGTTTATGCCGCATTATGTTCGGTTTTTATTTTATCTCCCAGCTCTTGTGCTGGGCACTCAGCTCGTAGAGCCGCTCATACGAGCGGTAGCGGCTCGGCGCAATCTTGCCGTCCGCGACGGCCTGCGTCACGGCACAGCCCGGCTCCCTGAGATGGGCGCAGTCCTTGAAGCGGCACTCGCCTATGTACGGGGCAAAGTCGATGAAATCAAACTGGAGCTGCTCCTTGGGGATGATCTCCATCATCTCAATGTCGAACGACGCAAAGCCCGGCGTGTCGGCGGCATACGTACCGCCGCCGAGGTCAAAAAGCTCCACATGGCGCGTGGTGTGCTTGCCGCGGCCTAGCTTGTCGCTGACCTCCGCGGTTTTGATGTTCAGCCCGGGAAGAAGCATGTTCATTATGCTGGACTTCCCCACGCCGGAGTTGCCGGTGAACGCGCACACCTTGCCGGAGATCGCGCGGCGCAGGGCATCCATCCCCTCGCCCGTCTCCGCGCTCGTGCGCACAACGGTGAAGCCCGCGCCGGTGAAAATGTCAAAAAGCTCGTCGGCAGAGTCGATATCCGTTTTATTGACGCAGACGATGAGCTCACACCCAGCGCTCTCGGCGATGACGGACACGCGGTCAATGAGAAACGGGTCCGTGACGGGATTTGTGTTCGCCGCGACGAACACCAGCGCATCCACATTCGCGACTGCTGGGCGGATGAAGAAATTCCGCCGCGGCGCGACATGGTCAATGCGCCCTTTGCCGTTCGCGTCGAGCGAGCACGCCACCCTGTCGCCGACAAGCGGCGACGTGCCGTCCAGCCGGAAGCGCCCGCGCGCCTTGCATTCCAGTATGCCGTTTTCGGTCTCAACGTAGTAAAAGCCGCTGAGTGCTTTGACGATGATGCCCTCTGTCATTCGCGCCTCAATAACCGCTGGAGACCTTGAGCGTGACCTTGCCGTGCTCCTCTATCTCCTGAAATGCCGCCGGAGACTGTCCGATGACAGTGCCCGCTTCCTGATCGCTGGATACGTACTCCGACCCGCCGTAGGTCAGAGCGGAGTTTGATATTTTGGATATAGCCATATCCTCCGTCAGCCCGATGAAGTTCGGCGTGGAAATATACTGCACCTGCGGGCCGCTGCTGACAACGAGATACACCGTCGACCCGGCGCTTATCTGCTCGTTGGCGGCGGGGCTGGTGCTGATGACGGAGTCTTTGGGAACGTCGGATGAGGTCGCGTTCTCCACATCAACGGTGAAGCCCGCCTTCTGAAGCTCAAGCACCGCCTCGCGGTAGTCCATCCCGGCGACGTCCGGCACAGGGGTGAGCACAACGCCCGTGCTCACGGAAAGCTCCACGGATATGCCGTCCGGCGTGAGCATCATGCTGCGCCCCGGCTCCGGGTTCTGGCTGAGTATCATGCCGCTTTGCGTATCGGTGTCGATGATATACGTGACCTTGAAGTTATACGTCGCGGCGAGGTCGGCGTTATTAACGATGGACTCATAATTGCTGCCGACGAAATTCGGCAGTGGTATGCGCTCTGCCGGGGAAAAAACCTCCTTGAGCCAGAAATTCCACAGGAATATAAAGAGGCACAGTATCAGCACAAGACCGCCGAACGCGCCGGACATATATGCCACTGTCCCCGACCGCTTGCGGCGCAGGGAGAATTTATCGCGCGACAGCTCGCTCACGGAGCGCACAGGCGCGACGGCGGGGTTTTCAAAGTCCGGCTTATTCTCGGCGGCGATCTGCGCCTGAGTGAACTTGTTGAGGTCTTCCAGCAGCTCGTTTGCCGACTGATAGCGGCTGACAAGCTGGCAGCTCATCGCCTTGAGCGTGATGCGCTCAAGCTCCTCGGGAATATCCGGGACGATGTCCGAGGGCATTTTCGGCAGGGAGCTCATATGCTTGACGGCGATTTCGCCGAGAGTTTCGCCGGTGTACGGCTTCTGCCCGGTGAGCATCTCGTACATGACCACACCGAGGGAGTAAACATCGCTGCGCGCGTCGGGGTTCTCCCCGCGCGCCTGCTCCGGCGCGATATAGTGTATCGACCCTATTGTCTGGCCGCTCTCCTGAATCTCGTTTTCAAGCGCAGCGATGCCGAAGTCGGCGACCTTTATGGTGCCGTCCTTCAGAAGCATTATATTCTGGGGCTTTATATCGCGGTGGATGATGCCGCGGCTGTGCGCGTGCGAGAGCGCCTTGGCGATCTGCTTTGAAAAATGCAGCACCTCTTTCCAGCTTATCACGCCGCGCTTGTCCATATACTGTCTGAGTGTGATGCCGTCTACAAGCTCCATGACTATGTATTCGACATCGTCACTGTGGCTGACGTCGTAAACGGCGACGATATTCGGGTGCGACAGCATGGCGATCGCGTGCGACTCCGCGCAGAAGCGGCGGCGGAACTCCTCGTCCTGCGCCATCTCCTCGCGCATTATCTTCACCGCGACGAAGCGGCTGAGCCGGTGGCAGAACGCCTTATAGACGACGGCCATTCCGCCCTCGCCTATCTTTTCAAGTATCTCATATCTGTCATCGAGCAGCATGCCGATATAGTTCTTTTCTTTTTCCATAAGCAGTCTCCTACTTCATCACAGCAAGTACCGTCACGTTATCCGGCGCGCCGCGCATGAGCGCCTTGCTCATCAGTGCGCGGCACAAAAGCTCCGGCTCGGGGTACTCCTTGGCGTAGTCGAGCATTTCCAGCTCCGAGATGAGGTTTGACAGTCCGTCCGAGCACAGCAGCAGAATGTCCCCGCTTTGCAGGTTGACCTCGTAGTAATCCGCCTCTACCGTGGCCTCTGAGCCGAGCGCGCGGGTTATGACGTTTCTCTGCGGGTGGCGGCGCGCCTGATCCTTGGTGATTGCGCCGTACTCCACCAGCTCCTCCACGAGCGAATGGTCGCGCGTGACCTGCTCAATGGCATCATTGCGGCGGGAAATATAATAAGCGCGGCTGTCGCCCACATTGATAATATAACCGTTACCGTTGTTCTTTATCACACCGCCGACGATAGTTGTGCCCATGCCGTTGTACGCCTCGTCAAACTGCGAGTAGTCATACGCCACGCCGTTCGCCTCCGCGCACGCATCGAGCAGTATCTGCCGGAAGTCAAGCGCGCGGCTGACGCGGGAGGTCAGCTTTGCGTAGACATACGAAACGAACGCCTTGTTTGAAAGCTGACTGGCAAGACCGCCCGCTTTTGCTCCGCCCATTCCGTCGCACAGCGCCGCGATGAGGCAGTCCTTCGCTTCGCACTTTTCAATTATGTAGCTGTCCTGATTGTCTTTTCTGACTTTTCCCTTGTCGGTCAGCCCAAAGCTTTTCATCTTTCCTCACTTCTGCCGCAGCGCGGCAACACAGGGTTACTTCTTCTGCATTTTGCGCCGCAGCTGCCCGCAGGACGCATCCACATCCCCGCCGAGCTTGCGCCGCACCGTGACGTTGACGCCCTCATCCTCGAGAATTTTTATAAACGCCTTCATATGTCCCGCTGTGGACGGGCGGAACTCACGTTCCTCCACGTGGTTGAGCGGGATGAGATTGACGTGCGCCGCGACGTCCCGCGCGCGCTTTGCCAGCAGCCGCGCGTGATATTCCGTGTCGTTAATGCCGTCGATCATCGCGTATTCAAACGATATTCTGCGCCCGGTCTTTTGATAGTACCGGCGGCAGCAGGCCATAAGCTCGTCCACGCCGCGCCCGCGGTTCGCCGGCATTATGCGCGAGCGGGTCTCGTCATCCGGCGCGTGCAGCGACACGGAGAGCGTCAGCTGCAAATCGCGCGCGGCAAGCTCGTCAAAGCGCTCCGTAATGCCGCAGGTGGAGAGCGAGATATGCCGCATACCGATATTCATGCCCTGCGGGTGGTTGACAAGCTCAAGAAAGCGCATGACATTGTCGAAATTGTCCAGCGGCTCTCCTATGCCCATGAGAACGATGTTGGAGATGGGCTTGCCTGAATCCAGCTGCGAGAACATGACCTCGTCAAGTATTTCCGACGGTTCAAGGCAGCGCACAAGCCCGCCGATGGTCGACGCGCAGAACGCACAGCCCTGACGGCATCCGACCTGCGACGACACGCACACGGTGTTGCCGTGCTTATAGCTCATCACAACGGTCTCCACAGCGTTGCCGTCATATAGCTCCCAGAGATATTTTATCGTCCCGTCGAGCTTGGAAACCTGCTTGGAGAGCACCTTTGGCGCATAGAGCCGGTATTCACTTTTCAGCTTTTCCTTGAGCGCCTTGGGGAGATTCGTCATCCCGTCAAAGTCGCGCACACCGCGCGAGAGCCATTCAAATATCTGCTTTGCGCGGTACTTCGGCTCACCCAGCGCTTCAAGCTCTGCCTCTATCTCCTGCGGCAGCATGGAAAGTATGTCTTTTCCCATTATTTTTGATCCTACTATTTTATCCTTTTGAGCCTTGCGGCGAAAAATCCGTCCGTTCCGTCCGTATTCGGGAAAAACGTGCGCATTCCGCTCTCCACGCGCTCCGCGCCGAGCGTGAACGGCTCAAGCGCATAATCATTATAGCTTTCGAGAAAGCCCTTGACAACCGCTTCGTTTTCGCAATCGAGCACCGTACAGGTGGAGTACAGCAGCGTTCCGCCGGGCTTCACAAAGCGGGAGAGATTGGCAAGTATATCGCGCTGTATCGCGGGCAGCCCCGCAATCTCGTCCTCGCTCTTGCAGCGTATCTCCGGCTTCTTGCGGATAACGCCGATGCCGGAGCACGGCACATCCGCAATGACAACGTCAAACGCGCCCTCAAGCGCCGCGTCGCTGCGCCGCGCGTCCCGCGTCTCGGTCGCGATTATATCTATGCCCAGTCTTTCCGCGCCCTGACGTATGAGGGCGAGCTTCTTCTCGTGTATGTCACAGGCGAGAATGCTGCCCCTGTTCTCCATGCGTACCGCCGCGGAGAACGCTTTGCCGCCCGGCGCGGAGCATGCATCCAGCACGCGCATTCCCGGCATCGGCGCGGCGATCTCGACCGCCATGCGCGCCGCGCGATCCTGCACGTAGAATAGTCCTTCCTCAAAGCCCGGCAGCGCCGTGACACTGCCGCCGTGCAGCGTGATGCAGCCGGAGGGAAAATCGCAAAGCGTATGCGCAATATCTGAGCGCGCAAGCGCACGGGCATAGTCGTCCGCGCTGACCTTCAGCGTGTTCACCTGAATGTCAAGCCCCGGCGGGGTGTTGCAGCAGCGCAGAAACGCCTCCGTAAAGTCATACCCGCGCTCAGTGATGAGCCGGTCGACCAGCCATATAGGATGACTGTATTTTATGGATAAATGTTCCGCGCTTCCCGCGTTCGGTATCTCGGGGAGTGAATTTTTGTTCTCCCCCACGCGGCGCAGAACAGCGTTGACAAGTCCAGCGGCGCGGTCAAGCCCGCAGCGGCGGCACAGCGCGACGCTCTCGTTCACCGCGGCGCGCGGTGGTATCTTGTCGAGAAATACGAGCTGATAAACCCCAAGGCGCAGTATATCGCGCAGCTTTGGTTCAAGCTTCTTCACGCTCTGTGTGCAGAATGCGCCGACATAAAAGTCGCACAGGCTGCTGTTTTGCAGCACGCCCAGCGAAAGGCGCGACGCGAGCGCGGCTTCCCTGCCGTCCAGTCCGGCTTTTTTTATCACGCTGTCTATCGCCGCGCCCGACCATGTGCCGTCGCGGCGGCATTTTTCCAGCGCCTCAAGCGCTGCGTCTCTTGCTCCCATCGCCGTCAGCCGCCGGTTTTGATGGTATGACCGCGCAGAAAGTCCGCCGCGCTCATACGCTTTTTGCCGGGAGCCTGAAGCTCGGTTATCATGACGGTCTCCCCGCCCCCACAGGCGACCTCAATGCCCGCCTTGCCGGTGCTGACGACCGTGCCGGGGGCTTTGTCCGTGTGCGTGTCGGTATATCCGGCGGCAAATATCTTGTACACCGTGCCGTCAAGCTCCGCCGTTGCGGCGGGCCACGGCTGAAGGCCGTATATCCACTTGATCACGCCGCGCGCGCTGCGCGTCCAGTCTATAGGCGAATCAGTCTTATCCAGCATTTTTACATAGCTTGCCTTGCTGTGATCCTGCGGCGTGCGCGGCGCTGTGCCCGCTTCAATATCGCGCAGGGTCTTCACAAGAAGCTCCGCCCCTATGACCTTCAGGCGGTCAAAAAGCTCGCCCGAGGTCTCAAATTCGCCTATCTCGGTCTCGGCAGTATAGATAACATCGCCGGTGTCCATCTCGCTCGCGAGATACATCGTTGTCACGCCGGTGACCTTGTCGCCGTTGAGCACCGCCCACTGTATGGGCGCTGCCCCGCGGTACTTCGGCAGGAGCGAGCCGTGGACATTCACAGCGCCGTACTTCGGCACGGCAAGAATATCATCGGGCAGAATGCGCCCGTAGGCGACAACGACAAGAATGTCCGGCGCGAGACTCTTCACCGCCTCAAGCGCCGTGCCGTCGCGCATTTTCACCGGCTGAAAGACCGGGAGGGAGTGCTCAAGCGCCAGCTCCTTCACCGGGGAATATGCCAGCTCCATCCCGCGCCCCTTGGGCTTATCCGGCTGCGTGAATACGCCGACAACGTCGAACCCCTCGTCCAGCAGCTTTTTCAGTGAGGCAGCCGCGAAATCCGGCGTCCCCATAAAAACAATACGCATTATTCTTCCTCTCCAGTTGCAATCTCGTCCTCGCTGAGCATGCGCTCGCACTTGGAGGTGAATACAATGCCGTTGAGATGGTCGATCTCATGGCAGAAGCAGCGCGCGGTCAGCCCGTCGCCCTCTACCTCGAACCACTCGCCGTCACGATCCTGCGCGCGCACCTTCACGTGCATCGGGCGCTTGACAATGCCATATTCGCCGGGAACGCTCAGGCAGCCCTCCGCGCCCTCCTGCTCGCCGGTGGCCTCGATTATCTCCGGGTTAATAAGCTCTATCACATATTCGTCCTCGCCCTCGGGGACATTCGTCTCTACCACGAGCACGGCGCGGCGCAGTATGCCGACTTGCGGCGCGGCGAGACCGACGCCGCCTGCCTCCGCGAGTGTTTCGTTCATATCGTCGAGCAGCTGATGCAGTCTGCCATTGAAATCCGTTACGGGGCGGCTGGTCTTATACAGCGCCGGTTCTTCCTTTGTGAGTATGTTTCTGAGTGCCATTTCTATCTCCTGTATGATAAATTATTTGTTTTCAGTCTGATGGATCATTATCGGCGTAGATGGACACACCCTTGAAGCGCTTGTCCGTGCTGCACTCGGTGACGATCCGGGATATGTACGCCCTTATGTCCTTGTCCGACGCACAGCAGAGGTTCACCCTGTAACGAAAGCGGTTGTTGACCTTGACGACCGCGAGGGGCGTCGGGCCGAGAGTGATGCAGTCGTTCCGGCCGCGCAGGACGGCGTCAAAAAAGCTGCGTATGTACCGGCAGGCGGCGACGACCTGCGCCTCGTCCGTGCCGGACGCGGTGACGGCAAAGAGCGTTGTGAACGGCGGCAGATCATGCAGCTGACGCAGCTCGACCTCCGTGCGGTAAAACTCGTCATAATCCTGCCGCGCTGCCTGAACAACGGTCTCATTGTCGGGGGTAAAGGTCTGTATGACGGCGCGCCCGGGCTTGGAGCCGCGTCCGCTGCGCCCAACGACCTGCGTGATGAGCGAAAATGTGCGCTCCCCCGCGCGGTAATCCCCGGCGTAGAGGCTCTGGTCGGCGGAGATAACGCCGACGAGTGTGACATTTTCAAAATTCAGCCCCTTTGTGACCATCTGCGTGCCGACGAGTATCGGGATATTCTCCTCGCGGAAGCGCTTGAAAAGCTGCTCATGCGAGCCGACGGGGGCGACGGAATCCGTGTCCATGCGCATGACCTCAACGCCGGGGAAAAGCTCAGCCAGCTCCTCCACGACCGCCTGGGTCCCCGCGCCGACAAAGCTGAGCTGACCGCCGCAGTCGGGGCAGCTCTCGTCCAGCCATTGGGAATACCCGCAGTAGTGGCACATGAGGCGTTTGTTTGCGCTGTGATAGGTCAGCGATACGCTGCACCGCGGGCATTTGTAAGTGTACCCGCATTCAACACAGCTTATAAGCTTGTTCGTCCCACGGCGGTTGAGAAACAGTATGCTCTGCTCGCCGCGGGAGATGTTCTCCGTCAGCTCATCGCGGAGATACGAGCTGATATTGCCGCCGTTGCCGTGCCGGAGCTCGCGCTTCATGTCAACGATCTGCACCTCAGGCAGACACATTGCGTTGTAGCGCGATGCGAGCCGGAAATAGCTGTACCTGCCGGTTTCGGCGTTATAGCGTGTCACTATATCGGGCGTGGCGGAGCCGAGGACGAGCAGACATTCCGCCTTTGCACAGCGGAACTTTGCGATGTCCCGCGCGTTGTAGCGCGGGTCGTTCTCGGATTTATAGGTCTCCTCCTGCTCCTCGTCGATGATGATGAGCCCGAGGTTATCCACAGGCGCGAATATCGCGCTGCGTGTCCCGATGACAACATGCGCCTTTCCCTGCTTGATGCGCTTCCACTCGTCATAGCGCTCGCCTGTGGAAAGGCTGCTGTGCAGCACGGCGATCTCATCCCCGAAGTGGGAGGAAAATGTTCTGAGCATCTGCGGTGTGAGCGCGATTTCCGGCACAAGCAGGATCGCGGCACGCCCCATATCAAGACAGCGGCGGATAAGGTGAATGTACACGCTTGTTTTTCCGCTGCCGGTCACGCCGTGCAGCAGCGCCGCGTGCGCCGTGCCGGAGGTTTCCAGCGCGCTCAGCCCGTCAAACGCCTGCTGCTGCTCCGCATTCAGCACGGGGAGCGGCTCAAGCTCGCCGACATATACCTCCGGGCGGCGAAAGACCTCACGGTGCGTGAACTCCACAAGTCCGGCCTTTTCCAGCGCCTTGAGCGCGGGGCGCTTCGCCCCGGTGTGGCGCAGAAGATCGTTCGACGGCAGAGCTTCAAACGAGCACAGCATTTCTAATATTGCTGCCTGCTGCGGAGAGCGGCGGCGCTTTGCCTCCGCTGCTGCCGCGGCGTCAGCCGCCGGGACGCATATGCGTGACATCTCGACCGTCTTGTCCTGCACGCGGCGCTTGCCGTCGTCGTCGAACCACAGCCCTGCGGGCAGCATAGCGCGTGCGGCGGAATACACCGTGCAGAAAAACCGATCGCGCATGAAGAGCGCGAGCTTTATCATGTCCGCACTGAGCACCGGGCTGTCGTCCGTCACGGCGATTATGGGCTTGACCTTTTCATAGCCGCTGTGCTCCGTCACGGCGAGGACGATGCCCTCACTGCGGCGGTTGCTCTTGCCGAACGGGACAAACACGCGCACACCGGGCTGGACGCTTTCGCCCAGCTCCTCCGGGATGAGGTAGTCATACGGGCGGTCGATCCAATATGTAGCGGCGGAAACCGCAATTTTCGCAAATCTACCGGTCATTGCGGTCTCTCACCTCTTTTGCGCAAAAGATATAAGCGGGGTGAGGCCCCGCTTATGATCACTTTATTGTGAGCTTGCCGGTGTAGACCTCGTCAATGGCGGCAGAGACAGGCTTCTTTTCAAGGGGTATCTGCTCCTCCTCGGCCTCGGCGGAAATCTGGCGCGCGCGTCTGGCGACGAGGTTGACGAGCTGATAACGGCTGCCTATCTTTTCAACAAGCTCTGCAACGGGGGGATAAAGCATCATGGTAATCGTTCTCCATTCTTCTGCAAGAGGCAGAAATAAAATTATTGTTGTATTATAAAGAATTAAACGGGGTTTGTCAAAAGCTGCTCGCGGCCGACGGCGCGGCAGCGCTCGGCGGTCATGATGGCGGAAAGCTCGCCCGCCGCCTTGTCGGCATTGTCGTTGACGATAATATAGTCATAAAAATCGGCTTCCTTGTACTCCTGCCGGGCGCGGATGAGGCGCGCTTCTATCGCGCGCGCGGTGTCCGTGCCGCGCGACTCAAGACGGTGCTTGAGCTCGTCCATGGACGGCGGGATGATGAACACCTTGACGGCATCCGGCATCTTCTCGTTGACCTGACGCGCGCCCTGCACCTCAATGTCGAGGATGACGTCCATTCCGTCGCTGAGCTTCTGCTCAACATACGAGCGCGGAGTGCCGTAGCTGTTGGCGACATACTCGGCATGCTCCAAAAGCTCGTCGTTCTCGACCATCTCTCTGAAACGGTCAAGGTCGACAAAGAAATACTCCTTGCCGTCCACCTCGCCGGGGCGCGGCTTGCGCGTTGTCACCGACGTGGAAAAGCACACATTGTCCTTTCCCTCTATCGCCTTGAACACGACCGTGCTTTTGCCCGCGCCGGACGGTCCGGAGATGACGATAAGCTTACCCTTTTCATTCATTTCCTATATCCTCCTCAACATCATTTGTATCTTCGATCCTTGTCGCCAGAGTTTCCGGCTGCATTGCGGAGAGTATGACGTTCCCGCTGTCCATCACTATCACGGCCCGCGTGCTGCGCCCGAATGAGGCGTCTATCAGCAGTCCGCGTTCGCGCACATCCTGTATCATGCGCTTTATCGGGGCGGACTCCGGGCTGACGATGGAGATTATACGCTCAGCCGAGACGAGATTGCCAAATCCTATATTAACAAGCTTCATTGGCGTTTTCTCACTCGATGTTCTGTATCTGTTCGCGTATTTTTTCTATCTCGGACTTGAGATCCACAACGACGTGGGCAATATCTGAATTCTGGCACTTGGAGCCGATGGTATTGGCTTCGCGGTTGAATTCCTGAATGAGGAAGTCTATCTTCCTTCCTGTGGGCGAGCTGCCGTTTATCATCCCGGTCAGCTGCGACATATGACTGCGCAGACGGACGGTCTCTTCATCAACGGCGATATGGTCGGCGAAGATCGCCGCCTCGGCGAGTATGCGGTTTTCGTCTATCCCTGCCGTGCCGAGCACTTCCTTCATCTTTTGCTCGAGCCGCGCGCGGTAATCCGCCACGGTCTTTGGCGCTTCGCGCTCGACCGTCGCGACGAGCGCGTCTATCGTCTTGAGGCGGCTCAGCACATCGTCACGGAGCTTTTCGCCCTCACGCAGACGCATCGCGTCAAAGTCGGCAAGCGCCTGTTCGGTGATGCGCGTCACCGCGGCGGATATCTCCTCTGCGTCGAGGTCTTTTTTCTCGACGCTCAGCACGTCGGGAAAGCGGCTGACCGCAAGCGCGGTGAGGTCATCAGGGAGTGAATACTCTGCGGAAATGTGGCGCACGGCATCGATATACCCCTTCAAAAGCGGCTCGTTGACCTTGACGGTCATGTCATCCGCAGCCGAGGAGTCGACCGTGACATACACGTCCACCTTGCCGCGGCTGATGTGCGCCTGCACCGCGGATTTCACGGCATCCTCCACGAAGAGGAAGCTGCGCGGCATGCGCACGGAGGTATCAAGGTACCGATTGTTTACGCTTTTGAGCTCGACGGAAATGTCAAGCCCCGCTGCCTGTCCTTTTGCACTGCCGTAGCCGGTCATGCTTTTAATCATCCTGCACACCCTCGCATATCTCAATTATATTAAAGTCAATGGACTTGTTTTTCTTTTTGCGCTGGGTCTGGATAAGGATAAAGCCGCTGACGAGCAGCGAAATGAAGCTGACGAGAATGCACACGCCCTCCGCCGCGCCGAGCGCCGCCGCGATGGCATACGCCGCGATGAACAGCACCAGCGGCATCACGTACACCAGCAGCGCCGCGTTGAAGATGACGGATGTACGGCTTTCTATCACAACGCGCTGACCGGGTCTCGCGTTCACGAGATTTTTTGCGGCGGTCTTCATCTCGCGCTCATACATGCACCCCTCGCAGCTGCTGCAGCTGCCGCCGCAGGCGGTCTGCCGCACGACCGTGACCTCCGCCATGCCGTTGGGCAGCAGTTTTGTTACTATACCCTCGTTTGTCATTACTGTGCCTTCCTTATCTCGATGGAGATGGTGTTCTGTCCGACAGCACCCACATCGGTGGAGCCGTCGACGACGATCCTCACGTTCGGCATGAACTGCCCCGTGGATTCCTTATAGTCCGTCAGATCGGCGACGGCGCGGATATTGTCGCCCTTGAGCTGGTCAAGCTGCTCGGGCGTGCCGCGGATAATGACGTCGATGCTCTCGGAAATTATATCCGCCTCGTACCCCTCCGTGACGTTGGTGCAGGAGATGTTCTTGACTTTGAACACACGTGTCTCAAGTCCCACGATCTCGACCGTGACCTTCGCCTCGGTTACGCCAGTGAGGTTATTCATATCGTTGTCGATGGGGATGGTATACGTCTGGCTGAACGTCTTTTCAAAATCTGTGAGATCAATGGTGTCGAGCACGATCTTGTTCATGCCCGTGAGCACGGCGGAATCGCCCGCGAGGGTGATGCTGTCCGGCTCGACCTTTATCTTGGTGTTCGCCTTTGTCGCGCCTGCGCCCTCGATAATGTCGACGGAGAGCGGCACTTCCTTCACTAGAAGCAGCGGCAGCGTCGCCGTGACGACGTCCTCAGAGCAGGTCAGACCAACGGTGGAGCACTCCTCCCCGTTTTCGTTCATAAGCGTGAAGCCCGTCTCGACCTTATAGGTGCTGTCCACATTCTCCTTGCCGAACGTGACCCATGCGTAGGACACGTCCTTGAGGTTCGCGTCCGCGCCGGAGACGGTGATAGTGGCCGGCTCGAAAACCGGGGTCTCCGCAGTGTAGCCCTCCGCGAGCGAGCCGTCAAAGCTGCCGCGCACCTGCACGGTCTTAGTGTTCAGCGGAGAGACCATGAAGCTTATGGTGCTGGGGCTCTTGTTGGAGTCGTTGATATTCGTGGTGTCCGTCCCGTCGGGGTAGGAGATATAATACTGTTGCGTTGTATATGCCGAACGGGAGAGCTTGCTCACATCCACGCACGCCTTGAGATCCGACGGGTCGAGCCCCGCGACGATACGGCGCGGTCCCTTGATGCGCACGGTGACGGTGGAGGTATCAAGGTCGGTGATGACCATGTTTTTCGTCTCGCGCAGCGTGCTCTCGCCCACAAGCTCGACCTCTACGCCGTAGAAGGTCTGGCTGAATTCGGTGGACTGCATGCTCGTGACGTAAACCCATATGGCAAGCGAGGCGAGCAGAGACACGATCATCCAGAAAGCGCGGCTGTCATACAGTTTTTTCATCGTGCTTGTCTTCCTCATTCTTCTTGACTATGTTGATGTTGAAATGCTTCTTCAATTGGTTGATAAAGCCGCCGTTGTTCTCGTCCTCGGCGCGTATAAGCTCTGCATGGAGCACGGCGTTGAGCCTTTCGGGAGTGAGATGGCGCTTGAGCATCCCGTCTATCGCCACGGACACCGCGCCGCTCTCCTCGGAGACTATCACGACGACAGCGTCGGAATTCTCGCTCATGCCGATGCCGGCTCGGTGGCGCATGCCGAGATCCTTGCTGAGATTCGTCAGCTGCGTCAGCGGCAGGACGCACCCCGCCGCAGCGATCTTCGCGTCGCGGATGATCACCGCGCCGTCATGCAGCGGCGCTTTGTTGAAAAATATGTTCTTCAAAAGCTCGGCAGAAACGTCGGAGTTTATGACCGTGCCGGTGCTCATTATATGCGTGAGGTTGACGCTGCGCTCGAAGATGATGAGCGCGCCCGTGCGGGAGGCGGACATATCGCTGCACGCCTGAACGGTCTGCGCGATCGCCTCCTCCAGCGCTGTGCTGCTGGCGGCCTTGCCGTTGGAGAATGTGCTGCCCATGCGCTCAAGCAGACGGCGAAGCTCCGGCTGGAAGAGAATGAGCAGCGCGATAAGCCCCAGCTCAAACGCCTTGCGCAGGATGAAGTTTATCATCGTGAGATGGAAGAGCTCGCTCAGCAGGAATGCCGCAAGAATAAACACAATGCCCTTTGCAAGGTTATATGAGTTTGTTCTTCTGACGAACCATATTGATTTGTAGAGAAGATAGGCGACAATGACGATATCAATGAAATCGGACACGCCGATGGTCATGAGATATTTCGTCGCCTTCTCCAAGGCGCTGCTGATCACTTCCATAGAAGGTCTTCCCCGTTCGTTAATCTTATCAAGTAATTATAATCCAAAGCGGCGAAAAAGGCAACAGGTTTAATTGCGGTTTGAGTTTAAAAAATCTTTTAATATCCCCGCCGCCTCGTCGACCTGTCTATCCGTGACAAAGGGAGAGAAGCTGAACCGCACGGTGCCTGTTTTCAGCGTTCCCGCGCTCATATGTGCACGCGGCGCACAGTGAAGCCCCGCACGCACGCACACGCCGCGCGCGGAGAGCGCGGCGGCAAGCGCCTCGCAGTCCATGCCGTCCGCACGCACGGACAGCACGCCGCTCTGCGCCTCTCCCGCGAACACCGTCAGCCTGTCGGTCCCCTCAAGCGCGGCGCGCATGCGCCGCAGAAGCCGAGCCTCATGCAGGCGGATGTTCTCCCGTCCGCGTTCTCTTATATACCCCATCCCGGCGCGAAGTCCGGCGATCCCGCAGACGTTGTGCGTCCCGGCCTCCAATCTGTCAGGCAGGTAGTCGGGCATATACTGCTCGATACTGTCCGAGCCGGAACCGCCGTGCAGCAGCGGAACGGCGTCGCCGCGGCAGAGCAGTATGCCCGTTCCCTGCGGACCGAAAAGCGCCTTGTGCCCCGGCATGGCGACGAAAGCCGCGCCCAGCCGCCGGAAGTCCACATCCAGCACGCCCGCGGACTGCGACGCATCCACGATAAACGGCACCGACCGCGCGCGGCACAGCTCCCCTATCTCGTAGACGGGCAGAACATAGCCGAAGACATTGGACACATGTGTGCACACCACAAGCTCCGCGTCCTTTATCTTCGCTTCAAAGTCAGCAAGTGTATCCGCGGCGTCGAAAAGCCTCGTACCCGCGGGGCGTATGTTCGCGCCGATCGCCGCGAGAGGGCGCGTGACGGAGTTATGCTCAAACCCGCTTATCACCACGCGCGTCCCCGGCTTTGCAAGCGAGCCGATGGCGATATTGAGCGCGTGGGTGGCGTTGGACGTGAACACTACGCCCGCGCTGTCCTCCATGTTGAACAGCTCCGCCGCCGCTTCACGCGCGGCGTATACCTCCTCCGCCGCGCGCAGCGCAGGCAAATGGCCGCCCCTTCCGGGGCTGGCCATTGTGCGCATGGCGGTGACGACTGCGCGCTCGACGCAGACGGGTTTTATAAGGCTTGTTGCCGCACTGTCAAGATATATCATGCTTTCACCTCTACATATTCGCCATGCTCCGTATGCCTGAATATCTTGCCGTTTATCATGTTTTTGGCGTAGAGGTAGTTTATTGCCTCGTCCGCGCGGCGGTAGACGCTCACGGCGTAGCCGCAGCCGCTGGTGTTCAGTCCCTGCGGCGCTTTCACGACGTTCGCGGTTATACCGAGGCTTTCAAGCTGCTTCTGCGCGCGCTGTGCGTAGGTCAGCGACCTGCACATAATCAGATACTGTGTCATGCTCAAAACCCCATCTCATACTATACAGAAAATCTGCGGGGCAGTGTGTGCTCCGCAGATCGATAAATCAATATTATTATATCCATCGGCACAGATGCAGTACATCTTATGCCGCGCGCGTGACAAGTGTTATTGCACGCTCACTCCAGCAGCGCGACGGCGTGCGCCGCGATGCCGAGGCCCTCGCCCGTGAAGCCGAGCCCCTCCTCCGTCGTCGCCTTCACGCTGACGCGGGAAATATCAACGCCCATGGCCTCCGCGAGGCGCTGCCGCATCTGGAGAATATATGGGGCGAGCTTCGGGCGCTGGGCAAGCACAGTGCAGTCGACATTCCCCACGGTATATCCGTGCTGCGCGATGACCGCGCACACGCGGCGCAGCAGTTCAATGCTGTCCGCGCCCAGAAACGCATCGTCATTATCCGGGAAAAGATGTCCGATGTCCCCCAGCGCCGCCGCGCCGAGGAGCGCGTCCATGAGCGCGTGCGTCAGTACATCGGCATCGGAATGACCCAGCAGTCCCTTTTCATACGGAATCTCCACCCCGCCGAGGATGAGCCTGCGCCCCTCGACAAGGCGGTGCACATCATAGCCGTGTCCTATCCTCACTGTAGTCCCCCCCTTGTTTTCAGAATAAGCTCACCGAGCTGAATGTCGCGCGGCGTTGTGAGCTTGATGTTGTCCTCATCGCCGTCGACGGTGTGGGTCTTTATACCCATTATCTCAATGGCGGAGCAGTCGTCCGTCAGTGTGAGCCCGTCGCTCACAGCCTTGGTGAGCGCGCCCTTTATGAGGTCGGCATTGAAAACCTGCGGCGTCTGGACGCGGACTGTGCGATCCCTGTCCACAGAGCCGGTGATAAGCCCGTCCTCATCAATGGCCTTGAGCGTATCGGTGCTGCGTATGACAGGCACGGCGGACATATATGCCGCCGCGGCGTCGACAGTGCGGCGGATGACCTCATCGGTTACAAACGGGCGCGCCCCATCGTGGATCGCGATGAGCTTTGCGTTGCTTCTGACCTCGGACACACCGGCAAGCGCGGATTCCATACGCGTTTTGCCGCCGCGGATGACCTTTCCGGCCTTCGTCACGCCGTATTTTTTGCAGAGCGAGGCGACCTCCTCGACCTTTTCCATCCGCGTGACGACGATGATCTCGTCGATCGCGTCACAGTTCTGGAAAGCGAGCAGGGTGCGTGCAAGCACGGGCATGCAGCCAAGCTCCAGCATCACCTTGTCCGCGCCCATGCGCTGGGCATTCCCCGCCGCGACAATGACGGCGGAGCAGGTATTGCGCTGCTCGGTCTTTTTGAAGAGTTCCTTAAGTTTCATACGCTCGACCCCTTTCGGTTTATATGCGTCAGCCTCTCAGCTGTCTCTTGCGGTAGAAGTTCATCATGCCGTCCTGCATATCCTCAAGGTGCAGCAGCATCTTGCCCGCGCCGTAGGCGGCGCAGGATATCGCATCGTCCACGACGACGGTGCGGATATTCGTGCTGCGCTCGATAAGGCGGTCAATGCCGTAGATGAGGCTGCCGCCGCCGGACATGATTATGCCGTTTTTGTCGAGGTCGCCGACGAGCTGGGGCGGGGTACGCTCCAAAACGGCGTGGACGGAATCGAGAATGCGGTTCATCGGCTCGACAAACGCCTCGATAAGCTCCGTGGAGTTTATCTCGACCGTCTTCGGCAGACCGTTCTTGAGATTCTGTCCCTTGACCTCTTCTATGCCGACATCCGGGCGCTGGATTATGCAGCCGATGGAGCGCTTGATCTCCTCCGCGGCGCTCGCGTCGATGCGGACATTGTACCGCTCACGCACAAAGCGCACGATCGCCTCGTCAAAGCTCGCGCCCGCGACCTTGATAGACTCGCACTCGACAACGCCGCCCGCGGAGATAATGGCGATCTCCGTCGTGCCGCCGCCAATGTCAATGACCATGTGTCCGTCGGGCTTGGAGATATCCACGCCCGCGCCGAGCGCCGTGGCGACGGCGGTCTCCAGAAGATAGACCTTGCGCGCGCCCGCCTCAATGCAGGCGTCAATGACCGCGCGCTCCTCCACGCCGTTTATGCTGCTGGGCACACAGGCGAGAATGCAGGGCTTAAAGAGGCTGAATGACGTGATGCGGCTGATAAGCTCGCGCAGCATCTGCGCGGTTATCTCATAGTCGGATATGACGCCGGAGTTGAGCGGGCGTATGGCCACGATGTTCGCCGGAGTGCGCCCGAGCATTTTCTGCGCGTCCTGCCCGACCTTGAGTATCTTGCCGGAAAACTTGTCCACGGCGACGACGGTCGGCTCGCGCATGACAACACCCTTCCCCTGCTCAAATATGAGCGTGGACGAGGTCCCCATATCTATGGCTATGTCTCTTTCAAATATATTCATGCAGCTTCTCCTAAAACTCGTTCGTTGTACATATTTATATATTTTAATCCATAGTACATGCTAACGTCAATGCTAATATTTCTGCCGCGCCTGCTTTGCGCAGAACACCGGCGCATTCGTCCAGCGTTGCGCCCGTGGTGACAATGTCGTCCACAAGCAGCACTGTCATGCCGTCAAGCGGTTTATTTCCTGCATATGCGTACACACCGCGGACATTTCGCCGCCGCTCATCTGCACTTTTCGTGCCGGACTGCGCGGCGTTATGGCGGCGCTTTTTCAGCAGCGGCAGACACGGCGTCTCCATATATTCTGCCGCGCCCTCCGCCAGAAGCCGCGCCTGATCGTACCCGCGCTCGCGCAGACGGCGGGCGCTCAGCGGCGCCCATGTCACAACGTCGGCATAGATGGCGTTGTCCTCTATGCACTCGGCGAGAAGCTTCGCGTAGCACCCGGCATACGCCGAAACCCCGCCGAACTTATAGCGGTGCAGCGATTTTCGCACATCGCCCTCGTAGCGCAGCACGGAAAAGCACTCGTTCAGGTTTTCAAATGTCCTGTCCAGTCCGCCCGTCGGCATATACGGCAAAGAGCGCTCACAGCGGGAGCACACGCGCATTCCCCCGTCGAGAAAACGGTGGCAGAACGGGCAGCGCGGCGGATACAGCAGGTCTAGCAGCGTGTCGATAAGCTTCATCACGCAACACCGCAGAGCTTGCGCAGGCGTATGCGCAGGGCGGAATAGCGCTTGGACTGGCGGTAGTTATCTATCATGTGATACGCCGTCTGGTCGTCGCCGACAAGTATAAGTATCTCCCTGGCGCGCGTGACGGCGGTATAGAGCACGTCGCGCGTCATGAGCATCTGGGACGAGGAGCTGAGCGCGAGGATGACAGCGCGGTACTCGCTGCCCTGCGACTTGTGCACGGTCATTGCCCATGCGTGCTCAAGCTCAAGAAGCGAATCGAACGGGTAGACGGCAATGCGCCCGTCAAAATTGACGGTGACATTCTCGCTGTCGGTATCTATGGAGATTATGCGCCCGATGTCGCCGTTATATATTCCGCTCCCCGCGGCGCTGCTGTCCTCACTGCGCCAGAGTATGTCGTAGTTATTCTTTATCTGCATGACCCGGTCGCCCTCGCGGAACGTGACGTCGCCGAAGAGCTTTTCGTGCCGTCCCTCGGCGGGCGGATTCAGCGCCTCCTGCAGGCGGCGGTTGAGGTTTTTCGTGCCGAGCTCGCCCTTGCGCGTCGGCGTGAGCACCTGAATGTCGTTTGCGGGGATCTTCATCTTCGTCGGCAGACGCACGGCGCAAAGCTCTATTATCGTGTCTACGGAGCTTCCCGCCTGCAAGCGCTTGAGGCGGAAAAAGTCGCCCTTGTTCTCGCCGAGGTTCGGGTGCTCGCCCTTATTGATGAGATGGGCGTTATTGACGATGCGGCTGCCCTCGTTCTGGCGGAATATCCCTGTGAGTTTCACCGTCGGCACAACGCCGCTGCGGATAACGGCGGAGAACACATTTCCCGGTCCGACGGACGGCAGCTGATCCGCGTCGCCCACCATTACAAGGCGCGCATCGTCCGGCATGGCGCGCAGAAGCGCGTCAATAAGCGTTATATCCACCATGGAGCACTCGTCCAGTATCACCGCGCCGCAGTCGAGCCTGTCGTCCTCATCCTTAGTGAACACGACGCGCTCGCCGTCCTCGGCGAACTTCGCGCCGAGCAGCCGGTGCACCGTGACGGCCTCCTCGCCGCTCAGCTCGCTCATGCGTTTGGCGGCGCGCCCTGTCGGCGCTGTGAGTAGCGTTTTAAGCCCCATGTCGCTGAACATCGCCAGTATCGCACGCACGGAGGTCGTTTTGCCCGTGCCCGGTCCGCCGGTGATGACCACCATCTGGTTTTCAAGCGCGAGGCGCAGGGTGTCTCTTTGCAGCGGGGCGTACTCTATCCCCTGCCGCCGCTCTATGCGCTTTATGAGCGCGGGAATGTCCACATCCTCATCAAAGCGCGTGCGGCACATGCGCGCCATGCGCGCTGCCGCGTCCGTCTCCGCCTCGTATATCTCCGGCAGGTAGCACGCCTGCCGCCCTGCGATCTCCTCGCAGATTATCTGCCCGGTCTCTATAAGCTCGTCAATGCCGGCGTCCACATCATCCGGCTCGACACTTATAAGCTCCGCTGTTGCCGCGGCGAGCTTGTCGCGCGGGATGAAGCAATGGCCGTTATTGAGATTGTGGCGCAGCTCGAAGAGCGCGGCGGCGTTGATGCGGTTGCGGCTGCTGCCGTCAAACCCCATTTCCAGCGCCAGCGCGTCCGCCTCGGAAAAGCGCCCGCCGATGTGGTTCGTGGCGAGTATATACGGGTTCTCGCGCAGAAGCTCAAGCGCCTCATCGCCGTAGAACTTGTACATGCGCATGGCGAGTATCGGTCTTATCCCGAAGGAGCAGACGAACTCCATTATGCGCCGCACACCCGCCTGACGGCGGAAGTCCTTTGAAATGCGGCGCGCCTTGTCAAGGCTTATGCCCTTAATCTCTGCGAGCTTTTCCGGCGCAGACTCGAGCACGTCGAGCGTCCTGTCGCCGAAGCGGTCGACGATGAGCGCCGCCGTGGCGGGACCGATGCCCTTGACCGTGCCGCCAGCGAGATAATCGTATATGGCGCTCGCGCTCGTCGGCAGCAGCCGCTGGGCAAACTCCGCCTTGAACTGCCGCCCGTGGACGCTGTGATTCATCCATGTGCCGCTGGCGATCATCGATTCGCCGGGCGCGGCATACGGGAAGCACCCCACGACCGTAACGCTCTCGCCGTTGCCGTCGCGCAGACGCAGAACGGTGTAGCCGTTCTCCTCATTTTTGTATATTACAGAGTCTATCGTGCCGGACAGCTCCAAAAGCTCAGTGTCCTGCTCCATGCGCCCGCGCCCCCCTTATTCTTTGTTTATGCTCTCAGCCCTGCTCAATAAGCGGCTTGAGGAACTGCCCCGTGTAGCTTGCCTCGCACTCGGCGCACTCCTCCGGTGTCCCCGCGAAAACAAGCGTTCCGCCGCCGTCGCTGCCCTCCGGTCCGAGGTCGATGATGTGGTCGGCTATCTTTATCACGTCAAGGTTATGCTCTATCACGACAACGGTGTTGCCCGCGTCGGCAAAGCGGTCAAGGATATTTATCAGCCTGTGCACGTCCGCAATGTGCAGCCCGGTGGTCGGCTCGTCGAGGACGTAGACCGTGCTGCCGGTGCTGCGCTTTGAAAGCTCCGTCGCGAGCTTCACGCGCTGTGCCTCGCCGCCTGAAAGCGTCGTGCTGGACTGCCCGAGCTTGACATAGCCCAGTCCGACGTCATAGAGCGTCTGTATCTTGTTGAGTATTTTCGGCTGCGCGGCGAAGAAGGAGCACGCCTCCTCCACGGTCATATCCAGCACATCGGCAATGCTCTTGCCCTTGTACTTGACCTCCAGCGTCTCGCGGTTATAGCGCCGCCCGCCGCACACATCGCACGGCACGTACACATCCGGCAGAAAGTGCATCTCTATTTTTATCAGCCCGTCGCCGGAGCACGCCTCGCAGCGCCCGCCCTTGACGTTGAACGAGAAGCGCCCCTGCGTATAGCCGCGCAGCTTCGCGTCCTGCGTGGAGGCGAAAAGGTCGCGTATATCGTTGAAAACGCCGGTGTACGTTGCGGGGTTGGAGCGCGGACTGCGCCCTATCGGGCTCTGGTCGAGCGCGATGACCTTGTCGACGTATTCAAGCCCGTCGATCCCGGCGCACTTGCCGGGACGCACCTTGACGCGGTTTTTCTCCGCGGCAAGTGTCTTGTACAGTATCTCATTTATCAGCGAGGACTTGCCGCTGCCGGACACGCCCGTGACGCACACGATCTTCCCCAGCGGTATCTCCACATCGATGTTCTTGAGGTTGTTCTCGCTCGCGCCGCGTATCACAAGGCTCTTGCTGTTTCCGGCGCGGCGCGACGCGGGCACCGGAATGTGCTTCTTCCCGCTGAGGTACTGCCCTGTCACGGATTCCGGGCAGGCGCAGATATCGTCAATGCTGCCCGCGGCCACGACATTGCCGCCGTTCACGCCCGCGCCCGGTCCTATATCCACGATATAATCCGCCGCACGCATGGTCTCTTCATCGTGCTCGACAACGATGAGCGTGTTGCCGAGATCGCGCAGCTGCTTGAGCGTGTTGAGCAGCTTGAAGTTGTCCCGCTGGTGCAGCCCTATACTTGGCTCATCGAGGATATAGAGCACGCCCATCAGGCTCGACCCTATCTGTGTTGCAAGACGGATGCGCTGGCTCTCGCCGCCGGACAACGTCGCGGCGGAGCGCGAGAGTGTCAGGTAGCCCAAGCCCACGTCGCGCAGGAAGCCGAGGCGGGACTTTATCTCTTTTATAATACGCTCCGCGATAAGCTGCTCCTTCGCGTTCAGTTCGAGCGATTCTATGAATTCAAGCGCCTTCACGACCGAAAGGTCGGTGAACTGCGCAATATTCATGCCGCCCACGGTTACGGCGAGTGCGGAGTCCTTCAAGCGCCGCCCCTTGCACGCGGGACACGGCGTTTCTGACATGCACTCCTCAATATCCGCGCGCATGGCGGGGCTCTGCGTCTCCTTGTAACGGCGCTCAAGATTGTTGACTATACCCTCAAACTCGCGCTTTATGACGCCGAAGCCCTCCGCCTTTTCGTAGTGGAGGTGCAGAGGCTCCCCCTTTGTGCCGTAGAGTATCGCGTCCACAGCGGCGGGCGGCAGATCCTTGATGGGGTCTGTAAGTTTGAAGTGATAGCGCCGGGACAGCGCCTCAAAGTACATGCGGGATATGGAATCCCCCTTGATGTTGCCCCAACCGCTCGCGGTTATGCCGCCGTCCATGATGCTGAGGTTTTCGTTCGGCATGATGAGCGCGGGGTCGACCAGCAGCTGCACGCCGAGACCTGTGCACTTCGGGCAGGCGCCGTGCGGGTTGTTGAACGAGAAAAGACGCGGCGTCAGCTCCTCAATGGATATGCCGCAGTCGGGACAGGCGTAGTTCTGCGAGAACGCGATCTGCCTGTCCTCACCCACAAGGTCGACAAGCAGCAGCCCGCCCGCGAGCGACAGCGCCGTCTCCGCCGAGTCCGTCAGGCGGCGGGCGATGTCGGACTTTATGACGAGGCGGTCGACGATCACCTCAATATTGTGCTTTTTGTTCTTGTCGAGCTTTATCTCCTCCGAGAGGTCGTAGATACTGCCGTCGACGCGCACACGGACATAGCCGGACTTCTTCGCGTCCTCAAACACCTTGACGTGCTCGCCCTTGCGCGCGCGCACGACGGGCGCGAGTATCTGGATGCGGCTGCCCTCCGGCAGTGCCATGATCTGGTCGACGATCTGGTCAATGCTCTGCTGGTGAATCTCCTTGCCGCACTTTGGGCAGTGCGGCACGCCGATGCGCGCCCACAGCAGACGGAGATAGTCATATATCTCCGTGACCGTGCCGACGGTGGAACGCGGGTTTTTCGACGTGGTCTTCTGGTCGATGGATATTGCGGGCGAAAGCCCGTCTATATAGTCCACATCCGGCTTGTCCATCTGCCCGAGGAACATGCGCGCGTAGGAGCTGAGGCTTTCCACATATCTGCGCTGCCCCTCGGCGTATATCGTGTCAAACGCGAGGCTGGACTTGCCGCTGCCGGATAGCCCCGTCACGACAACAAGCTTGTCACGCGGTATCTCAAGGTCGATGTTTTTCAGGTTGTTCTCTCTTGCGCCTTTGATAAAGATATTACTCTGCATTGTCTACTTGATCCTCTGTGATAATGTCTGCGGTTTTGCCCCGTGTAAGTTTTATCAGATCAGCCGGGGCAAGCTCGATCTGATAGCCGATCCTTCCCGCGCTCACGCACACGCCCGGCAGCTCGTTTATGCTCTCGTGATACGTCGTCGGGTACAGCTTTTTCATGCCGATCGGTGAACAGCCGCCGCGGATATAGCCCGTCGCGGCATTTATCTCGCTCACGTGCAGCATCGTAATCGACTTCTCCCCCACCGCTTTTGCTGCCTTTTTCAGGTCAAGCTCCGCCGCGACTGGGACGGCAAAGACATATATGCCCTTGCTCACGCCGCGCGTGACAAGCGTTTTGAATATCCGCTCCGGCGCAATGCCGGTGAGCTTCGCCACCGTCACGCCGTCGACAGCACCGTCGCCGTGGGCGTATTCATGCGGGGTATAGCTTATCCTCTTCTGCTCCAGAAGGCGCATAACGTTCGTTTTCTGCTCTGCCAATGCTCTCGCCACGCTTTCAAAAATGCTTACAAAAAATTTGTCAGAATATTATACCCCATTTTCTCCGCTCTTTCAAGCACGATTCATGTATAAAAACCGGGATGTCGAACATCCCGGTTTTTATGGTAATATAGCTTTATTTATTATTCTGAAAGCGGAAGAGCATATTCTCCACGCTGTTGTCGAGCACGTGCAGGAAGCGCTCCTTTGTGATGCTCTGCGGCAGCTTCATCCCAAGGTCGAGCCACTGGGAGATGAGCCCTATAATGCCGTTGGCATAGAACTCAACGACAAAGTCGAAATCCTGCCGGTCAATATTGCGGTTTTCGCACACGATCTCGGCAAAGCCCTTTATGCAGTTCTGCAAGCGCTGCTTGAGAAAGCGCAGCATATAAAGACGGCTGTTGGAGTTGTAGACATTCAGCGCGAACGTATGGTTTTCATACAGGTACTCGAAGAACTGCATAACGTCCTCGCGCCAGTGATCATATACGATCTTCTTGGGCAGAACGCGGTTTGCATCCTCCTCAAACACCCATTCGAGCAGATCGTAGACGTCGTCGAAATGATAATAAAACGTCTGCCTGTTGACGCCGCATATCTCAACAAGATCCTTCACGGTGATCTTGTCCATGGGCTTGACCGCCATCATCTGCTTGAGCGCCGCGGCAAACGCGTCCTTAGTCGAAGATGCCATCAGTCTCTCTCCTCTACCCTTTTTGTCAATTATAACACAACCTTGTCACAATGGCAAAAGATTTCTTAACATTTTATCAATATTTATTTTTGAGTTTATTTCACTTTATTATTGTGCAGCGATGTGGTAAAATAAATCAAAAACTCTTGTGAAAGGTTCGGCTGTTATGAGCGACAAAACCGACAATATGACCGCGGTGGAGGATAAACCGGGTAAAGAGCCGTTTCCCGTCAAGCGTCTTTTGCTGTCCGTGCTCGCGGGCGCGGCGGCGTTCGCGCTGTTCTGGTGCTGCTATTACTTTTTTGCGCCCCACGCCGCGGAGGGGATGGCAGATACCGCAGGGGTGTACACTCTTGCCGAGATGCGCCGTGGAGACGTCACCCTCGCAAAGGTGGGAGGTACGGGCATCGCGTCGGTCAAGCTGGATTCGAACGGACAGTGCCGCGTGACCGCCGGGACGCGCAGTCTGTCCGGGCGTTGGACGCTCGCGGATGGTGCAGTATCGCTGCACTGCGGCGGCGTGAAGCTCACGGGAACGATCGATGGCGGCACACTGGCACTGAATGAAGCCGACAGTGGCGATTTAACGCTCATCTTCACGCGCGGCGACGTCGCGGACAGCGTGGAGATTCCCGCCGGGAAATACATACTCACTGGCATTGACGACAACGGCACGCAGTACACCGGCAGCGTCCTCACCGCCGCGGAACCGGCAGGCTGGTACATCAGCGTGAACCGTCAGAGCCGCGGCAAGGCCGCCATATTCTCCCCCTCGGCAGATGAGATAAGCGTGGACGGTGGGAGCATCGTCCTGCGCGGGATGCGCCTTGGCTATACGCTCGACGGCGAGCGTCTGACCGTGGACTACCCCGGCGGAATAACACTGACATTTGAAAAATAAAGAGCACCATATATTTCATGCATATTTGTCAAAAATTGTTGCGTTTTGGCGGGACATGTGGTATTCTATATGCGGTACATATAGTACCGGGGTGCTGCACAACGGCAGGCGGTTAGCTACATCTCCGCAAAGGAGGTGAAGCAAATGCGTTTAACGATAACTCTAACACTGCGTAAGCTGATGTTTCAGTTTGTCATTAAAAGCAAAAGTCGCCACTCTGGCAAGTGACGACTTTTGACATTTTGTCTTAACTACTCACTAATTCAGGGCTAACCGCTTGTCGCAGCACCCTTTCTGTATATTATTATAGCGTCCGACTTCGATTCTGTCAAGTCGGGCGCTATATTTTTATATAAAAAGGACCGCCGCTTGAATAAGAAGCTGCGGTCAATGCTGGGTAAAAAATTCTCTCTATTTATATTATAACTCCCGGATTGCGTTTTGTCAATCCGGGAGTTTTTATGCGGCTGAAACCGTTGAAAACACTGGATTTCCGGCAAAAAAGAATTTTCGCAGTTGTGAACAACTGCGAAAAGAGTATACCAAAAAGTTAACTCAATAGTAGCACGGTTTGGCTCAAAAGTCAACAGTTTCCACAAACTTTTTTTGGATGTTCCTTTTACTAAGAACGCGCGTTATGCATGCACAGTCTTATGTAAACCAAAATGGGCTCAAAAAGCGCTGAAAATACCAAATTTTATGGGATTTAGATGGCAAATGCAGTCAGTTTTTCGCAGTTGTTCACTTCTGCGAAAAAAATTGACTGCATTTTTGCGTCGTTTTCAAGGGCGTTTTTGCCCGTCTTCGGAGGTAGTTCCTTGGCTGAACACAGACACATAGATTCCGGCAAGAAAACCGGCAGTATATCCGCAATCGAGATCATCGGTCTCGTGCTGTGCATCGTCTTTGCCCTGCTGCTGATCTGCAATCTTACTATTATAGTTAAAGGCGCTATTAATCCCGATTCCCCGCCGTCCGTTCTGGGAGTTACACCCCTTGCGGTGCAGTCCGGCTCAATGAGCGGCACGGCGAAGGATCATATTGAGGTCGGCGATCTCATCTTCGTCAAGCCCGCAAAGGCGGAAACACTCCGAGAGGGCGACATCATCGCCTTCAAAGAGGGCAGCATCGTTGTGACGCACCGCATCGTCCGCGTTGAGACCGCGGAGGACGGCACACTGCAATTCATCACAAAGGGCGACGCGAACAATACCGAGGACAGCCAGCCTGTTTCCGCGGCAAACCTTGTCGGCAAATACGCGGGGCGCATCGCGCATCTGGGTGATGTGGCGCTCTTCGCGCAAAAGCCCGTCGGCATGGCGGTGTTCATCGCCGTCCCGGTGCTGTGCTTCGTGCTGTATGACGCATCTGTCCGCCGCCGTGAGGCCGCACGTGAGGCACGCCGAACCCGCGAGCTTGAGCGCGAGCTGGAACGGCTCCGCCGCGAAAACTAAATCCGTTATTCACCGCGTCACGGCGTGCCACAACCGCGGCGTGTGGATATACATATCTTAAATTTTGCGAAGAAAATACACAGGAGGTCTTTCAATGAAAAAGACGAAATTCATGAGGGCGGCCTTACTCCTGCTTGTCCTCACGCTTATCACCAGCTGCTTCGTCGGCGGTACTTTTGCAAAGTACACCACCAGCGCGGAGGGCAGCGACAGTGCTCGTGTTGCAAAGTGGGGATTCACGGAAGCAGCCACTATCGAACTGAACGATCTTTTTAAGACAGCATATGACACAACTGTTAGTGCTCAGACTGATGTCATCGCTCCGGGCACGACCGGCTCTGACACTTTCCAGTTTACCTATGGCGGCAACACTGATGTTACAGCTCCCGAAGTGGCTTACACCTTTGTCGTAAGCGCTGACGAAAGCACCTGCGCCGATTCCATCAAGAACAACGCCAACATCAAGTGGTCTCTTGACGGAGTGCTTGCCAAAGCCGATGACAAAACCGAGGGTTCTTGGGATGCTCTGATTGCTGCTATTAATGCGCTTGACGGCAATAAGCCCAACGACAGATATGAGCCAAACACTCTGCCCGACGCATTCAATACTGTCGGTACAAATGTGCATACGGTCGGCTGGGAGTGGACGTTCAGCACGAGCGAAGATGCAGATACCACCGACACCGAAATGGGCAACGCAACAGACCTTGCAAATGTTACCCTCAAGATCACCGTCACCGCCACCCAGATCGACTAAACGACAGATACACAGCTTTCTAAGCCCCTGCCCCGTCCATAGTGGCGGGGTGGGGCAGGGGTCGTTTTAGGGAGAGACAAGCATTCTGAGCTGACATCAGCGCTCTGTGGCTATACAGTGCACTGATCTGAACTCAGGAGATAACCCGGAGGAAAAAATATGACAGGAATCAAACAGTTTATAGATAATAACCGCCGGCGGATTCTGCCCGCGCTGCTGGTGCTCGTTGTGCTGACGGCGGTCACACTGCCGCTGGCGTTCAGCCCCGCTTGGGCGGCGCCCGCCGCTGCGCCTGACCGCGTCCTCACCTACGGCATAAACCGCCTCACGTGGGACAGCGCCGCGTCCATCCGCCCCGACGGCTCGGCGGAGCTGACTCTCTTCTCCGCAAATTATCAGAATGTCGCGTCCAATGACGGCTCCAACGTCGTCGCGCCGGGTACGGACGGGCATAACACCGTCCGGCTCAAGAATAATGTCGGCGGGGCTATTCAGTACACCGCGGTGCTGTATGCCATAAAATCTAATCCCAACGTGCCGGTCACGCCAACACTCTCCGGCTCATACCTCACCGATACCACGCGGTATTCCCTCCCCGCCGGGGTGGACAAGAGCCATGTTATCCGCGCCGTGTCCGGCTCCGTCCGCGGCTTCGGCCTACAGGATCTTAATATCGACTGGCTGTGGAGTTACTACATTGACGATGCGCAGGACGGCGCGGACACCGACCTCGGCAACGCCGCGGCGCACGCCCTCTCCACCGACAGCGGCGAGCTTGTCCCCGGCGTGATGGACAATATAACCGTGGGTCTCTACATCGTCGTTGAGGACAACAACACGTATTATTACCCCAAGACCGGCGACGACGCGCCCCTCGCGCTCTACGCCGCGCTCATGACTGCCGCCGCGATTGGCGCTGTCAGCGCAGTTGTTGTATACAAGAAGAGAAAGAATAATGCGGAATAAGCCGCTCCGCGTTGTCTCCGCAGTTATTACCGCCGTTTTGGCGCTGCTGCTCGCGGCGAATGTTTACGTCATTGCCGCCCGCGCCGTGGCCGGGGAGCCGCAGCCGACGGTGTTCGGCTTCTCCGCCGCCGTGGTCGTCACGGGCAGCATGTCCCCCGCGATAGAGCCGGGAGACCTCGTCGTCTGCCGCAGGAGCACGGACTATGCCGTGGGCGATGTGATCACGTTCCACTCCGGCGCGTCGCTTGTGACGCACCGCATTGTCGGCAGTACGCCCGACAGCTACATCACACAGGGCGATGCGAACAACGTCGCCGATGCCGACCCTGTGCCGCGCGGCGCAATCGTCGGCAAGGTGGTTTTCACTGTACCGAAGCTCGGCACTTTCATCGAAAAACTCAGAACGCCCCTCGGCATGACAGTGCTCGTGCTGATCGGCTTCGCGCTCATAGAGCTTCCAAAGTTCAAGGAGGTTTATCATGGAAAACACTCGGAATAAGCCAGCGCGGCGGCGTCTGCCGCTGGCGGTGTATCTCACGTTTCTGCTGGTCGCGGCGCTCGCATTCACCGGCGCGTCCTTCGCCTCGTACAAAACCCAGGCGACAAGCAGCGACAGCGCAAGGGTAGCAAGGTTTGTCGTCACGGCGGCAAAGAGCGAAGGGCAGAGAGAGGACTTGACGCTCGACAGCACGGATCCCAGCGCCACATATACATTCACTGTCTCCAACACCGACGCAAACGGTGCTAACATCAACGAGACCGCGACAAGTTATGACGTGAATGTTGTGTTTCCCAATACGCTTTCTGGTGTTTCGCTGACGCTGAAAAACAACACTGACAATAAAGATATAGACGGGACAACAACTGATAATGTGACCTATACGTTCAAAAATGCTGGAGCATTCGCCGCCGGTACACCACAGGAGCACAACCTCACGCTGACATTTGCCGCGAACGCAGACGCGGCGAGCGGTTCGTGGAGCAATATTAAAATAACCGTCAACGCCGAGCAGGTCGATTGAGAGGAGATGGCAAGATGAAAACAATACGAGATTTTCTCCACAAGCACGCCCTGCTCCTCCTCGCCGCCCTCGTCGTGGTCTCCGTCCCTGTTGGGGGAGCGCTGGGGAAATATGTTGCGAGCGAGACGGTGACGGATAAGCTGAATTTGAATGTCAGCATGAAGACGTATGTGTTACGAACCAAGGTTGGAAATATTATTAGAGAGGCCAACAAGCTTCCTAATAACCCACCCGTAATCAGTATTTGCAAACATAGTGAGTTACCTCAAGATGCAAGATTTATTATGTATGTTCATGATAAAAATAAAAGTACAGGAGAGATAGGAATATATGTTTTAGATCAGAATCAAAACGTATATATTGCTCCAGTTGATTCTGATGCTGTTATATACGCACCTGAGGACTGTACCGGTTTGTTTGAGCCTGACAATCTCAAAGATGTAGGTGGAGCAAGTGAGTATGACCTGCACAATCTGGATACTTCAAATGTGACAAATATGTCGAGAATGTTTTACAGTTGTGACAACTTAATAAACTTCACATTAACAATGGACACATCAAAAGTAACAGATATGTCGCAAATGTTTATGGTTTGCTTAAACCTGCAATCCATACAATTGAATTTTGACACTTCCAATGTACTTAACATGAAATCCATGTTTTCACGCGCAGATACTATTAAGACAATAGACATATCTAGTTTTGATACATCAAACGTGACAAATATGGCAGAAATGTTTTGTTGGAATGCACAGATGAAAAAAATAACAGTATCTTCCGGGTTCACAACTGACAAGGTAACCAGCTCTGATAATATGTTTTTAGGGTGCAAACAGATAGTTGGTGGCAATTATACATATTTCGACTCGAACGTTATAGATAAGACTTACGCTCGCATTGACCAGCCCGGTCAGCCCGGTTACTTCACGGCAGCTCCCGGCACACAGAGCCTTACCAATTCCGTGAATGTTAACGTTGCTTCCGCCTATGGCTTTGATGTTGACCATGCTGCATAAACCTCTCATCCAAGGAGATGAAAAACCATGAGTAAAAAGTATATTCAGCGCAGTCTCGTGCTGGCGCTGACGCTGCTGGTGGCACTCGCGGTGTTCGCCGTCCCGGCGTTTGCAGACGATGAAGCAACTGCGGAGACGAGCACTGCCAAGACCTTCACTTGGACAGATAATGAGCCGCTTGTGCTCAATATCCGCGCCGATGAGGGCTTCCGCATGCCGGAGTTCTTTGTTCTGCGTATCAATGACGCGGAGTACACCGTGTTCACCACCGGCGCGGAGAACCCGGAGGGCATTACCTATGATTCCTCGACCGGCAAGCTCAGCGTTTCTCCCGCGCTCATCCATGATGGGGATAGCTTTGCCCTCGTCGGCTCCGCTGTCGGCGTGCACGTTGACGCCGAGGGGCTGACGGATATTGCCGTCGCCGCAGATCTCGGGCGCGACTTCTCCGCCGTCAAGACCTTGGAGCTTGCGCTCGCCCCTGCGGAGGGCTATGTCCTCCCTGCGGAGCTGCATCTTGTGATAAACGACATTCTCTATACCGTCTATACTGACGGCACGGTGTACAATGACGGCGTTGCGTTTGACCCCGCGCGCGGCGTGCTCACGGTCGATGCATCGTATCTCAAGATCGGGCAGACGCTGACTCTCTCCGGCGCGGCGGTCTGCGTCGACCCGGACAAGGAAGCGGAGCGTGAGCAGGAAATAGACCCGAATCTTTATGTCGCCGTTGACGTCACTGCGCTGGATAACATCACGTTCACCGAGACCGCGTCGAACACCGAGATGAAGCGCGGCGAGGGCAATGTGGTCACGCTCGCGCCGGGGCAAGATCTTGCGCTGTCCGTCGCGCCCGCGCCATGCACGGTGCTGCCCGAAGCGCTCTCTGTAACTATCCGCCGCGCCGACGGGTTTGTGATCGAAGAGACTTTCCGTTTTGATGGCAAGGAGAATGCGCAGTTCCTCGCGTTTGACCCCGCGGCGCAGCAGATGCGCATCGCGGCGAACATCATCCTCAACCTCGACGCCATTGTCATCGCGCCTGTCCCCGTCCCGGCAGTTGAGCCGACCCCAGAACCGACCGCCGCTCCTGCTGTTGAACCAACTGCGACACCGAGTGTTGAGCCCAGCGTTGAGCCTGCGGCTGACCCGACGACCTTGCCGAGTGCCGAACCGACTTCCGCACCCACGGCTTCGCCCTCTGTGTCGCCCACGGTATCGCCCAGCCCCTCCCCGGCAGTAAGCCCTGCGGTTTCCCCGGACGTCTCACCCACGGTCAGACCGTCCACTTCACCAGTGGAATAAAACAGAAAAAAATACAAGCGTCCGACTTGACAGAATCAAAGTCGGACGCTATAATACTAAGTGAAAAGGGTGCTGCAACAAGCGGTTAGCCCAGACGAATTAGATTTCTAGAATAGAAACCGTCACCGTGCCGGGTGGCGGTTTCTGCTTTTAATGATAAACTGGAACATCAGCTTACGCAGTGTTAGAGTTATCGTCAAACGCATATGCTTCACCTCCTTTGCGGAGATGTAGCTAACCGCCGTTACGCGGCATAAGCTTGCGTTGCCGCGCGCTCATGCCTGCCGTTGTGCAGCACCCCGGTACAATATATGTACCATGCATAGAATACCACATATCCCGCCAGAACGCAACATTTTTTGACAAATATGTATGAAATAATAGTCCCCATAGAGCAGGAACTCGAAAATGCAAAAGCTTCAAGACTGCGCTATGAGGACTATTATGTTATAGCTTAATTATAACTATATTATAGTTTATAGCTTGTCGACCTCGTCGAGCCATATTCTTGCCGAGGCATCGGACGGCATGCGCCAGTCGCCTCGCGGCGAGAGCGTGACCGTGCCGACCTTGGGTCCATCGGGCAGGCAGGAGCGCTTGAACTGCTGGGCGAAGAAGCGGCGGATGAACGTCCTCAGCCATTTCAGGATCACTTCGCGCGAGTACTCCCCGGCGAAGGCATACTCCGCCAGATGCAGAATACGCGCGGGCGACGCGCCGGTGCGGAGCATATGGTAAAGGAAGAAATCATGCAGCTCATAAGGTCCGACAAGGTCCTCCGTCTTCTGCGCGATCTCGCCGTCCTTGGCGGGCAAAAGCTCCGGCGAGACGGGCGTGAGGAGTATATCATTGAGCACCGCGGCCGTGTCCGCGTCACAGCGGCGCATTTCGTATTCGACGATATAGCGTACCAGCGTTTTCGGCACGGAGGCGTTCACGCCATACATGGACATATGGTCGCCGTTATACGTCGCCCAGCCGAGGGCAAGCTCCGAAAGGTCGCCCGTACCGACGACGATGCCGCCGGTCTCATTGGCGATGTCCATGAGCACCTGCGTGCGCTCGCGCGCCTGGCAGTTCTCATACGTGACGTCGGTGATGCTCTCGTCATGTCCGATGTCGGCAAAATGCTGCCGGACGGAGGCGCTGATGTCAACGGTGCGGAAGCTGACGCCGAGGTTCTCGCAGAGCTTTTCGGCGTTGCTGCGCGTGCGCTTTGTCGTGCCGAAGCACGGCATGGTGACGGCAATGATGTCCGTCCTCGCCCTGTGCAGCGCGTCCATCGCCCTGACCATGACGAGCAACGCCAGCGTGCTGTCAAGCCCGCCGGAAATGCCCACGACGATCTTCGGGCAGTTTATATGCTCGATGCGGCGCATGAGCCCATCAGACTGGATGCGCAGTATCGCCTCGGCGCGCTCGGCCAGTATCTCCCCATCCGAGGGAACAAAGGGATGGCGCGGGATGTGGCGCGTGAGCGCCGTGTCGGTCATGCTCTGGCTGAAATATATCCTGCGGCAGTCGGGCGCGGCGCTCTCGTCAAAGCTGGTGCACATATGGCGCGCGCTCGTGATGCGCAGCATATCCAGCTCCGTCGCAATAAGCGTTTCGGGCGCGTAGGGCTTCTTCTCCGCGACCTTTGAGCCGTTTTCATACACGAGGCAGTGGCCGGAAAACGAGAGATCCTGCGTGGACTCCCCATGCCCGGCGCTGGCGTAGATATATCCGCAGATGAGGCGGGACGACGCCGACGCGACGAGCAGCCGCCTGTAATCGTCCTTGCCGATAAGCTCGTTCGACGCAGAGAGGTTCGCCACGACAGTCGCCCCGGCGAGGCACAGCCCCGTGGCCTCCGGCACCGGTGCCCAGAGGTCTTCGCATATCTCCACGCCGAGGACAAAGCTCTCCATCTCGCGGCAGCAGAACAGCAGCCGCCGTCCGAACGGGACGCGCTCCCCTGCTATATCTATCGTGTCCTCGCCGCGGTAATCCGCGCCGGAGGTAAACTGGCGCATCTCATAAAACTCCGCATAATTCGGCAGTGCGACCTTCGGCACGACACCGAGCACGTGCCCGTCCTGCACGACGGCAGCGCAGTTATAGAGCTTGCCCAGCACGCGCACAGGCAGCCCCACCGCGACGACGCAGCGCTTCCCTGCCGTGTGATCGCGCAGCGCGGCAAGCGCGTCCAGCGACGCGCGTAAAAGCATATCAGAATAGAACAGGTCGCCGCAGGTGTATGCCGAGAGGAAAAGCTCCGGTAGGACGAGGAGATTCGCACCCATGCGCTCCGCCTCGTCAAAGCTCTCCTTTGCCTGGGCGAGGTTGAACACCGTGTCGCCCACGCGAAGCGCGGGGCTTGCCGCCGCGACCTTGATGAATCCATATTTCATGCCATGTCTGCCTCCTGTGATCTCTTTTGTATAGATTTTAAACCCCAAGCGCGCCCGTGTCAACAGAAAATGCAGGCGCACGAAACCGCGCGCCTGCAAATATGCTTATTCTTTTACACTGCCCATGGAAACGCCCTCGACGATGTAGCGCGAGAGGATGAAGTACATCACGAACATCGGCAGTATGGTGATTGAGAGCGACAGGAAGATAACGCCGTAATCCGTGCGGAACGACTCGCCCATGAGCATCTGCACAAACATCGTCAGCGTCTTTTTCCCGGTGGAGTTGATGATGAGGCTTGGCATGAAGAGGTTGTTCCAGCTCGCAACGAACTGGAATATCGCCTGGGTGGCGAGCGCGGGCTTCATGATGGGCAGCACGACGGTGTTGAACGTGTGGAACTCGCCCGAGCCATCAATACGCGCCGCCTCTATCACTTCAAGCGGCAGTGCGCCGACGAGATACTGACGCATGAAGAACACGACCGCCGGTGTGGTTATCGCGGGGATGATGAGCGGCCAGTACGTGTCGATAAGGCCGAGCTTTATCATGAATTTATAAAAGCCGACGGCGTAGACCTGCGTGGGCACCATCATCACGCCGAGGATGAACGCCCATGCAAACTTTTTCGCCTTGAAATCATAAGCGTGGATGCCGTAAGCCGTGAGCGCCGAGAAATACACCGACAGCGCCGTGAACGGCACGGACACCAAGAGCGAATTGAGCATCGCCTTATACGCCGTGACGCCGAGCCCCTGCTGCTTCTGGTCAAACGTCGCGATATTCTGGCTCAGATAATTGCCGAAGAAGAACGATATGCCGGATTTGACCTCGTTTGATGAGCGCGTGGCGTTGACAAACATGAGGTAGAACGGCAGGATGCTGATGATGCACAGGAGGATGAGCACGGCGTTGCGCACACGTATGCTGCGCTTATAGGCCGCGCGGTCGCTGAGACGCTTGTCATTCATATCAGTTCACCCCGCCTTTCGCCGCGCCGTATCTGCGGCGCTTCGGTACGCCGTTTTTCTGGCGCATGGAATAGAGCAGCACAAGGCTGACGAGCATCGTCACAAAGAAGAGGAGGATGGACACTGCGGAAGCGCGCCCGATATCCGTTGTGTGCAGACGCATGATGTACATCGTGACCGTCGTACTCGTATCATCCGGAAGACCGATCGAGCCGGAGACATTGAACAGCGCGGGAATATCGTACAGTTGGAGACCGCCGATGGCGGAGGTGACGAGCACATACATCAGCACCGGCTTCAGAAGCGGCAGCGTTATCCGCGTGAACTTCTGCCAGCCGTTCGCCCCGTCGATGTCCGCCGCCTCGTAGAGCGAGCTGTTGATGCCGAGCATGCCGGAGATGAGCAGCAGCGTCGTGTTGCCGTACCACATCCAGAAGAGGATGAACGATATTGAAAGGCTCGTCCCCCACTTGCTCGTCATGATATTCGCGTCCTGCGATATCCAGCCGATGTTGCGCAGCGCGGTCATTATGGGACCGAACTGATTGAGAAAGGCGTAGAAAAGCATTGAGATGGACGCGGCAGTGATGATATTCGGCATGTAGACCATCACCTTGTAAAAGCCCTTGGCATTGAGCTTTTTGCTGTTATCTGTCAGCCATGCCGCCAGCAGCAGACTGAGCAGTATCTGCGGGACAAAGTTGAAAAACCAGATGCGCACGGTGTTGCCCAGATACTTGAGGAAGTAAGGGGTCTCACCGTCGACAAAGCCCAGCAGCTTTTTATAATTCGTCAGTCCCGTATATGAGACTGTTTCTTTCAGATTTCGTGTTGTGTATTCAAAAAGGCTGTAATAGAACGTGCTGATAAGCGGCCAGAGCGAAAAAACAGCGTAAACGATAAAGAACGGAAGAATGAAATAATAGCCGTAGCGGCTGTAGCTCACGCTGCGTCTGAGCCTGGGTTTCTTTTCCTTCATTGGTTCACATCCTTTGAACTCGGAAGTAAAGGGAAATCGCCCTCCCGCCCGTGACGGGAGGGCGATCAATTATGCCGTGCCTGATATATCAGGCGACGTTGAGGTAAGAGAACGTGTCGTGGATGGAGTTTGCAAACGCGCTGAGCGCGGCGTCAAGGTCGCCGCCGGCGACGTAGGAGTCGACAGCGTTGGGCAGGAGGTTCTCGCAGATCTTCTGATCCTCGCCGACAGCGAGAACGTTGATGCCGTCGCACTTATCGGCAAAGAACTTGACGATGTCCTGATCGTTGGCGCACTTGAAAGTGCTGGTCGTGCCGGAGCCGTTCTCCTCGATGTAGGCGATGGCTTCCTTGTTGTTGACGAAGTCGCCGTTGGCGGAGTTGATGGCAATCATGGCGTCGGTGTCGCAGGTGGTGTAGTAAAGGATCTTGTACGCAAGGTCAGTATCGGAGCAGTCGGCAGTGGCCGCAAGACCCGTGCCGCCCCAGTAGTAGGCCTGGGGTCCCTGGATGAGGGCGCAGTTGCCGGACCAGGTGTCGGTGAGGCACCAGTAGGTGTACCACGGGCAGCCGGTGAAGGCGATGCAGGCTTCGGTGGTCTCGCCGTCGCCGTCCTTGAGCGCCGCCCAGTCGGTGCTCCACATCTTGGCGTTGAAGGTCAGACCGTCGAGGTCCTTGGCGAGCTGGAAGTATTCCTTAATCGCGTCGTCAATGACGATGTTGTCGTTCTCATCGTACCATGCGCTGGTGCGTGCGCCGTTGCAGAAAACGTACTTGAGGTCGTCCGCACTGGAGAGGAGCTTGACCTTTCCGTTGGAAGCCTCATTGACGGTCTTGGAGACCTCAACGACCTTGTCCCATGTGCTCAGCATATCCTGAAGAGCCTCGGGGTCGGTGGTGCCGAGATACTTCTCCGCAAGGTCGGTGCGGATCTGCCATCCGCCCGGAGTCGCCTGCCAGAAGAGCGCGTAGGTGTCGCCGCTCGCGGCGTCAGTGCCGAGGGAGAGGTTGTAGTCATACATATTCGCCATATCAGCGTCGGTAATGCCGAGATCCTTGACGTTCTTGAGCAGCCCGGACTGGACGTACTTCTGAACATAGCCGACCTCAAGGAGCATGATGTCGGGGTACTGCTCGTTGGTGGGATCGGCGAGTATCGCGTCGATCTTCTCCTGATAGATACTGGAGTCGCCGACATTGACAAACTGCACGCGGGCAAGCTCGTCCTCGGTCAGGTACTGGGGCAGGACCTGCTCAAGAATGGTAACGAAGTCGGTGTTCCATGCCCAGACATAGAAGGGATCCGCAACGACTGCGGTCTCTTCCACGGCGGGAGCGGCGTCCTCCGCAGGGGCGGCTTCTTCGGCTGCCGGGGCAGGCTGCTCGGCGGGAGCTGCCGACTGGCCGCAGGCGCAAAGAGCGAAGACCATTGCGAGGGCAAGGATGAGCGCTAATGCCTTTTTCATTTGTAGTTTCCTCCTGAATTATTTTTGATTCTATGAATTACTGCGTTCGCAGTTATCACCGTTTTGTTCCAGCCTTTTGACAGAATCGCGCACGCGGATATGTCCGTCGATTATCTCTCTGTCGACAAGCGTGGTCTTGGGGCGCTCTATAAGGTCAACAAGTCCCTGTGCCGCCGCGCGGCCGAGCTCCGCCGTGTTCTGGCAGTAGGTCGTGAGCTTGGGGCTGACAATATCGGCAAGGCTGATGCCGTCATACCCGATAGCGGACACATCGTCCGGTATGCGCAGTCCCATCTCGTTTATGGCGTTCATGCCGCCGATGTACGAAAAATCGTCCGGGAAGAGAATGCAGGTGGGGCGCTCCGGCAGGGTCATAAGCTCCCTCGTGACGCGCGCGCAGCCCTCGGCATCGTGATAGCGGCTCTCGCGGATATAGCTATGCGGTATCTCAAGCCCCAGCGCGTCGCACGCGCGGTAAAAGCCGGTCAGGCGGTTTTCCGTGACGGCGGTATGCTCGCCGTGGATATAGGCGATGCGGCGGTGCCCCATTGAATAGGCATAGCGCACAAGCTCGCTCACGCCGTTGACATTGTCCGACACGACTGCGAGGCGGTTGTTGAATATATGGTCTATCGTGACGACCGGGATGTCGGAGGAGACAAGCTCCAGCACCTGCGGGTCGTTGAAATCGACCGAGGCGACGATGACCCCGTCCACGCCGCGGTAAAGGCAATGCTGAAGATATGTCGTCTGGCGGCGTCCTATGTTCTTATTTATAAATGTAACATCGTAGCCGTGCGCCTCGGCCTCGACCTTGAGACTGTCGAGCACGGCGGAGAAGTATTCATGCGCA
Organism: uncultured Oscillospiraceae bacterium; assembly: GCA_934572335.1. Lineage (GTDB taxonomy): Bacteria > Bacillota > Clostridia > Oscillospirales > Oscillospiraceae > Limivicinus. The sequence goes on from CAKTKU010000004.1 coordinate 56,973, forward strand.
AGCCCGCTGCTCTGCTCATCGACGAAGAGTATGCCGATATTATAGGTTCGGTTTGTCTTGAGCGCTCTGGCGGCGGAATTTGTCATGTACCCCAGCTCATCCGCAAGGCGGCATATTCTCTCGCGGGTCTCCTCGCCAATATCGGGCTGACCGTTGAGCGCCTTGCTGACCGTCGCGATCGACACGCCGCAGCGCTGGGCAATTTCCTTCATCGAAACCATGAGCGGGTTTTACCTTTCGTTTTCCTTAACCGTTTACGTGAGTATAAAATATCTTATTTTTGCGCAGATTGCAAGAGTTTATTTGCGCAAAATACCCTGCGAGCCGCAATTTTGGGACAACTGCACAGATTGGCCACGAAAATTTGTTTATCATGTCTTACACGGTTTTCGTAGATTTTCGTAAAACTCGAAATAGTGCACAAAAGCGGCTGCATTTTTTATTCACATTATCCAAAAAGCTTTCTTTGCCTCACAAAGCTATTGCATTTGCGCAAAAAATCATATATTGTTTTAGAGAAAAACGTGTGCTTAATCGTTTTCGACACATTCTGAATGGAGGGTCAATATGCAGTACGGACACTTCGACGATGCGCATAAGGAATACGTGATCGAAACTCCGCAGACTCCCCTGCCGTGGATAAACTATCTCGGCAGCGATGATTTCTTCACCATAGTCTCCAACACTGCCGGAGGCTACAGCTTTTATAAGGACGCGCGCCTGCGCCGTCTCACGCGCTACCGCTACAACGCAAGCCCGCTGGACGCCGACGGGCTGCACATCTATATCAAGGACGGGGACTGCGTGTGGAACCCCGGCTGGCAGCCCACGCAGACCGCACTCGACAGTTATTCCTGCCGCCACGGCATGGGCTATACAGCCATTGAGGGCGTGAAAAACGGCGTGCGCGCCGCGCAGGAGATGTTCGTCCCCAAGGGCGACAACTGCCTTCTCATCCGCGTCACGCTCAAGAACGAGAGCGCGGAGATGAAAACGCTGAGCGTTTTCCCGTATGTTGAGTTCTGCCTGTGGGACGCTATGGACGATTCGTCCAACTTCCAGCGCAACTATTCCATCGGCGAAGTCGAGGTCGGCAAGCGCGCGATATACCACAAATCAGAATACCGCGAGCGGCGCAACCACTATGCCGTTCTCTGGGCGAACACCGACTATGTCTCTTTCGATACGGCGCGCGACGCATTCATCGGCGTATACGGCTCCCCTGCCATGCCGGAGGCTGTGAAGCGCGGCGGCTGCACCGGCAGCATTGCCCACGGCTGGGCGCCGGTCGGCGCAATGCAGTTTGACTTCACGCTCGCGCCGGGATGCGGCACGGACTTTATTCTCGGGCTTGGATATATCGAAAACCCGCAGGACGAAAAGTTCACCGCGCCGGGCGTGATAAACAAGACCCGCGCCGACGCCATGCGCCAGCGTTATGACACAAACGCGCAGTTCGACGCAGCGCTCGATGCTCTGCGCCGCTTCTGGGACGAGCTGCTCTCCGGCTTCTCGCTCTCCTCCGGCGACGCGAAGCTTGACCGCATGGTGAACATCTGGAACCAGTATCAGTGCATGGTCACGTTCAACATGAGCCGTTCAGCGAGCTATTTTGAAAGCGGCATGGGGCGCGGAATGGGCTTCCGCGATTCGTGCCAGGATCTTCTGGGCTTCGTGCACATGATACCCGAACGCGCGCGGGAGCGGATTCTGGACATCGCGGCGACGCAGTTTCCCGACGGAAGCGCGTATCATCAGTATCAGCCGCTGACGAAGAAGGGCAACCTCGCCGTGGGCAGCGGCTTCAACGACGACCCGCTGTGGCTCATCGCCGGGGTGGACGCATACCTGCGCGAGACTGGCGACTGGAGCATCCTTGACGAGCCCGCCGCCTTTGACAACGACGATTCCCTTGCCGCGCCGCTCATGGAGCATCTGCGCCGCAGCTTCAACTATGTGCGCACGCATCTTGGTCCTCACGGTCTGCCGCTCATCGGTCGCGCCGACTGGAACGACTGTCTCAACCTCAACTGCTTCTCCGCTTCCCCCGGTGAGAGCTTCCAGACGACAGGCCCGAGCGAGGGTCCCGTCGCGGAGAGCGTGTTCATTGCGGGCATGTTCGTGAAATACGGGCGCGCCTATGCTGATATCTGCCGCCGCACCGGACTTTCCGCCGAGGCGGAGGACTGCGAGGGCGCGATCGCGGCGATGGAGCAGACCGCGCTTGGCGCGGGCTGGGACGGCGAGTGGTTCAGGCGCGCGTATGACGCCTTCGGCGCTCCCGTCGGCAGCCGCGAGTGTGATGAGGGGCAGATATTTATCGAGCCGCAGGGCATGTGCGTCATGGCGGGTATAGGTGTGAAGTCCGGCGAGGCCGAGCGCGCGCTCAAGAGCGTTGAGGAGCGGCTGGACACCAAGTACGGCATTGTGCTTTTGCAGCCGGCTTATACCGCATACCGCCTCAATCTCGGCGAGATAACGAGCTATCCCCCCGGCTACAAGGAGAACGCGGGCATTTTCTGCCACAACAACCCTTGGATAACCTGCGCCGAGGCGGAGCTTGGTCACGGCGACCGCGCGTTCACGGTCTACCGCCGCATCTGCCCCGCGTACATTGAGGACATAAGCGACATACACCGCACCGAACCGTATGTATACAGCCAGATGATAGCGGGCAAGGATGCCCCCACATTCGGCGAGGCGAAAAACAGCTGGCTGACCGGGACTTCGGCATGGACGTTCGTCAGCATCAGCCAGAGCATACTCGGCATAAAGCCGGCGCTTGACGGGCTGGAGATTGACCCGTGCATCCCCTCGTGGCTCACAGGGTATACCGTGAAACGGCGCTTCCGCGGCGCGACATACGTCATCGCGGCCAGCAACCCCGACGGGGTCCAGCACGGCATACGCGAGCTTGCCGTCAACGGCAGAGTGCAGCAGGGGCACATCATCCCCCCTGCCGCCCCCGGAGAGACCGTGAACGTCACCGTCACAATGGGCTGAGGCTCTTAACAGATACTAGAATACCGCATCGGGACAGGAAATCCCGGTGCGGTATTTTAATGCTTTCTTAGATTTTGGTCGTATTCTCTGTTTACCAGAACTTTTTCTTCTTGCATACCAGCAGACTGACAATGACCACAACAACGCTCGCCGCAATGACGACGGGGTAGCCGTATTTCCATGTCAGCTCCGGCATGCCCACAAAGTTCATCCCGTACCAGCCGACAAGCAGCGACAGCGGCAGAAAAATGGTCGTGACAATAGTGAGTATCTTCATTATGCGGTTTTGCCGTATGTCTATCTCCGCCTGAAACATCGTTTGCAGCTGAGTGCAGTATTCGCGCAGGAGCTGCGCCTCCTCACGCAGACGGATCACGCGCTCTTCGAAGAGGCGGAAATGCCGCTGCTCGCTCTCGGTGAAAAAGCCGTTTTCGTTCTCGTGCAGCTCACAGGCGACATCATCAAGCTGTGAGTAATAGCGGAAATATGCCATGGTCTCTTTTCTCAAGCGCGTCATCGGCGTGTTGAAATTATCCAGCCTGCCGGAGAGCACATCGTCTTCAAGCCCCTGCGCTCTATCTTCTATCTCCTCAAGATGATGCAGGTCCTTGGCGATAAGGTTTTCAAAAAAGTAATAGAGAAACAGCCCCACGCCGCCGTTCACAGCGTGCTTTTCGCGCATGATGTGCTTCAGATGGGATTCGATCACGCCCGTGTCGTCCACAAGGACGACTCGCCGCGCCGTCACAAGATAGCCGCAGCGCAGTGCCTCCCCGTTCTTCCACGACTGCGGCACGACAAGCGTACCCGCCATGCAGTCTGAGCGCACCTCCGCCTTGCAGACTTTCGCGTCGCGCGCCTGCGGCGTGTGGTGCAGCGTGCGCTCAAGCCCCGCGATCAGCGCGCAGTGCGAAAGCTCATCCGAGGTCATAAGCACCACCGCCGCCGTGTCCGCGTTCGGCTCGCGCTCAACGGCGGTCAAAGTTTTGTTCAGCTCATACCAGCGCATTTTTCTGTCTCCCAGTGTACATTGCTTTTTAACTGATAGTGTCATTTTATCATAAAAAGCTCCGCGCGCAACAATAAAATCGTTAACAATCAATTAACGTCTGTACACTGCATATTGATATGCACATCCATTTCTGCTATAATTTGATGATAAATATGGGATATGTATTTATGAAGAGGTTTTATTAATGGGTCTTTCTGCAAAACTTGTCAGGTCGCAGCTCAACTTTTTCAAGCCCTTTGTCGCCAATTGCTCGCTCGAAGTCACGCGCAAGGGGCAGGACAAGCTCGGCGAGCTGATGGAGGTCATACACCGGCACGACGTTATCGTGCAGGATCACAAGTTTGATAATTTTGAGAGCGCATGGGTCATCCCAACAGAGGAGCGCCGCCCCGGCGTCATTCTCTATCTGCACGGCGGGGGCTACACCTGCGGCGACCTTGACTATGCCAAGGGCTTTGCCTCGACGCTCGCGGCGGAGTGCGCTGTGCGCGTGTTCTGCTCGGCGTACCGTCTCGCGCCGGAGACGTGCTTCCCCGGTGCTGTGGACGATGCCGAGGAGAGCTACCGCTATCTTCTATCTAAAGGATATACGCCGCAGCAGATAACTCTGTGCGGCGAGAGCGCGGGCGGCGGGCTGATATACGCGCTGTGTCTGCGCCTGAAAGAAAAATCGCTGCCCCTGCCGAACGGGATAATCGCCATCTCCCCGTGGGTCGATCTGACGCTCTCCGGTGAATCATATGAGACGAACCGAGAGAACGACCCCTCGCTCACGGAGGAGCTTCTGCGCTTTTACGCAGAGTGCTACGCGGGTGATGAGACGAACCCGGAGGTCTCTCCCCTCTTCGGCGATCTTGAGGGGCTGCCGCCGTCGCTCATCTTCGTCGGCGGGGACGAAATACTGCTGGACGATTCGCGCCGGATGCACGAAAAGCTGCTGCAGGCCGGGTGCAAAAGCCGCCTTGTCGTCGCGCCGGAGCGCTGGCACGCATATGTGCTGTACATGCTCAACGAGAACATGGACGATTTTGCCACGATGAACCAGTTTCTCACGCAGGTCTCCTCCGGCGGGCAGAAGCAGCAGTGGATGCGCCTCGATAACGCCGCGAAGATATACCCCGCGGCACTGCGGCGCAAGTGGAGCAACGTTTTCCGCCTCTCCGCCACGCTCAGCGAGCCTGTTGACCGGGATGTGCTGCGCGCCGCGCTGGACGTGACCGTGCGCCGCTTCCCGTCCATTGCCGTGCGGCTGAGAAAGGGCATATTCTGGTTTTATCTCGAACGCATCCCGGAAGTGCCGCAGATAATGGACGAAAAGGGCTGGCCGCTCGTGCATATGTCCTATTCGGAGATCAAAAAATGCGCTTTCCGCGTCATCGTGTATAATAACCGCATCGCAGTGGAGCTTTTCCACGCACTCACGGACGGTACCGGCGGCATGATATTCTTCAAGTCTCTTCTCGCGGAATATCTGTCGAGAAAGTACGGCATCACTGTGCCGAACACGGACGGCGTGCTCTGCCGGATGGACGAGCCGTCGCCCGAGGAGCTGGAGGACAGCTTCCTCAAAAACGCCGGGACCGTCACCGCCAGCCGGAAAGAGGCGACGGCGTACAAGCTCACGGGCAAGGCGGAGCTTGACGGCTTTGTGCACCTGACGACGTTCATGCTCGACGCGGCGCAGGTGAAGGAAAAGGCGCATGAATACTCCGTCACTGTGACGGAATTTCTCACAGCGGCGATGATGCAGTCGATACTCAATCTTCAGGCCGAGCAGGTACCGCACCGCGCGCACCGCAAGCCGGTAAAGGTGCTGGTGCCTGTCAACCTGCGCAGTCTTTTCCCCAGCAGGACACTGCGCAACTTCGCGCTCTTCATCACGCCGGAGATAGATTCCAAGCTCGGCGACTACACGTTTGAAGAGATATGCTCCGCCGTGCACCACAAAATGGGCATGGAGAACACAGCAAAGCAGATGAGCACAAAGATCGCCGCGAACGTGAGCAGCGAGAAAGCGCCCGTGCTTAAAGTCATGCCGCTTTTTATAAAGAACGCGGCGATGAAGGCGGTGTTCGACACCGTGGGCGAGCGCAAATCGAGCCTGTGCATGTCAAACCTCGGGCTTGTGAAGCTGCCGGAGATAATGCAGCAGTATATAAAGCGTATGGATTTCATCATCGGCGTGCCGTCGGCGAGCGCTTATAACTGCGCCCTGCTCAGCTACGGCGGGACGACGTATATAAACATCATCCGCAACATTGTTGAGCCGGAGCTTGAAATGCACTTTTACAGGGTGCTGCGCTCGCTTGGCGTTCACGTCAAGGTCGAGAGCAACCAACGCTGACACGAAAGGGATATATAGATATGTATTGTATAAAATGCGGCGTGGAGCTTGCCGATAGTGAAAAAAAGTGCCCCCTGTGCGGCACAGTGGTGTTTAACCCCGAGGTTCCCAGACCTGACGGCGCACCCCCCTACCCGCCGGAGCATACGCTGAACGCGGGGAACGTGAACCGCTCGGGCGTGATGTTCATCATCACGATGCTCTTTCTTCTGCCGATCGTGACGGTGCTGCTTGCCGACTGGCAGATAAACGGCGGGATAGTGTGGTCGGGCTACGTTGTGGGCGCGGTGTTGCTTTTGTATGTCGTTGTCGTGCTGCCGCTGTGGTTTCGTGCGCCGAACCCGGTCGTCTTCATCCCGGTGGATTTCGCCGCGGTGATGCTGTACCTGCTGTACATCGACCTCGCCTGCGGCGGACACTGGTTTTTGAGCTTTGCCTTTCCCGTGTGCGGCGGGGCGATGCTCATCGTCACTGCCGCAGCGGCGCTGCTGCGCTATGTGCACGGAGGGTATTTCTTCATTATCGGCGGCGCGTTCATCCTCACCGGGCTTTACAATGTGCTCATTGAGTTCCTGCTCAACCTGAATTTCAATCTGCACGACGGTTTCATCTGGTCGTTCTACCCACTGGCAGGCTGTGTCATTATCGGGGCGATGCTCATCGTCATCGGATGCAGCAGCCAGCTGCGCGAATCCCTGCACAAAAAGTTCTTCATCTGAAAAATGTATTTCTCCGGCGGTGCATCTGCACCGCCGGAGTTTTTGCATCTATTCCCCTGTCATGCCCTTTATTTCGCCGATGATGAGCCGGGCGACCGCGTCCGCGAACCACCCGACGGACGGAATGCGTGTGAGGTTGCGGCCATATATCTGCCGCGCGCCGTCAAGCTCCGCGTCGCTGCCGGTGAACACGCACACGGGCGCGATCCCCGCGCGGCGGAGCGCCGCCGCCTCGCGCTTTGTATCCTCTATCCCGGCTTTGCCGCCGTATACTCTCCCTCCGGGCAGCAGCCCCGCGCGGGGTATCTTCTCGTCGTCGTTCGGGTTCGCGTCCGAGAGCATTATGAGAAGCTTACGGTCACTGCGCGTTTTCCGCATGAGCCATCCGGCCGCGCGCAGGGCAAGGCCGTCCCGGTTCCATCCGGCAGAGACATAGTCGAAGATCGCGTCGTTTTTCCCGTCCTCGCCGTAGTCGCGCAGAACGCGCACCACGGTGCAGCCGCTCAGTGAGCAGAACGCGCTGACGCGCACGGGGATGCGGCAGCGCGTCAGGCTCTCGGCAATGATGTATGCCTGTGCCGCCAGCTTTTCCTGCTGGCGGTTCTGCGACGCGGAGCCGTCGAGGAGTATATCGACCGACAGCTCGCCAAGCTCGCTTTGCGTGCGCTTTGTGAATATCCGCTCATCGCCCAGCGCACTGCCGCGCCACGCGAGCGAGGGAGCGACCGTCCCCGCGCGGGAAACGCTTTCGCTCTCATCGCGCTGCAGCAGGATAGTGTTTTGAAGCCGCTGGGCGAGCTGGGCAATGATGAGACGGTTTTGCACGAGATTTGCGTTGAAATACGCGCGGTTCTTCTCGCGCTGAAGCGTGAAGCTTCTTATGTCGTGCGCCGTCTCCTCGCCGACGCCGCGCCCCGGCGGCACTCCGCGCGTGAAGTGCAGACGGCAGTTTTTGTGTGCCCCGGTGCAAAGCTCCCGTTCCGCCTCGGCAAGCTGTGACGGCGTGAGCATCGACACGCCGAACACGTCCTCCACATAACGGCGCAGTATGCTCTCCGGCGTGCGCCCCTGCAAAAGCAGCAGCGCCCTCTGCGCTCGCCACTCTTTCGTCTGCGCCTCTCCGCCGCCGTTCTGGGCTAGTCGGCGCAGTGCATTGCGCGATATGAGCCGCCCGGATCTGCGCCCCTTGCCGTCAAAATCTCTGTCAACCCATGCCGCCCATTGTCTGTCCGTGATACTGCGCCGCACGCGGCGAAAGTATTTATACAGCAGCGCCTCCATGCGTTCGCATATCTGTGCCTCCGTCAGCTCCGGCGGGAAAGTCAGCGCGTCGAGCACGCCGCGCGTCCACTCGTCCTCCTTTGCCGTCTGGCCGAGCGCGCGGGCAAACCACGCCGCGCGGAGTCTCATGATGTCCGCCCTGCTCACCGCCGGTTTCGCGATGCTGACAACACCCTCGGCGTATTCGCGCCGGAGCTCAGCGAGCACCGGGCGTTCCTCCACGCCGCGTCTGTACGCCGCGCCCTCGAGGCCGAGCCAGAAGAGGTCTGTGTACAGTTCGCCGTTCGGCTGGCTCTGGAACGTGTTGAAAAGCGGTCGGAGCTTTGATGTGTCGTAATAGCGGCTCACAAGCCCGATGACGGTGTTGAAATACAGCTCCGCAGTGCCGTCGGGGTCGAAAGCGCGAAACTCGGCGCGCACGCCGTAGCTCCCCGCCCCGTTCCATATCTGGTTGTCGGCGCGGCGGCGCTGAATGTCCTCTCTGTCCATATCAGCCGTTGAAGAGCACCGCTCTAGACGCGCTGCGCGGTATGCGCGCCCACACGGCGTCCGCCACAAGCTGACGCTCAAACGGTTCGAACGCCTTGTTGATGATCCCAAGCCGCAGTGCGTCGCCCGTGCTTATACCTTTCTCTATGAGATGCAGCGCCGACAGCAGCCCGCGCAGGTCGAGCGCCTTTGTGGATATTTCGGCGTTTTCGCACTTGCGGCGCAGATCGTCAAAAAGCCCGGCAAACTGCTCCGCCCACTTTGCTTGAAGCTCCGGGAAGCTGCGCGCGAGGAGCTTGCGCAGGTTTTCCTGCGATATTACCGGCATATCCAGCACCACAAAGCGCGACACAAGCGCCTCGTTCAGCTCGCGCGTCCCGGCGTAGCCGTAATTCATCGTGCCGATGAAGCGTGCGGCGTCATCAAGCGCAATGCGCTCATACCCCGGCACATCTATAACGCGGCGGAAGTCGAGCGCCGCGTGCAGCACCGCCAGCGCCTCATTTTTCGCCATGTTCACCTCATCCAGAACGCCAAAGCCGCCCATGCGCGCCGCGCGGCAGATCGGTCCTTCGCGAAACTCCACCTGACCCTCGCGCAGGGTGTCCGCCCCGATGAGCGCGGCAGCGTCGACATTTATGTACATCGACACATCCCACAACGGTCTGCCGAACGCCGCGGCGAGGTTTTCCGCCAGAACGTTCTTCCCCGTCGCCTTAGGGCCCGCGAGCAGCAGATGCTCCCCGCACAGCAGCGCCGCGGCGGCGCTCTCCCATATCTCTCTGCCGTAGTAAATGCACTTCGGCACGGGAATGCGCGCTCTTGCCTCCTCTGGCGCGGGGTGCGCCGCGCGGAACGCGCGCACCTCATCCAAAAGCGCGCTGTCCACGCCCTCCGCTTCAAGCTCTGCCCATATATCCATAGCTGTCACCCTTTCAGATTTCTGCGTGTATGCGTTATTCCGGCGCTATTATATAGCCAAAGCGCGTTAACCGGGCGTTAAAGATGCCCCGGTTTCGCAGTGGATAGTGTGAAATTTCTAATAAATTCACATTTGTCCATATTCACTCATCTTCATCTTTATGCTATAATCAACACAAATATATAGGTAAGGAGACATTGGGCATGAACGAAGTTAAAAACCCCAAGAAGCCGCTGGTATACTATTCCGTCATCGCGCTTCTTGCTCTGCTTGTGTTCAACATTTTTGCGACCCCCGCCATATTTGCAACGCAGGTGAAGGAGGTCGATTACGGAACATTCATGAAGATGACCGATGAGGGCAACATCGGGCTTGTCGAGATCGACAGCAACGAGATAGTTTTCACCGACAAGGACCAGCGGGAGTATTTCAAGACCGGCGTAATGAACGACCCCGGACTGACCGAGCGCCTGTATGATTCCGGCGCGCAGTTTTCCAGCGAGATCGTGACACAGGCTTCCCCGCTGCTGACGTTTTTCCTCACGTGGGTGCTGCCTATACTTATTTTCGTCTGGATAGGCGACATTATGGGCAAAAAGCTCATGAAATCCGCCGGAGGTCCTAACTCTCTGATGTTCAACATGGGCGGCTCCAACGCCAAGGTATATGTCAAGTCCGCGGACGGCATCAAGTTTGACGATGTCGCCGGTGAGGAAGAGGCAAAGGAAAATCTCGCTGAAATTGTCGAGTACCTCCACAATCCCGACAGATACCGCGAGATCGGCGCGAGCATGCCCAAGGGCGTGCTGCTCGTCGGCCCTCCGGGCACCGGCAAGACCATGCTCGCCAAGGCAGTCGCCGGTGAGGCGAACGTTCCGTTCTTCTCCATGTCCGGCTCTGAATTTGTGGAAATGTTCGTCGGCATGGGCGCAAGCAAGGTGCGTGACCTGTTCCGTCAGGCAAAGGAGAAAGCGCCCTGCATCGTGTTTATCGACGAGATAGACGCCATCGGCAAAAAGCGTCAGGGCAACATGTCCGGCAACGATGAGCGCGAACAGACGCTCAACCAGCTCCTCACGGAGATGGACGGCTTTGAGGGCAACAACGGCGTCATCATCCTCGCCGCCACCAACCAGCCTGACTCTCTCGACCCCGCGCTCACGCGCCCCGGCCGTTTCGACCGCCGCGTCCCCGTGGAGCTTCCAGACCTCAAGGGCAGAGAAGAGATACTCAAGGTGCACGCGAAAAAGGTGAAGCTCGGCGAGGATATAGACTTCAACAAGATCGCGCGCATGGCCTCCGGCGCTTCCGGCGCGGAGCTTGCCAACATCGTCAACGAGGCGGCGCTGCGCGCTGTGCGCAATGACCGCAAGTTCGTGATGCAGTCCGACCTTGAGGAGAGCATTGAGGTCGTCATCGCGGGCTACCAGAAGAAGAACGCGATACTCACCGACCACGAAAAGCACATCGTCGCCTATCACGAGATCGGTCACGCGCTTGTCGCCGCGATGCAGACGCACTCCGCCCCCGTGCAGAAGATAACGATAGTCCCGCGCACGTCCGGCGCGCTCGGCTACACCATGCAGGTCGAGGAGGGCAACCATTATCTCATGAGCAAAGAAGAGATAGAGAACAAGATTGCCACGCTCACCGGCGGCCGCGCGGCGGAGAATCTCGTCTTCGGCTCGATAACGACCGGCGCTTCCAACGACATTGAGCAGGCGACAAAGCTCGCCCGCGCGATGATAACGCGCTACGGCATGAGTGATGAGTTCGACATGGTCGCGCTTGAGACCGTCAACAACCAGTACCTTGGCGGCGATACCTCCCTCGCCTGCTCCGCCGAGACCCAGCGCGAGATCGACCGCGAGGTCGTGGAGCTTGTGAAGAAGCAGCACGAAAAGGCGGACAAGATACTCTCCGACAACCGCGCAAAGCTCGACGAGCTGGCAAAATACCTCTATGATCGCGAGACCATCACCGGCGAGGAGTTCATGAACATACTAAACAAGTAAAAGGGAGATGACCATGTCTGACAGACTGCACGAGAGACTGAGAAAGCGCCGCGAGGAGGAGATCCAGCGCGCGTCAAAGATAATATTTGAAAGTGAAAAGACCCAGTCGCTTGCGCCGCAGATCAACGGCAAGCTGAGGAGCTTTGCCCTGCGCGTACCGGAGGAGATAAAGCAGTGCACGGGGATAGTCATAAATGGCAAGCGCATCCGCTCCCTTGTGTTTACCACTGACGTCGCTATCATCCGCAATGTTGACGCGGACGCGGTATTCGCCGTATACCCATACACGCCTCAGCCGATAATCACGGATATGCTCGTCCACGCGGCGGATATTCCGGTGTTCGCGGGCGTCGGCGGCGGGCTGACAAAGGGGCTGCGCGTTGTGAACCTTGCAATGTACGCCGAGATGCAGGGCGCGGCGGGCATCGTCGTGAACGCGCCGACCGATGACGACACCATACGGCTGCTGCACGACACGGTGGACATACCCATCATTGTGACGGCCGTTACCTCAAGCGGCATTGAAGAGCGCATAAGCGCCGGTGCATCCATCATAAACGTTGCCGGCGGCTTCAAGACCGCCGAGATCATCGGCGAAATACGCGCAAAGAACGCCAGTATTCCCATCATTGCCAGCGGCGGTGATACCGATGAGAGCGTGCTTGCCACTATCCGCGCCGGGGCAAACGCCATAGTCTGGACGCCGCCCAGCAACGGCGAGGTTTTTCGCGCCGTTATGGACGCATACCGCGACGGCAAGGGTCATCCATGATTTAAGGCAGCACCGCGCTATGCGGTGCTGTTTTGATATTTTATGCGCCGCACTCTTCCAAAACCGGCTGATTTGGGTTATAATCAGCACAACGGTATTGAAAAGTGCGGCGCATTCTGCGTCATTGCAGCACATTGGAGGATATATGAGCTCTACACTTCACTTCTCCGCTCCCGGCAGAGCCGAGATCTGCGGCAACCACACCGATCATCAGCACGGCTGTGTGCTCGCCGCAGCCGTCGATCTTGAGACCTGCGCCGAGGTAACGCCGAGGGACGACGGTATCGTCCGCGTCCGCTCCGAGGGCTACGCCCCTGTGGAAATACAGCTGCGCGACCTTGCCGCGCGCGAAGATGAGCGCGGCACATCGGCGGCGCTCGTGCGCGGCGTCGCGGCGGGTATCGCGGCGCGCGGATATGCCCTGTGCGGCTTTGAGGCGGATGTCTGTTCCTCCGTGCTCCCAGGCTCGGGTCTGTCGAGCTCCGCGGCATACGAGGTGCTTGTCGGGCGGATATTCAACGCGCTGTCATGCCAGGGGCGCATCTCCGCTGTGGAGATCGCGCAGATAAGCCAGTACGCGGAGAACGTGTACTTCGGCAAGCCGTCCGGGCTGATGGATCAGATGGCGTCGAGCGTCGGCGGGCTTGTGTACATCGACTTTACCGACGCGGAAAATCCCGTTGTGAAGAAGGTCGATTTTGACTTCGCCAACTGCGGCTATACGCTGTGCACCATCGACACCGGCGCGGATCACGCCGGTCTCACAGCTGAATACGCCGCCATCCCGCAGGAACTTGGGCGCGTCTGCGCTGTGTTCGGCAAGCAATATCTCCGCGATGTGGACGAGGACGAGTTCTACGCGCGTCTGCCGGAGCTCCGGCGTGCCGCCGGTGACCGCGCGGTTCTGCGCGCAATGCATATTTTTGATGAAAATCGCCGCGTACACACCATTGTGTCGGCACTGCGCAGGGACGATTTCGACACATTTCTGCGGTGCATAAACGAATCCGGCTTATCGTCGTGGCTGTATCTGCAAAACATTACGCCCGCAGGCGCAGCAGAGCATCAGGAAATGGCGCTGACGCTCGCGCTGGCTAAGAAGCTGCTCGGCGGGCGCGGCGCGGTGCGCGTCCACGGCGGCGGCTTTGCCGGGACGGCGCTCGCTTTTGTGCCGGACGATATGTACCTCGGCTTTGTGCGCGGCATGGAAAACGTGCTCGGTCAGGGCTGCTGCCACGCCCTGCACATAGTTTGACGAGACTTTACCGCACTTTTTGCAATGTATTCAGCACCCACAGCTCTGTTAATTGCAATAAATCCGTCGTATAATAGCATCACAAAACAGTGATAGCTGTATTCAATCACCCGTATGGAGGGCTTTATTATGAAAAAACTCATTTCCGTTCTGCTCACAGGCGCAATAATGCTCACGGCGGCAGCGTGCGGCTCGACCGCGACAACTCTGCCCGCCCCGGAGGGCGGCAAGCCGGTCGTCACCTCCGCCGCTGTGGAGGACGGCACTCTGCGCGTCGCCGCGCTGTACGACATCAGCACGATGGACGTTGCGCAGACCACGGACGATTACATGGTTCCCATGAACGTATTTGACCGTCTTTTTGAGTCTGAGGTCCAGTCTGACGGCAGCACCGCCGTTGTCCCCAGCCTCTGCGAAAGCTACACCGTCTCTGACGACGGTCTGACCTACACGTTCACGCTGAGAGACGGCGTTGTCTTCTCCAACGGCAGCGCGCTTACCGCCTCCGACGTGCAGTACACGTTCGAGCGTCTTCTGACTGTCGGCGGCGTGAACGACGATATTCCCCTTGAGGTCGCCGGTGCGGAGGCACTGCAGAACGGCGAGGCCGACACGCTTGAGGGCTTTTCCGTGATAGACGACACGCACTTCACCGTCACGCTCAACACCGCGAACGCCGGCTTCCTTGCGGAGCTCACCGCCCCTGCCATGTCCGTTGTGGATAAGGAGACCGTAGAGAGCGTCGCTAATTTCGGCATGAGCTGTGAGGACACTGTCGGCACCGGTCCCTACAAGGTGACGGAGTGGGTCGTGAACGATCACTTCACGCTTGAGTACAACGACAAATACTGGGGCGATGAGCCGTCCGTGAAGAAGGCGATAGTCTCCATCATCCCCGACCCCTCTACCCAGAACCTCATGTACCAGAACGGTGAGCTGGACATTATCGACCTTGAGGCGCTCGATTCCAGTCTTGTCGAGGCTACATACAAGACGCAGTACGCCGACAAGCTTGTTGTCAGCTCCCGCGTCGGACTTACATACTTCGCACTCAACGAGAATAATCAGTACCTCTCCGACGTCAATGTGCGCAAGGCGCTGCAGATGGCGATCGACGCCGACGCCATCGTCGCCTCCATCTATGCCGGGAACGCCATTGTTGAAAACGGCATCATCCCCGAGGGCGTCTGGGGCTTCAACAAGGAGCTCGCGCGTCCCGCCTATGACCCCGAAGGCGCGAAGGCTCTGCTCGCCGACGCGGGCTATGCCGACGGTGAGATAAGCTTTGAGCTTTCCATGGACTCCTCCGCGTCCAGCAATCTTCAGCTCGTCTATCAGGTCGTTCAGCAGAATCTGCAGGCGATCGGCATCAACGCCGAGATAAAGAGCTATGACGAGTCGTCCTGGCTCGACCTGCGCAAGTCCGGCGAGATGGATTCCTTCATCGCCACGTGGACGATGGACTACAATGACCCCGCCAACATCATGTACACCTTCTTCGGCAGTGCCGACAAGACCCTCATCCGCAGTCTGAACTACCCCGACACTGAGGTCATGGCACGCGTTGCCGCCGCCTCCGGCATCACGGACGACGCTGAGCGCATGGCGGAGTATCAGGCACTTGAAGAGAAGATAGTCGTTGAGGACGCCGCATGGGTCCCGCTTCTGGGCAGCACCCACCTTTTCGCGATCGGCGAGCGCGTGGAGAGCTTCGTCCCCTACTGGGCTGGGTTCAGCAACTTCTACGTCAGCGACGTAACGCTCAAGTAACAAATATAAATATCAATGCGCGGCAGGACACCCGATATTCCGGGTGTCCGCGCTGTGCATTCAGGAGGCTGAGTTTTTGGCAAGGAATATACTCAACCGCGTCATTCAGGCCGTGATAGTAATGCTCGGCGTGGCGCTGCTTATCTTCATAATGCTGCGCATCGTGCCCGGCAACGCCATTGTCACGATGATGGGCGAGCACGCCAAGATAGAGACCATCGAGCGCATGACAAGCGAGCTTGGGCTGGATCAGCCGATATACGTGCAGTTCTGGCGCTATATATCCGGCGCTGTGCGCGGCGACTTCGGCACGAGCTATTCCCTCAACCGCAGCGTGACAGAGCTTATCGGCGCGGCATTTCCCAACACCGTGCGCCTCGCGCTCGCCGCGGCACTTGTCGCGTGGGTGACGGGCATAATCTGCGGCATAATCGCCGCAGTGAAGAAAAACGGGATACTCGACCATTTCTTCATGGGCATGTCGCTGCTGGGCGTATCCGTGCCGGTTTTCATGGTGGCCATGGTGCTGCAATATTTTCTGGCGTATAAGCTCAAATGGCTGCCCATCTCCGGCGTTGACAGCTGGCAGGGGTACATTCTCCCCGCCATTGCTCTCGGCTGGAACAGCGCAGGCAGCATCGCCCGCCTCACGCGCTCCACGCTGCTGGAAGTCATGCAGGAGGACTATATAGACACCGCGCGCGCCAAGGGTCGCCGTCAGGTCGGCGTTATCACGGTGCACGCGCTGCGAAACGCGCTTTTGCCGGTGATAACGATGATGGCAGTGCAGCTGTCTTCCCTTCTCTCCGGCGCCGTGATATGCGAGACGGTGTTCTCCGTCAACGGCATTGGCCGCCTGCTCGTTCAGGCGATAGAGGGGCGCGACATTCCGCTTTTGCAGGGGACGATACTCTTCTCGACGCTCCTTGTGATCCTCGGCAACCTCATTGCCGACTGTCTGTATGCCGCGCTTGACCCGCGCATAAGCAAGGAGGCGTGAGCGTGAAGAAATCCCCCGAACTTTCAAACGATCTGCGCGTACAGCTCGGCGAGGCGGAGACCTTTGGTCCTGTTGTAAAGCGCCTCTGGCGGGAGAATAAGCTCGCCGCGGCATCTGCCGTGGTGATACTGCTGTTCGTTCTCGCCGCCATTCTTGCCCCCGTGCTCACGCCCTACACCTTTGACGGCATGGATCTTCTCAACCGTCTTTCACCCCCGTCGCGCGAGCATCTGCTCGGCACGGATGAGGCCGGGCGCGACGTGCTGACGCGCATGCTGTACGGCTCGCGCGTGTCGCTGCTGGTCGGTATTGTGCCAACGGTCATCTCCATGCTCGCCGGGGCGATACTCGGCATAATCGCGGGATACAGCGGCGGGCGGACAGACGCCGTGATTATGCGCATTGCGGATGTCATGCTCGCGTTCCCGTCGATGTTCCTCGCGATGGTGATAATGTATACTCTCGGCGATGGGATGATAAACATCTTCCTCGCCCTCGCGCTCGTCAACTGGGCAAGCGTCGCGCGCATAGTACGCGCGGAAACGCTCAAGCTCAAGGCGACGGAGTTTGTGGAGGCGGCGCGCTCCATCGGTGTGAAGAAGCTGGCGATCATGTTCCGGCACATCCTGCCAAATTGCGTTCCGTCGCTCATCGTGCTCTTCACGCTGAACATTCCCTCCGCCATACTCTCGGAAAGCTCGCTGAGCTTTCTCGGCATCGGCATAAAAGCGCCTCAGGCGTCGTGGGGGCTGATGGTGAACACCGGGCGGCAGTTCCTGTACAGCCAGCCGTGGCTCAGTCTCTCGCCGAGCATTGCCATCATGCTCATAGTGCTCGCGTTCAACTTCCTCGGCGACGGTCTGCGCGACGTACTTGACCCGCATCTTAAAAACCAGTGAAGGAGGGGCAGCTATGGATAACGCGATAGTATTGAATGTCGAGCATCTGTGCACCAGCTTCTTCACGCAGAACGGCGAAGTCAAAGCGGTCAACGATGTGTCCATATCCGTCCCGCGCGGCAAAATAATCGGCATCGTGGGTGAATCCGGCTGCGGCAAAAGCATGACGGCGCGCTCCATCGTGCGGCTTCTGCGCTACCCCGGCAAAATCGTCAGCGGCAGCATAAAGCTTGCGGGCAAGGAGCTGACGGAGCTTTCCGAGCACGAAATGTCCACCGTGCGCGGCGAAGAGATAGGTATGATATTTCAGGAGCCTATGACGAGCCTCAACCCCGTGATGCGCGTCGGGCTTCAGGTGCGCGAGGCGCTGCTGCTGCACCGCAAGGTCACGCCGCAGGAGGCAAAGACGGAGGTCCTGCGCATATTCGGCAAGGTCGGTATATCCGAGCCAGAGCGCCGCTACAACTGCTACCCGCATGAGCTGTCCGGCGGTCTGCGGCAGCGGGTGATGATCGCAATGGCGATGATATGCCGCCCGAAGCTCGTCATTGCCGACGAGCCGACTACGGCGCTGGACGTGACCGTCGAGGCGCAGATACTTCAGCTCATGCGCGCGCTGCGCGATGAGACCGGCTCCGGCATTGTCATCATTTCGCATAACCTCGGCGTTATTGCGCAGATGTGCGACTATGTATACGTGATGTACGCCGGGCGCGTCGTGGAACAGGCGGAGACATTTGAGCTTTTTGCCCACCCGTCGCACCCGTACACTGCCGGACTCATGTCCGCCGTCGCCTCGCTTGAGCGAGGCAATGACGAGCTGGAGACTATACCAGGCGTCGTGCCGAACCTTCTGCATCTGCCCGCGGGGTGCAGCTTCTCCCCGCGCTGTGCCAAGTGCGGCGCGCACTGCGGCGACGCCGTGCCGGAGCTGCGGGAGGTGTCCCCCTGTCATCTTGTGCGCTGTATCAACATCCCGGAGGTGCGTCCATGAGCGAAATACTTCTTGAGGCCAAGGGTCTGACGAAGGAGTTCACCCTGAAAAACAGAAAAAAAGTGCACGCCGTTTCCGACGTGTCGCTTGAGATATTCAAGGGAGAAACGCTCGCCCTTGTGGGCGAGTCCGGCTGCGGCAAGTCGACCCTCGGGCGGACGCTTATCCGGCTCATAAAGGCGACATCCGGCGAGATAATGTTTGACGGAACGGATATAACCTCGCTCAGTGAAAAGGACTTTGCCCCGTACCGCCGCCGCATGCAGCTCATATTTCAGGATCCCTACGCCTCTCTCGACCCGCGCATGACCGTGCGCGACATCGTGGCGGAGCCGCTGAAGACCTACAAGCTCTGCCGCACAAAGGAGGAGACGACCACGCGCGTGCTCTCACTTCTGCGCGACGTCGGTATCCCGGAGGAATTCCTTTACCGCTATCCCCACCAGTTCTCCGGCGGACAGCGCCAGAGGATAGGTATTGCCCGCGCCATCGCGCTCGACCCGGCGCTCATTGTCTGCGACGAGCCGGTCTCCGCGCTCGATGTATCGGTGCAGAACCAGATACTCAATCTTCTGCGCCAGCTCCAGCGTGAACGCGGACTGACCTATCTTTTCATCAGCCACGATCTGTCCGTTGTGCGCTTCATCTCTGACAGGATATGCGTGATGTTTCTCGGACGGCTGTGCGAGATTGGGCGCACGGCGGAGGTCTACGCCGAGCCGCTGCACCCGTACACGCGCTTTCTCATCAACGCCATACCAAAGGCTGATCCCGCCGCACGTTTTGAGGAAAAGCCGCTTCTGACCGGCGAGCTGCCAAGCCCTATCGACCCGCCGTCCGGCTGCCGGTTCCACACGCGCTGCCCCTACGCCACGGAGCGCTGCCGCTGTGAAGTGCCGCAGCTGCGCCCCATCGGCGATCGCCTTGTTGCCTGTCACCGCGCGGAGGAGCTGAACTGAATATTCTCCCCGTACAGCAAAAACCGGGCTATGCGCACTGCATAGCCCGGTTTTTGCGTATTCATTTTTCTCTTTATTCTATACCGGTCACGGTGTAGTCCTTCGCCTCGACAGCGCTCTTGAGAACGCTGTCCTCCACGGGGGCGCTGAGCGTGACGACAGCGGTGCCGCTGACATGGCTGACCTGTGCCTCGGCAACGCCGGGGACATTCTCCAGCACCTTTTTCACGGTCGCTTCGCAGTGCTGGCACATCATACCTGTGATCTTCATTGTTTTTTCCATGGTTTTTGTCTCCTTATATTCTTTAATTTTATTATTGCGCTTGTGGTCATGGCTCGCATCATAGAGCTTGAAGAGATTGAGGCGCAGTGCGTTTGTCACGACGCAGAAGCTTGACAGACTCATCGCCGCCGCGCCGAGCATCGGATTGAGCGTCAGCCCCAGCGACACGAACGCGCCCGCCGCGATCGGGATGCCAATGCTGTTGTAGAAAAACGCCCAGAACAGGTTTTCGTGGATATTCCTCAGCGTGGCGCGGCTGAGGCGTATCGCCGCAGGAACGTCGCTCAGGCGGCTCTTCATCAGCACCACGTCCGCCGCGTCGATGGCGACATCCGTGCCCGCGCCGATGGCGATGCCGATGTTCGCGCGCGTAAGCGCCGGGGCATCGTTTATCCCATCGCCGACCATGGCGACCTTGCCCTGCTGCATCAGCCGGCGTATCACGCTCTCCTTGCCGTCGGGCAGTACCCCGGCGATGACCTCGTCAACACCGGCCTGCGCGCCGACGGCCTTTGCTGTGCGCTCATTGTCGCCGGTGAGCATCACAACGCGGATGCCCATATTCCGAAGCTCCTGCACCGCCTTCGGGCTGTCGGGCTTTATGACGTCCGCCACGGCGATGATGCCGAGCAGATTGCCGTCATAGGCAAACCACAGCGGGGTCTTTCCCTCCTCCGCAAGAGTCTCCGCCTTGTCGCGCATCGCGGAGCTGACCTCAACACGCGATGAAATGAGCGCGGTATTGCCGCCGCAGAGGGGCTTTGCGTCCAGCATGGCTTCCAGCCCGTTGCCGGGCAGAGCCTTGAAGTCCGTGACCTCGTGCGCGGCGCTCCCCTGCTCCTCGGCATATTGCAGCACGGCGCGCGCAAGCGGGTGCGCGCTCTTCCTCTCAAGCGCGTAAGCAAACGCCAAAAGCTCATTCGCGTCAACGCCGGGCGCCGGGATAACATCGGTCACGCACGGCTCACCTGCGGTTATAGTGCCGGTCTTGTCGAGGGCAACGATCTCAATCCGGCCAGTCTCCTCAAGAGACGACGCGGTTTTGAAGAGTATGCCGTTTTTCGCGCCAAGCCCGCTGCCGACCATGATGGCGACCGGCGTCGCAAGCCCCAGCGCGCATGGGCAGGAGATGACCAGCACGGATATGCCTCGCGCGAGCGCGAAGCCCACACTCCGCCCGAGGATGAGCCACACGACGGTCGTGATCACAGCGATGGTGATGACGGCGGGAACGAACACGCCGGATACCTTGTCCGCGATCTTCGCGATCGGTGCTTTTGTCGCCGCCGCGTCGCTGACCATATGGATGATCTGTGAAAGCGTTGTGTCCTCGCCGACGCGCGTCGCGCGGCATTTCAGAAATCCGGACTGGTTGACCGTCGCGGCTGAGACGCTGTCGCCGGGCGCTTTGTCCGCAGGAATGCTCTCCCCTGTCAGCGCTGCCTCGTTCACGGCGCTCTCGCCCTCTATCACAACACCGTCCACCGGGACGCTCTCTCCCGGACGGACGACGAAAACATCGTCCTTCTGTACTTCCTCTATGGGTACGGTCTGCTCCGTGCCGCCGCGCAGCACAGTCGCCGTCTTGGGTGCAAGCTTCATCAAGCCCTTGAGCGCGTCCGTCGTCTTGCCCTTGGAGCGTGCTTCAAGCATCTTGCCGACGGTGATGAGCGTGAGTATCATTGCGGCGGACTCAAAATAAAAGTCCATCATGTACGTCATCACACCGTTCATGTCGCCCTTGACCTGCGCGTCAGTCATGGCGAAGAGCGCATACGTGCTGTACACAAACGCCGCGCTCGCCCCGAGGGCGACGAGCGTGTCCATATTCGGCGCACGGTGCCACAAGCTCTTGAACCCGCTGATGAAAAAGCGCTGGTTGATGACCATGATGACGACCGTCAGCAGCAGCTGCGACAGCCCCATCGCGACATGGTTCCCGTCATAAAACGCCGGAAGCGGCCAGCCCCACATCATGTGCCCCATTGAGAAGTACATGAGCACGATGAGAAAGCCAAGCGACCATATAAGCCGCCGTTTGAGCTTCGGCGTCTCGTGATCCTCCAGCTGAGCCTCCGCCTCTGACGCCGACGGCGCGGACTTTCCCGCGCCCTTGAGCGACGCGCCGTAGCCCGCGTTCCTGACCGCGGATATCACAGCGTCCGGCGTGGCCGTGCCTTCAACGCCCATCGAGTTTGTCAGCAGGCTCACGGAGCACGCCGTGACCCCCTCGACCTTTGACACCGCCTTTTCCACCCGCGCCGAGCACGCCGCACAGCTCATACCCGTCACATTATACTGTGTCATATCTGTATATCCTCCGAAAACTACGCTTACTTCATGAGCTTTTGCAGTGTTACAACAAGCTCATCAATGACTTCGTCCTTCCCCTGCCGTATGTCATCCGCCACGCAGGTGCGTATATGGCTGGCAAGCAGCTCTTTATTGAACGCATTCACCGCCGCGTTCACCGCTGCGGACTGCACGAGTATGTCCGGGCAGTACGCGCCGTTTTCCACCATGCCGCGTATACCGCGTATCTGCCCCTCAATGCGGTTGAGCCGGTTGATGAGCTTGGCATACTCCTCCGGTGAGCGCTCCTTTTTCCTCTGCGAGCAGCAGCAACATTTCTTTTCTTCCACGCGCGTTCCTCCTCACTCTCAAAATACCCCCGTGGGGTATCTTGAATATATACCCCCACCGGGTATTTGTCAATGGGGATATTGAAATTTTGTGCAAGCTGCTGTTGCGGCAGGCGGGCGTATTTGCTATAATATATCTGCAATTATTAAGTATTAACAGGAAAGGTCGTATTTACTATGGCAGTTGAAATCATAAACGCCCCCAACGCCCCCGCGGCGATCGGTCCGTATTCCCACGGCACAAAGTGCGGCAACATCATCTTCACCTCCGGGCAATGCCCGTTCTATCCCGGCACGGGCGAGGTCGAGCGCGATGTGAAGAAGGCGACCGCGCTTGCGCTCAATAACGTCCTCGCCGTTGTAGAGGCGGGAGGCGGCAAGAAAACCGACATCGCCAAGGTGGAGATATTCGTCCGTGATCTTGCGAATTTCGGCACGATAAACGAGGTGTACGCTGAGTTCTTCGGCGGGCATAAGCCCGCGCGCTACTGCGTGCAGGCCGCGGCGCTCCCCAAGGATGTCGAGCTTGAGATCGCGGCAACGGCGTATCTCGGCTGAACCCACTGTCAATGATTATTCCCACGTCCCGCGCATTGATTCTTCTGTGCGGGACGCACAAAAG
Source organism: uncultured Oscillospiraceae bacterium (assembly GCA_934572335.1). GTDB lineage: Bacteria > Bacillota > Clostridia > Oscillospirales > Oscillospiraceae > Limivicinus. The sequence goes on from CAKTKU010000004.1 coordinate 79,954, forward strand.
CACGAAAAGCGCCGGCGATGGCGCTTTTCGTGCTTTATACCTGTATCACATCACGATTAATTTATTTTCATGCAAATTAACATCAAATCGCGTTCTAACGCCTTGATTTTTGCGCACACAGGCTTTATAATAGCTCATATTTAATTTTATGGTGATAAGGGAGGCTGGCTTATGCGTTTATTTGATATACTCGGTCCAGTGATGGTGGGACCGTCGAGCAGTCACACCGCGGGCGCGGTGCGCATCGGGCTGACGGCGCGGAAGCTCCTTGGTGATGAGCCTGTGCACGCGGACATATCGCTGCACGGCAGCTTCGCGCTTACCGGGCGCGGGCATGGTACGGACTGCGCGCTGATCGCGGGGCTTCTTGGGATGCAGCCTGACGACCTGCGCATTCCGCAGAGCTTTGACGCGGCAAAGGAGCGCGGCCTTTCATACACTTTTAAAAGCGTGCAGCTGCGAAACGCGCACCCGAACACGGCGCGGCTCCAGCTCACGGGCAGAAACGGGCGCACGCTCGACGTCGTCGCGGAGAGCATAGGCGGCGGGCGGATACGCATCGTCTCCCTCGACGGGATAGAGGCGAACTTCTCCGGCGAGCACAACACGCTCATCGTCCACAATCAGGACGTCCCCGGCCATGTCGCCGCGGTGACAACGGCGCTCATGCAGCGGCAGATAAACATCGCCACCATGCAGCTTTACCGCAGTGAGCAGGGCGGCTACGCCGTCATGATACTTGAGTGCGACCAACCCATACCCACGGATATTGAAGAATGGCTGTCACACATCGACGGGATAAAGAAGATCACGATATTCAATCAGGAGGAAACGGCATGAGCTACACCAGTATATCTTCCATGCTCGACGCGGCGCGGCTCTCATCAAAACCGTTGTACGCCGTCATATGCGAGGACGACTGCCGCGAAAACGGATATTCCGCGGAATCCTCTCATCATCAGATAGAACAGCTCTGGGACGCCATGCGCCAGTCGAGCGCGCAGTACCGCGCCGCCGACCGGTCAAACAGCGGCTTCATCGGCGGCGACGCGGCAAAGCTCCGCACTGCCGCGGACCGCGGCGCACTGCTTGGCGGGACGTATTTTCTGCGCGTGACGGAGGAAGCGCTCAAGGTTGCCGAGTGCAACGCATGCATGAAGCGCATCGTCGCCGCACCGACCGCGGGGAGCTGCGGCGTGCTCCCGGCAGTGCTGCTCCCGCTGGTAGAAGAGCGCGAGCCGGAAACCGAGGTCATTTTGCAGTCGCTCTACATCGCGGCGGGCTTTGGACAAGTCGCCGCCGCGCGGGCGAGCGTGTCAGGCGCGCAGGGCGGCTGTCAGGCAGAGATCGGCGTCGCCAGCGCCATGGCGGCAGCGGCGCTGACGCATATCATGGGCGGCACAGGTGAGCAGTGCGCCCACGCCTTTGCCATCGCGCTGGGAAATCTTCTCGGTCTCGTGTGCGACCCCGTGGCGGGTCTGGTGGAGATACCGTGCGTGAAGCGCAATGTCATAGGCGCTGTGAACGCCGTGAGCGCGGCAAACATGGCGCTCGCCGGTATAACCGCGCACATCCCGGCGGACGAGGTGATCGACGCGATGGGCGAAATAGGCGACGCACTGCCCTCCAGTCTGAGAGAGACCGGGCAGGGCGGTCTTGCCGCGACGCCGACAGGGCGGCGCATCGCGGAAAGTCTGCCGCAGGGCTGACGCTGCGCGGCGGAACACGTTTTTACGTCCGCCCTTGAATCCGTGTACTGCGTATGCTATAATATTTATACTGAATTTTACACAAAAGGAGATAAAACAAATGGACAACAGCTTCATCATTGAAAAGACTAAGGCGCTTATCGCCTCCCCCACCTGCTGTGCAGAGGCAAAGGCCGCCGCGGAGGCGTATCTCGCTGCCGTCGGCACCGACAAGGAGCTTGAGGCAAAGAAAGCATACCTCACCGAGCTTGGCGAGGATCTTGAGACTATTGATGAGCTTTTGGAGTTCGCGCACTCTGAAAGATGTGTGCAGATATTCGGCGAAGAGCGCGCAAAGGGCTTCATCGCCCATGCCGAACAGCTTAAAGCGGACGGCGTGCCGTACTGCGACTGCCCGGCCTGCGCCGCGGCTGAAGCCATTCTCAGAGCTGAGGGGCTTATATAAGCATGTACGATGTTGCGGCACTGGGTGAACTGCTGATCGACTTTGCCTGTCAGTCCGTCGACGCTGACGGCTACCCCACGACGGCGGCGCACCCCGGCGGCGCGCCGGCAAACTTCCTCGCGGCGCTGACGAAGTACGGCGCAAGGACCGCAATGCTCGGCAAGGTCGGCAGCGACGCATTCGGCAGACTGCTGATAAAAACGCTGGACGACGCGGGGATCGACACGCGCGGCATGGTGGTATCGGAAGATTTCTTCACGACGCTCGCCTTCGTCACGCTCGATGAGAGCGGCGAGCGCGAGTTCTCGTTTGCGCGAAAGCCCGGAGCCGACACGCAGTTGGAGTTTTCCGAGCTTGACCTTGGCATCATAGACGAGGCGCGCGTTTTTCACTTCGGCACGCTCTCCCTGACGGATGAGCCGTCGCGCGCCGCGACGTACCGCGCGGTGGAATACGCGAGAAGCCGGGGAAAGCTCGTGACCTTTGACCCGAACCTACGCCGTCCGCTCTGGCGCAGTCTCGACGACGCGAAAGCGCAGATGCTTTGGGGGCTTGAGCACGCCGACATTGTGAAGATAAGCGACGACGAGGTCGATTTACTTTTCGGGCTCGCCCCAAAAGACGGCGCGGCGCACATCATCGAAAACTTTGGTGTTAAGCTCGTGTTTGTTACCTGCGGCGCGGACGGCTGCCGGTATAAGACCCGCAACGCCGAAGGCTTTGCGGACAGCCTGCATGACATCTCCGTGGTCGACACGACCGGCGCAGGCGATATTTTCGGCGGCGCTGCCGTGTACGGCATCCTCAAGTCCGGCAAAGCGCCGGAGGCGCTGACCGACGAGGAGCTTGACAGTATCGTATCCTTCGCCTGTACGGCGGCGGGGCTTTCCACGACAAGATACGGCGGGATATCCAGTGTGCCGGAATATGACGAGGTCATGGCAAGAATAACAGGATAAAGTAAACGACACCCCGTGGGACAAAGCATCCCGCGGGGTGTCGCTCATATTGCGGTCTATTTTGCGCACTGCTTGCCGGTGTGGTCAATGGTGTATTCACCCGAGAGCAGTATCTGCGACACGGGCACGATCGTATACCCGTCGGCCAGAAGCGCCTCGATTATTCCCGGCAGCGCCTGCGGCGTGTTGTCCGCCGCGTTGTGGAAGAGCACGATGCTGCCCGGTGTGATGTTTTTCAGCACGCGCCCCTGTATCTCGTCGGCGGATATGCCCTTCCAGTCGAGGCTGTCAACGTTCCACTGCACCGGCGTCATGCCCATGCCGCGTATGGCGGAGATAACATGGTCGTCATATTCCCCGTATGGGCAGCGAAACAGCGTCGGTGTCACGCCTGTGACCGCCGCGATCTTCTCGTTGCAGCCTGTAATGTCGGACACTATCTGCTCGTCACTGAGCTGCGAAAAGTGCGCATGGCTCGACGAGTGGTTCATGACCTCATTCCCCGCGTCACTGAGCGCCTTGACAGACTCCGGGTATTTATCCACCCAGTCGCCGACGACAAAGAACGTGGTGTGTATGCCGTACTTATCCAGTATGTCGATAAGCTGCTGCGTGTCCTCGTTGCCCCATGCCGCGTCGAACGACAGCGCCACGACCTTGTCGTCCCGCTGGACGGAGTAGACCGGGAGCTGCCGCGTCGTCGATGATGCGCCGACTATCGCCGGGCTGCTCACGACCCAGAATATGAGCGCGACCGCCAGCACCAGACCGACTGCCGACAGCACCGGGCGATTCTTCTGTACGAAACGTTTGATGTCAATCAAGCTCATCACTCCTTTTGGTACATCCTATGACAAGCTCCGGCGTGTTAGAAATCAAACATTGCAAAAGCCGGGGGTGGTATTGACCGCCCCGGCTTTTACCGCGTGATATGCAGTTATCAGATTATCTTCTCGCTCAGCTTTTCGCCGCCGATGAGATGGAAGTGCAGATGCATAACGGTCTGCCCACCGTCCTCGCCGCAGTTGTTGATGACGCGGTAGCCGCTGTCCAGCCCCTCGGCCTTGGCGATCTTCGCGATGCTCTCGAACACGTGCGCCACGACCGCGGAGTTCTCGGCGGTTATGTCGGCAGCGCAGGCGATATGCTGCTTGGGCACAACAAGGATGTGCACCGGTGCCTGAGGATTGATGTCGCGGAACGCGAAAACATTCTCATCCTCATATACCTTGGTGGACGGGATATCCCCGGCAATTATCTTGCAGAAAAGGCAATCGTTCATCTTGTTTTCTCCTTTATCATCAGTCCTTGGCGTGCTCGTTGACGAAATCGTCCACCGCCGCCATGGCATCGTCGAGCTTGAGAATGTTCTTGCAGCCGCCCATTGCGGAGTCGGGCTTGCCGCCGCCGGAGCCCTCGCATATCTTCGTGATGCTCTTTATAAGGTCGCCCGCGCGTATGCCGCGCTCGACAGCGTTCTTGCCGCAGACGGCGAGCATCGTCGCCTTGTCCTCGGCAGTCGCGGCGAGCACCGCGACAATGTTCGGGAAGCGCTCCTTGAGCTGGTCGCCCATCTTGCGGATATCCCCGGCGGTGACTGGGCCGTTGGTGATCGTGATGACCTTGAGACCCTTGATGTCCTTTGCGCCGTAGAGCATACGCTCCGCCTGACCGGACATGAGCTGATCCTTGAGCTTGTCGATATTCTGCTTGAGATCGTGTATCTCGCTGAGGTTATTCTCGACCTTGGTCATGATCTCCACCGGTCTCGCCTTGAGCCTGTCGGCGACTCTGTTGAGCATGCCGGACATGGCAATATACTTCGCTATGACCTCGCGCCCGGTTATGGCCTCAATACGGCGCACGCCGGAGGCAACGGAACCCTCAGAGGTAATGACGAACATACCGACCTTGGCGGTGTTGTCAAGGTGCGTGCCGCCGCAGAGCTCTGTGGAGAAATCGCCCATCTTCACAACACGCACGGTGTCGCCGTACTTCTCGCCGAAGAGCGCCATTGCGCCGAGATGCTTTGCCTCGTCATAGCTCATGACCTTTGTCTCTATGTCCGCGCCCTCAAGCACCATGTCCGCCATGACGGTGTTGACCTGCCCGATCTCATCGGGCGTAAGAGCGGAGAAGTGCGTGAAGTCAAAGCGCAGATGATCCGGCTCCACCAGTGAGCCCGCCTGATGGACGTGGTCACCCAGGACAAGGCGGAGCGCGCTCTGCAGCAGATGCGTTGCGCTGTGCGCGCGGGAGATGGCGCGGCGGCGCTCAACGTCGATGCTGACATTGAGCTTGTCCCCAAGCTCAATGCGCCCCTTGATGAGCTTGCCGTAGTGCATATACTTGCCGCCCTTATTCTTCTGGACGTTATTCACCTCAAAGAGCACGCCGTCCGCGGTCATGACGCCATGGTCGGCGACCTGACCGCCCATCTCGGCGTACATCGGCGTGCGGTCAAGCACGACGATGGCATCCATGCCCTCGGTTATCTCGCCGCAGACCTCGCCCACGGCGACAAGCGCCACGACAGTGCCCTCGCTCTCCGTGCAGTCATAGCCGACAAACTCCGTCTCCGGGACGTCCTTGCCAAACTCCTGACCTGCCCAGCCGAGGTCGCCCAGCGCTTCGCGCGCCTTGCGCGCACGGACGCGCTGCTCCTCCATGAGTGCCTTGAATGCGTCCTCATCGACGGTCATGCCGTCGTCCTCGCACATCTCGATGGTGAGGTCTATCGGGAAGCCATAGGTATCATAAAGCTTGAAGGCATCCGCGCCGGAGAACACGGTCTCCCCTTTCGCCTTATGCTCGGCGAGGAGGTCGGCGAATATTCTCATGCCGGCATCGATGGTCTTGGCGAAGTTCTCTTCCTCGGTCTTGACGACCTTGGTGATATAGCTCTGCTTCTCGCGCAGCTCGGGGTACTGGCACTCGTTCTCGTGCACGACGGTGTCAATGACCTCATAGAGGAACGGCTCGTTGATGCCGAGGAGCTTGCCGTGGCGCGCAGCGCGGCGCAGCAGACGGCGCAGAACGTAGCCCCTGCCCTCGTTGGAGGGGAGCACGCCGTCGCAGATCATAAATGTGGCAGAGCGGATATGGTCGGTTATGACGCGGAGGGACACGTCCATCTTATGGCTCTTGCCGTAGTAAGCGCCGGTCAGCTCGCTGACCTTATGGGTGATGTTCATGACCGTGTCGACATCAAAGAGCGAATCCACGCCCTGGCACACGACCGCCAGACGCTCCAGACCCATGCCGGTATCTATGTTCTTCTGCTTGAGCTCGGTATAGTTGCCTTCGCCGTCGTTGTCAAACTGCGAAAAGACGTTGTTCCAGACCTCCATATAGCGGTCACAGTCGCAGCCGACGGTGCAGCCGGGCTTGCCGCAGCCGTACTCCGGTCCGCGGTCGTAGTATATCTCAGAGCACGGGCCGCAGGGACCTGCGCCATGCTCCCAGAAGTTATCCTCCTTGCCGAAGCGGAAGATACGCTCGGCAGGGATGCCTATTTCCTTGTTCCATATGTCGAACGCCTCGTCGTCGTCAACATAGATAGAGGGATAAAGCCTGTCGGGGTCAATGCCGACCCAGTCGGGCGAGGTCAGAAACTCCCAGCTCCATGCGATGGCCTCATGCTTGAAGTAATCGCCGAAGGAGAAGTTGCCGAGCATCTCAAAATATGTGCCGTGGCGCGCGGTTTTGCCGATGTTCTCGATATCGCCGGTGCGGATGCACTTCTGGCAGGTGCAGACGCGGTGACGCGGCGGCTCCTGCTCGCCCTTGAAGTAGGGCTTCATGGGCGCCATGCCGGAGTTGATGAGCAGAAGGCTTGCATCGTTCTGCGGGATGAGCGAGAAGCTGGGCAGACGCAGGTGTCCCTTGGTCTCAAAAAAGCTGAGGAACATCTCTCTGAGCTGATTAAGTCCGTACTTTTCCATTTTTCTCTTGTCCTCCGAATGTATATCTAATTTATCCATAAACAGATCTGAAAGCTACCTGCGCTTTCGCAGGATAGAGCCGGGCGGCGCGGCGGCGGGCAGACGCATATGTATCTCCATCATGGCGTGGCGCGTATCCGCGATCTCCTCGCCTTCGGCGTTTTGCATCGCGTTCACCGTGAAGCGCACGGGCGCTGCCGACGGTGAAAGAAGCTCCAGCTCGTCCCCAAGGCAGAACTTGTTGCGCTGGGTCAGCACGGCGCTGCCGTCAGCCTCGCAGTTCTCCACAACCGCGGCAACATCTGCCGAGGTAAAATAGCTGGCTTCGGCATAATGCTGCCCCGGCTCGCCAAAGTAGAAGCCTGTGGTATACGGGCGATGGCTGACCATCTCGGTCTCCTCCACCCAGACCCTGTCCGGCGGGCGTCCCTCCATCGCGGCGTCTAGCGCGTGGCGGTAGGCATTGGTGACAACTGCCGCGTAATAGGCGGATTTCATGCGTCCTTCTATCTTGAAGCTCGTCACACCGGCGTCTATCAGCTCCGGCAGGTGCTCTATCATGCGCATATCGCGGGAATTGAGAATATACGTGCCGCCGTCCTCGGTTATCTCAAAATACTCACCGGGGCGCTTCTCCTCGACAAGGTGATACTTCCAGCGGCACGGCTGTGCGCATTGCCCGCGGTTCGCGTCGCGCCCGGTGAGGTAGTTGGATAAAAGGCAGCGCCCGGAAAACGACACGCACATCGCCCCGTGCACGAATGCCTCTATCCTAAGCTCCTCAGGCGTGTTGGCGCGGATGGCGCGGATATCTTCTATCGGGGTCTCGCGCGCAAGGACGACCGTGTCCGCACCGAGAGCGTAGAGCGCGTTCGCCGTTGCGCTGTTGATAACGCCGAGCTGGGTGCTGACATGGCGGCGGACACGCGGGGCGTAGCGCTTGGCATATTCCAGCACGCCGAGATCGGCGATTATCAGCGCGTCGACTCCTGCCTCCTGCAGAAACGGAAGGTAGCGGCGCAGATCGTCCAGCTCATCCTCGCGAGGGAGGGTGTTGCAGGTGACATACACCCGCACTCCCCTCTCATGCGCACGGCGCACCGCCTCGACAAGCTCATCATCAGAGAAGCTGACCGTAGAGGCGCGCATTCCGAAGCGTCGTCCCGCGAGATACACCGCGTCCGCCCCATAGTTGAGGCACATCATCAACCGTTCCATGTCCCCCGCCGGGGACAGGAGCTCAAGCTTATCATTCATAGTTCTGCGTTGCGACGAAGGCGTCAAATTCGCCGGAGTTCGTGAAGAACCGGTGCTGCCCGGTCGCGGTATCAAGCGCGTAGTAGTAATAATTCGTCGCTTCCGGCGCGAGCACGGCCTGAATGGAGGCAAGACCGGGGTTCGCGATCGGCGTAGGCGGCAGACCGACGTTCAGACGGGTGTTGTACGGGCTCTCCTCGGCAAGCATTTCGCCCGTGGGCGCGCCCTCGTGCTCCTGATGGATATATAGAATAGAAGCGTCAATGCCGAGCGGCATGCCGATGGCAAGGCGGTTATAGATGACGGAGGCGATGAGCTTGCGCTCGTTGTCGTTCGCCGCCTCGCGCTCAATGAGCGACGCCATGTTCACGACCGTGCGGATATCAAGCCCCATGGTGTTCATCTGCGCGACCATCTCATCCGTTATCTTGTAGTGGAAGTTCTCCAAGAGCTTGTTTATCGCGCTGGACGCCTGCATTCCGACGTAAAATTCATACGTATCCGGGAAGAGGAAGCCCTCCAGCCGCGTCGCGTCACCCTCGGCGATCCCATTGAGAAATTCATAGTTATAGCTGTAATTTGCCGCCGCGTCCATAAGGTCCTCATACGAGCAGACCTTGTTCTCCTCAAGGCGCTTGAAGATCTGGTGCATGGTGAAGCCCTCGGGGATCGTGACGCTGATGGTAACTGTCGCGCCGGAGCCGACTTGCATATTCTTTATAAGCGCGCGGTAGTCAAATGACGAGGACAGCTCATATTCGCCGGGGTCGACCTTCGTATCGGCATGGGAAATGCGGCAGAAAAACTCAAAAAGCCACTTGTACTCAATAAGCCCGGCAGATTTGAGTTCATCGGCGATATAATCAATATCGGCGTAGGTGACGCGCTTCGTGCCGGTCTTGTTGCCGGACTCATCAAACGTGTCCACCGTCTCGTAATCGAAAATGTCAGTCGGCAGGGAGACGACCGCCGTGAACGTGTCCTTGTTGAGCGCGAGCGCATCGCTCGCCGCCATCCACGCAAGGCACGCCAGCACAACGCTCACGCACAGCACAAACGCGAAATACATCAGCCCGCCCAGACAGCCGGAGCGGTATTCATGGCTCTGACGGACAGGACGGTAATCCCTCTCGGAGAGGTCGTCGCCGGTGTAGTTGCTGCGCTTGTTCGCGTCCTCGTCTATCAAGAGCTTGTCCACCGCCTTTATAGGCTCGCGCCGGGGACGCGGGCGCGGCGGCGTGTCAGGTGCCGATGCCGCGTCGCGCTCATCCTGCGCGCGGAATATCTCATTCATTTTATCAATATTGTCAGACATTTCTTACCTCCTCTGACCGGATGGATGCGGCACAGTAGCAGCCTGACGGTGCGGCGCATATTATGGCACGAGCTGCAAAAAGCTCACGTGTACACAGCATTGACAGCATCAGCGTCCGCCGCCGCGCCGGGCGGACCGAGCCAAAATAATCTTCAGCGCGGAGAAAGGGATCAAACTATGTTCTGCGGATGCAACAATAACTGCGGTATCTGGATACTCATCCTCATCATCATACTCTTCTGCTGCGGCGGATGCGGCTGCAACAATGGGTGCGGCTGTGGCTGCGATTGCGGCTGCGGCAATAACAACAACGGCTGCGGCTGCTGCTGAATGCCCGGGGCTTCGAAAGAAGCCCTTTTTTTATTTGAGCTTATCACGCACGAGAGAATATATCTCGTCGTTTATGTCCTCAATACTGCGCTCCTTGCCGCCGACGATCTGCGTCACGCGCGTCCAGCCGAAAAAGTCCGCCGCGGTGTTCGCCGTGTGAAGGCAGCGCTTGAGATAGTCCACATCGCGCTCATGAATATCCGCCTTGGTGTCTGTTGCCGCCTGACGGCGCGCCATGCGCGCGAGCGAGGTCTCAATATCCACATCGAGATATATTACAAGGTCGGGCTTCGGCAGTCCCATCTTCGTATACTCAAGGTCGGCAAGCCACGCGAAAAAGCCCGGAAGCTCGCTGTCAGTGAGCTTTGAGCCCTGATGCACGGCGTTGGAGCTTGTGTATCTGTCCGAGAGGATCAGCCCGCCCGCCTCGTACTTTGCGCCCCAATCCGTGCGGTAGGACGCGAACCGGTCGACCGCGTAGAACGTGGAGGCAGCGTAAGCGTTGACGTCGCTGGGGTGCGTGCCGAACTCCCCGCCGAGGTACATACGGATAAGCGCGCTGCTCTCCTTATCATATCTGGGGAACACTATATGATTATAGTCAATCCCGTCATTTTCCATTCGTGTGCACAGGCGGCTGTACTGCGATGATTTTCCGCTGCCGTCTATGCCCTCGAAAACAATGAGCTTTCCTTTTTTCATATCCCTGTTATCTTCCTTTATGTTTCAGCCCGCGATTCGCTTCCACAGCGCCGCGAGTATCATGCGCGGCAGATTGAGCGTGCGCTTGGGGTCGTGCACAAGTCTCGTGAAAAAGCCCTCACTGCGCCGCGCACCCGTCTCCTCCAGCACCGCGCCCACGCCGAGGCTCAGCCCCGTGTTCAGCTCGCTGCTGATCTCGCTCATCCAGAGCTCCTGCTTCGGAGAGGAGAGGCACACCAGAAGAAGGTCCGGCGACGCCGCGTTTATCTCGTCGATTATCTCGGTGTCATTGACGAAGCGCCCGTCCGCCGTCCCCGCGATCTGTATGCCTGGATAACGCTCAACGATCCTGTCGGCAGCATACTGCACGGTCTGCTGTCTCGCGCCGACGAGGAACACGCTTTTGCCGCAGCCGCTGAGCCGCGCGAGCAGAGCCGAGGCAAAGTCCGGCGCGCTCATCTTATAATGCAGCGGCATACCGAGAATGCTCGATGCGATAAAGATTCCCCTGTCGCCGGGGAGGACAAGCTCCGCCGCGCGGATGGCGGACATAAGGCGGCGGCTTTTCCTCGCGGCGAGCGCGAGGTCAGAGTCCGGCACGATGATGTACCCGCCCACGCGCCTCTCGATAGCGCGCACGGAATGCTCGACCGCTTCTGTTATATCTATGTCGCAGTATTTTATACCGAGTATGTTTATTCTGTTCATATCTGCGCAAACACCTCGCCGATCTTCTCATGTATGACGAGGTCCGCATAGCTGTCATACGGTGTTTCGCTGAGGTTGACGAGCACGAGCTTATTGCCCCGGTAATAGTTGATAAGCCCTGCCGCCGGGTAGACATTCAGCGACGTGCCGCCGATGATGAGCACATCGGCCTCACGTATATACCGCACGGCGGCAGAGACGACCGCATCGTCCAGCGGCTCCTCATATAACACTATATCAGGGCGGATAACGCCGCCGCAGGTGCAGCGCGGCACACCCGTGCCGTGGTTGATGATATCCGGGTCATATTTTTTCCCGCAGCGCGAGCAGTACGCGCGCAGGATGCTGCCGTGCAGCTCCAGCACATTCTTGCTGCCCGCCGCCTGATGAAGCCCGTCGATATTCTGCGTCACGACGGCGCGGAGCTTTCCCTCGCGCTCAAGCTCCGCAAGGCGGAGATGCGCCCGGTTGGGCTTGACACCGTCGATGACAAGCTTTTCCCTGTGAAATCTATAATACTCCTCGGGATCACGGTCAAAAAACGTTCGGCTGAGTATGGTCTCGGGCGGGTATTTCCACTTCTGGTTATAAAGCCCGTCCACACTGCGAAAGTCCGGGATACCACTCTCGGTGCTCACGCCAGCGCCGCCGAAAAAGACAATATTGTCGCTTTCGGCTATCATCGCTCTTAGCTTTTCAATATTGCTGTCCATGCCGTCACCCCCAAAAGTATTTTCGTTCTTTTTATATACCCGCCTTGACCTTCTCCGCTATCGCGTTGTAGGTTTCGGTGCACTCGGCAAGCGTTATCTCGTTCTCGCGGCGGGTCACGAAACGATAGGTCTCGTCAGCGCACTTGTCCGCCAGCGCGACCATGTAGATCATGCAGGACTTCACGCTTGCCAGCGCAAGCTCCGCCCCCTCGCCGATAAACTGCACCGCGTCCGCCGGGCAAAGCTCGCAAAGCTCCTTCATCAGCCCAAGGCACTGCCCCATCATGTTGACGATCTCCGACGCGATGGCGGCGGCAGGCTGACGCGCTGCCTCTATCTTTCTGGGGTCGCCCTCCTTGGTCGCCTTGGCGAGCGGGCCGCGGCACTTCACATCCTCGTCGATGAGGTGCACCATGTACGCCCTGAGCGTTTCCGAGTTACGGACAATATAGTCCACACGCTCGCCAGTCACTTCAGCCGCGGTCATTGCGGCGGCGCGCGAAAGGAGCGCGGCGGCACACGCGGCGGTGTACGCCGCGGCAGAGCCGGCATTCAGTCTGCTGTCGGGCGCGGCGAGCGCCTTGGTGAAGTCTTCCGCGTTTTTGTTCTTGTATACCTCGATGATAAGCTTGTCTGCCATGGCTGTATCTCCTTATTCTCTGTTGAATTCTCTCAATCTGAGCCCTTCGTTCTTCTGAAGCGCCCAGTTTATGCACCAGTCAGACGTGAAGAGCAGCAGATTGTTGCCCTTGAAATCCTGCACCCACTTTGTGTCGCTCGTGAGATTGAGGCGGCTGATGTCAGCTTCGTCATTCTCCACCCAGCGCACAAGCTCATACGGCATGGAGCGGCGGCGTATATCCACGCCGTACTCCGTTTTCAGCCGGTATTCCAGCACCTCAAATTGCAGCACGCCAACGACGCCGACAATGACCTCCTCCACGCCGGTGTGCGGCTCGTGGAAGATCTGTATAGCGCCCTCCTGTGCGATCTGCATGATGCCCTTTTCAAACTGCTTGCGCTTCATGGTATCCACACGCTCCACCGCCGCGAAATGCTCCGGCGCGAAGGTCGGGATGCCCTCGAACATGACGTTCTGCCCCTTCTCGCACACGGTGTCGCCGATGGAGAATATGCCGGGGTCAAATACGCCGATGATGTCTCCGGCATAAGCCTCGTCAATGATCGCACGCTCCTGCGCCATGAGCTGCTGCGGCTGGGCAAGGCGCAGGGGCTTGCCGCCCTGAACGTGCCAATACTCCTTATCGCGCTCGAACCGTCCGGAGCATATGCGCATAAAGGCGATCCTGTCGCGGTGCGCCTTGTTCATGTTCGCCTGTATCTTGAAAACAAACGCGGAAAAATGCCCGTCAAACGGGTCGACAATATCGTCCCCCGAGATGCGCGGCAGCGGCGGCATGGTCATGCGCAGGAAGCTCTCCAAAAACGGCTCAACGCCGAAATTGTTGAGAGCCGAGCCGAAGAACACAGGGCTGAGCTTGCCGGAGCGGACGCTCTCGATATCAAAATCATAGCCCGCGCCGTCAAGAAGCTCAATATCGTCGGTGAGCGTTTCACGCAGACGGCTGCCGATAAGCTCGTCAAGCTTCTCCGTCTCGTCGAGCGTGCACTCGATCGCGCGTATCTTGCTCTGCCCGCGGTGAAACTCGTTGAACGCGAGTATCTCCCGGCGCTCGCGGTCGTAAACGCCCTTGAAATCCTGCCCGCAGCCGATGGGCCAGTTCATCGGGTACGTGCCTATGCCGAACTCGTTTTCCAGCTCCTCCATCAGCTCATACGGGCTGCGCGCCTCGCGGTCGAGCTTATTGATGAATGTAAATATGGGGATATGGCGCATGGCGCATATTTTAAAAAGCTTGCGTGTCTGCGGCTCGATACCCTTTGCCGCGTCGATGACCATCACGGCGGAGTCCGCCGCCATGAGCGTGCGGTACGTGTCTTCCGAGAAGTCCTGATGCCCCGGAGTGTCAAGGATGTTGATGCAGTAGCCCTCGTACTCGAACTGCATGACGGACGAGGTGATGGATATTCCGCGCTGCTTTTCAAGCTCCATCCAGTCGGACACGGCGTGGCGCGCCGTAGCCTTGCCCTTGACCGAGCCCGCCTGCTGTATAGCCCCGCCGTAAAGCAGCAGCTTCTCCGTCAGCGTGGTCTTGCCCGCGTCCGGGTGGGATATGATCGCAAACGTTCTGCGCCGTTCGATCTCTTTTCTCAGATCTGCCATAGTTTCATTCCTTTTAACCTAAATGCATTATTAGCGATTTATATTATCATACTATGTGCCAAAAATCAAAGCCTATTGATGAATTATTTCTGTCTTTTTCATTTTTTTGCCCTGCGGCGGCTGCCGCAGGGCAAAAAACGCGATATTATTTTCTCGTTAGCTTCCAGCTCACGTCGTTTTCCTCGACGGAAAAGCCGTTCGCCGCCGCCTCCGCGTATATTCGCGCCCCGTCGAGCTGCGGCGCGGCAAAGGCGTTATCCTTGAGGATATACACATACTGCGGGTACTTATCGCTGTTCAGCTCATAATAGAGCCGCAGACGAAGCTCTGTCACGCTGTCCAACCCGGACAGCCACGCGGAAAACCCGGCGTAAGGGTAATCGTCCAATATAAGATAGCACCACGTCTCCTGCGCGTAGACGAGGATATTCCCGCGCGGCTCATCCCTGTACTCCGCAAGGTCGTCATAAACGCGCATATAGTCGTCATTAAGACGCTGGGATGTGACTATCCCGCGCGCGGGTCCCGCCTCGATCCGCACCGTGAGCCACGCAGGCGGCGCGTCCCAGAAGCAGTGCGCCGCTTTCACTGTGACAACGAGCAGCGCGAGGCACACCACCGGCGCAATGCCGGACGCGAGGACAAGACGGCGCTGCTTTCGCGGCGCACGCGCCATCTGGCGCAGAAGCAGCGCAATGAACACACAGCCCGCAATATTCACGACCGCAAACGCCATGCTCATCACGTCAAAGCCCATGTTGGACGTGGCGCACACGCACACGGAGTATAGAAGCCCCAGCATGAAAAGTGCGGCGAAAAGCCCGCGCGGCTTATCATCCAGCAGCAGATACGCCGTGAAGCCCACGAACGCCAGCGGCAGCATGATGCCGTTATAATAGCTCTGCGTGAGTTCCTTTGAAAAGAGCAGAAAGCACACGAGCGCCGAAAGCGCTGCGAGTGAGAGATGAATGTGCGCATGCTCCGCGCGCTTTTTATCTAATATCAGCCACACGAGCGAGAGCGCGTATATGCCGAGAGGCACATATATCAATCTATGCGCTGTCACGAGGCAGTACACATAGTGCTTGAGCATGAATACAACGGAATAGCCGGGGTGCTCGGGGTCAGTGAACAGTCCGGGGAGCGCGGCGGCAACATCAGCTATGCTTGAATGCCGGAAAAAGAACACGGCGAAGAGCGCCGCCGTTATCATGATGCCGGCCGTGACGCGTCCAAAGCACCGCCACGTCAGAAGCGGGTTTTGCCACGTCCGCTTCCCCGTTTTCCTGTACAGCACGGCGTACAGCGCCGTCATGACAAGATACAGCGCGTACACCGTCACAAGATACGGGCAGCACACCACAGCGCACGCGAAGAGCGCCCCCGCGGCAATGTCCGGCGCGCGACGTCCGTCCGACGTACCGGCAATCACGCCCGCGAGCGCGAGCGTATCAAGCGCGACGGTGTTATAGCTATAACACATCATGTCAAACGGGGTGAAGAGCATATAGATAATGCTTGCCGCGACGGAGAGCCAGCCATAACGCCGCAGCCGCAGATAGATAACAAGCGCGGCAAGCGTGTGGATGACGGCATACGTATAGCGCGCGGCGAGCATTATACCGTCGTTCGAGCCGTTGAAGTGCCTGTACGCCGACACAAAAGGCAGCGTAAAAAACGACGCGAGCTGAGAGAGATGCCATTCGTCCCGGAAGAGCTCATCCCCGAGGGTGAGACGGTGCGGCACGGTGAGATAAAACGCCTCGTCACTGCCGCCGAAGCCGAATGGACATTTCCACAGCATGAACGCGAAAGAGAGCACAAAGAGCGCCGCGAAAGCAAGGCTCTGTTTCGAGGTATTCAGTTTTTTGCCGCTGAGCTTCAATGTGCTCCCTCCCCTCTCTTCGTGTTTCTCTGCCTATGTATATTGCTTATATCTTCGTCATGTGCGGCGCGGCGGCACGCAGCATAAGGCGCTTTGCGCCCTGCGCGAAGTTTATCTCCACAAGATAGTCCCCGCCCATCGGCGACATCTTTGTGATCACGCCCTCGCCGAAGGCCTTGTGGCGTATGCTGTCGCCGACGGCAAAGCTCGCGCTCGGCGCGGTGCTCGCTGTGTTCGCCGCGGGCGCGGCAACGCCGCCCTTGAGCGTGTCGTAATACGTGCGGCGCTTGTGCGCGTAGCTCTGCTGCTCGCGCGACGGATCCTTATGGGCGTAGCCCTTGGGTATGTTCTTTTCAATATGCTCGTCGGGTATCTCGTCGACAAAGCGGGAGACTCGGTTCGCCGTCGTGCGGCCGAAGATCATGCGCTGGCGCGCGCAGACAAGCTCAAGCTCGCGCTCGGCGCGGGTGATCGCGACGTAGCAAAGCCGCCGCTCCTCCTCCATCTCCGCCTGTTCGCCGATCGCGCGGATGCCGGGGAATATTCCCTCCTCCATGCCGACGATATACACAGTCGGGAATTCCAGCCCCTTGGCGGAGTGCATCGTCATCATCACAACGGTGTCCGCGTCCGGGTCGTAGTTATCAAGATCGGTGTAGAGCGCGACATTGGCAAGATAGCCCTCAAGCGTATCGTCGCCGGACTCCTTCATATAGCCAATAATGCTCGAACGAAGCTCCTCGACGTTTTCTATGCGCGTTCTGTCCTCCTGCGTGTTCTTCTCCTCAAGCGCGCGGATATACCCGGTCTTGTCGATGATCTCATCAAGGAGCGCATCGGGCGTGTTGTCCTTTGCGAACTCGCGAA
The DNA here is from genome assembly GCA_934572335.1 of uncultured Oscillospiraceae bacterium. Taxonomy (GTDB): domain Bacteria; phylum Bacillota; class Clostridia; order Oscillospirales; family Oscillospiraceae; genus Limivicinus. The sequence goes on from CAKTKU010000004.1 coordinate 97,033, forward strand.
GCTCCTCTATCATCGCGGCGAACGCGCCGAGCTTTGCCGCCGCGCGGCTCAGCTCCGGGTAATCCCCGGCATTGGTGATTATCTCGTACATGCTCCGCGCGTTGTCCGCGGCAAGCTGGCGCACAAGGTCGATACTGCGCTCGCCTATACCGCGCGGCGGGCTGTTGATTATCCTCGTCAGGCGCAGGTCATCTGCCGGTGTCGCGATGACGTTGAGATACGAGAGCATGTCCTTTATCTCAGCATGGCTGAAAAAGCTCATGCCGCCGACGATGCGATACGGTATGCCGTTACGCTTGAACGCATATTCCAACTGGTACGACTGCGCGTTCATGCGGTAGAGCACCGCGTGGTCGCGCCAATTCGCCCCGCGCCCGTAGTCCGCCATTATCTTCGCCGCGACGTACTGCGCTTCCTCGTTCTCGTTGTCGGCAACGTAGAGCTTCACAAGCTCGCCCGTCCCTGCGTCCGTCCACAGCTCCTTGCCCTTGCGCCCGGAGTTGTTGCGGATGACCGCGTTGGCGGCATCGAGAATATGGCTCGTGCTGCGGTAGTTCTGCTCCAGACGTATCGTGCGGCAGCCCTTGAATTCATGTTCAAAGGAAAGTATGTTTTCTATCGTCGCGCCGCGGAACTTATAGATGCTCTGATCGTCATCACCTACGACGCATATATTTCCGCTTCCCCCGGCGATGAGCGAGGAGAAGAGATATTGCAGGTGGTTTGTGTCCTGATACTCGTCAATGAGCACATATCTGAACCGGCGCTGCCAATAGCCGCGCACGTCCTCATGCTCGGCAAGGAGCTTGACGGTGAAGAAAATAAGGTCGTCAAAGTCCATGGCGTTCGCCGCGAACAGCCGCCGGGCATACTCGATATATGCCTCGCCAATTTTTATATGGCGCGCGTCGCCCATTCTGCGCGCGGAATCCAAATACTCCTGCGCGCCTATCCTCTCGTCCTTGGCACGGCTGATCTCCGCGAGGACGGAGCGCGGCGGGAACGCCTTTTCGTCCAGCTCCTGCTCCTTGAGGATGCGCTTTATGAGGCTCTGGCTGTCGGCGGCGTCATAGATGGAGAAGTTCGACCCGAAGCCGAGCTTTTCCGCGTCGCGGCGGAGTATGCGCACACAGGCAGAGTGGAACGTGCACGCCCACACGTCGTTCGCCGATTCTGTGCCGAGCATGCGCTCCAATCTCGATTTCAGCTCGCCCGCCGCCTTGTTCGTGAACGTGATGGCGAGAATACGCCACGGCTCGACCGGGTCAAGCGCGGCAAAAACCTCCGCCCCCGGCGCGCGGGTCTTGAGCGCCTCAAGCGTTTTCTCATCAGCGAACGCGGGCAGCTCATCACTGTCCGACGCCTTGCCGTATTTCAGCAGATTTGCGATGCGGTTTATCAATACCGTGGTCTTGCCGCTTCCGGCGCCGGCCAGTATCAGCAGTGGTCCCTCCGTGGCCATGACCGCATCGATCTGTCTGTCGTTGAGGTGCGAAAATTCGGCGCATATGTATTCTTTGCGCGCCCTGATATATTCTTTTTCAAATTCAGTCATCATAAAGTGAATTTTAGCACATTCGCATATAATAAACAAGGCGCAAATTGACAAGGGGCAAATTTGTTGACAAACCCCGCGCCGATAGACTATTATTCTGTAAAAACACGAAACTCACAAAGAGAGATACGCATGAAAGACTTTTTCTCCCGCCTTTTGCGCTGGGCGCGCGACGAGCGCCACGAAAGGCTTATCATTATAATACTCCCCTGTCTCGCCGTGGCGGTCTCGGCGCTCATCCTCGCGCCGCAGCTGACAGTATACCGCGCCAACCGCGCCGCCGCGATGCAGTCCGTGCGTGAGCGCAGTGCGGCTGAGAGCGCGGACACGGACGCTTCCGGCGATCCTGTGGAGGTGTATCTGTCCGCGGTCTCCGCCGGGGAAGATATGTTCATCTCCGTGTGTACGCCCGACGGCATGCCTGTTGAGGGTGTGCGCTTTCAGCTCGCGCTCACAACGCCGGAGGGGGACGAAATACTCTGCTCCACCTACACCGACGGCAGCTGCTATCTTGTCGAGCTCGCACCGGGCGTATATTCCGTTGCCATGACACCTCAGCCGGGCTATATCACGCCGCGCACGCTCGAGTGCACGGTAAGCTCGCTCACGCATGAGGCAAAATCGCTCGACGCGCTCGCCACGGGACTAAACCTCGTGGACGGGAAGCTATATTATCAGGATATGACCGGGCGGCGCGCCGCCGCCATCGGCGTGGACATCTCGTGCTTCAACCGCCATGTCGATTGGGACGCACTGCGCGAGCAGGGCGTTGACTTTGTGATACTGCGCGTCGGCGGACGCGGCTGGGGCTCTGGGCATATTTATATAGACAGGCTCTTCCGCGATTATTTTGACGCGGCAAAGCGCGCGGGGCTTCGCGTAGGCGTATATTTCTACTCGACAGCGGTGAATGCGCGCGAGGCGGTGGAAGAGGCGGAATTCGTGGTCTCCGCACTGCGCGGCGCGCCGCTTGATATGCCGGTATACCTCGATACGGAGTATTCCGGCAGCTATCCACACGGGCGCGCCGACCGTCTCTCAACGGCAGCGCGCATGGATATACTCTCGGCGTTTTCCGCAAAGATACGGCAATATGGGTACAGCTCCGGCGTATACTCCGGCGTATATTATATCGACCATGAGCTCGACAGCTCTCTGCTCGGCGGGCAAAGCGTGTGGATTGCGAACTACACACGCAATAACGCCCTGCCCGCGGTGAATTACCGTTATGATATATGGCAGTATACCGAGAGCGGGCATATCCGCGGCATATCAGGCACGGTGGATATAAACGTGATACTGCGATAAAATCAGCGCCCGGCAAAAGCCGGGCGCTGACGCTGTCTCCTGTTCAATTCATTCCAGCATACTGCGCAGCGCATCGACGGCGCGGCGCTCAAGGCGCGAGACCTGCACCTGCGACACGTGCATGACCTTGGCGCAGTTCTGCTGTGTCATGCCGTGGTAATACCGCAGGGCGACGACCTGCCGCTCGCGCTCCGGCAGACGTTCTATCGCCGCGCGCAGTGCCACGTGCTCCACCATTTTCTCCTCCGCGCCGTAGTCGCCAAGGACAAGCTCCAGCGTGAAGCCATCCTCGCCGCTCTCGCGCTGCAAGCTCTCCGCCGGTCCCGTCGCGACCTCGGCAAAGGCGATCTCCTCCGGGGACAGCCCCGTCTCCGCGGCAAGCTCGGATATATTCGCCTCGCGCCCTATGCGCTGCTCCAGCGCGAGGCGGGCGGAGCGTATCTGCGCCGCCTGCTCCTTTATGCCGCGGCTGACCTTCACCGTGCCGTCGTCGCGCAGAAAGCGGCGTATCTCGCCGGATATTTTCGGCACGGCGTAGGTGGAAAACCGCGTGCCGAACCCCTCGTCAAAGCCGTCTATCGCCTTGAGAAAGCCCACGCAGCCCAGCTGATAGAGATCATCCGGGTCAACGCCGCGTCCGAAAAAGCGCTTGGCAACGCTCCATATAAGCCCGGAGTTTTCCTCCACGAGCCGCCCCGCCGCTTCCCTGTCGCCGGACTTTGCCGCGCGGATGTCGCAGATGATATCAGCGCTCATCTGCGTCCCACTCGCGGGCTGATCGTGCGCAGCATGGTGACGGTCGTCCCCTTTCCGGGCAGTGAGCGCACGCGGAGCTTATCCATGAAGCTGGACATGATGGTGAAGCCCATGCCGCTCCTGTCCTCGCCGCCGGTGGTGAAAAGCGGCTCCATCGCCTGTTCGATGTTGTCTATGCCGCGCCCCCAGTCGCGCACGGATATTTCAAGCAGCCCGCCCTCGAGTATGCGTAGGCGCATACTCACGCGCCCTATATGGTCGGGATATGCGTGGACGATGCAGTTCGTCACCGCCTCGGAAACGGCGGTCTTTATATCGCCCAGCTCCTCCATCGTCGGGTCAAGCTGGGCTGCAAACGCCGCCGCGGTCATGCGCGCGAGCGCCTCATTCGCACTGCGGCTGGGAAACTCGATCTTTATGTAATTGACACTGTTCACTGTGCTTTCACTCCTCTGTTCACTTATTTGTTTATCGCGACCGGCACGAGCCGATCAACGCCGGACGCATCGATCACGCGCAGGGGCTGCTTTGCCGGATTTTCTATCCAGACCCTGCCGCTGAGGCTCTTCATGCGTTGGCTTATCCGGATTATCACGGCGATGCCGGACGAGTCCATGAAGCTCAGACCGTTGAGATCAAGCACGCAGTCGCGTGGGAGGTATTCGTCCAGCAGGTCGTCTATCCGCCGCGTGGTGCAGCGCGCCTCGTGATGGTCAAGCTCCCCGGAGAGGTACACTGTCAGCCGTCCCGCGGCAAAGCTCGTTCGTATGTTCATGTTTTCACCTCTGATATATACAAAAAATAACACCGCGCACATAAAAGTACACGGTGTTATTTTAATAATAATATTCTGAATATTCTGTCGAAACGCGGAGGCATACGCTTTATTTGCCGAGGTTTTCAAGGCTAAGCTTGAGGTTCTCGATAAGTGCGGCGAGCTTCTCCTTTTTCTCGCGCTCGGCATTGACGACGTTCTCCGGCGCGCGGGAAACGAACTTCCCGTTGGCCAGCTTCGCGATCTGCCCCTCGAACTGCTTGACGGCGTTGGCAAGCTCCTTCTTTATGCGCTCACGCTCCTTGTCGAGGTCGACAAGCTCCGCCAGAGGCATGAACATGCGGGCGTTGTCCGTCGCGAGGGAGACTGTGCCGTCACCGCCGGAGGCGTTTGCGTCCTTCACGCTGACCTCACTCGCGAAAGCGAGCTTGCAGATATAGCTGCGCCCAGCCTCGAAGGCCTCCTTACGGTCAGTGGCGATGATGAGGTGTGCCTTTCTCGACGGGGGCACGTTCATCTCGCTGCGGCGGGCACGGACAGCCTTTATAACGGTCATGACCATTTCAAAGTTCTGCTCATCCTCGGGGAACGAAAGCTCCGACTTGAACTCAGGGTAGCGCGCGATCATCAGCGCCTCGCCGTCGTGCGGAAGCGCCTGCCATATCTCCTCGGTGATGAACGGCATGAACGGGTGCAGCAGCTTCAATATCTCCGTCAGCACGTACAGCAGCACCTTCTGCGCGGCGAGCTTCGACTCCTCGTCTTCGCCGTTGAGGCGGGGCTTTGTCAGCTCGATGTACCAGTCGCAGTAGCTGTCCCAGATGAAGTCATATATCTTTGCCGCGGCAACGCCCAGCTCAAAGCTGTCCATGTTCTCATTGACCTCTTTGACGACGTCGTTGAGCTTGGAGAGTATCCACTTGTCCTCTATCTCCAGCTTCTCGGGCAGCTCATTTTTGTCGATGGTGAGATTCATCATGACAAAGCGGGAGGCGTTCCATATCTTGTTGCAGAAGTTGCGCATCGCCTCGCACTTCTCAACATAGAAGCGCATGTCGTTGCCGGGCGAGTTGCCGGTGATGAGGTTGAAGCGCAGTGCGTCCGCGCCGTATTTGTCGATTATCTCAAGCGGGTCGATGCCGTTGCCGAGGGACTTGGACATCTTGCGTCCCTGACTGTCGCGGACAAGACCGTGGATGAACACCGTCTTGAACGGCTCCTTATCCATCTGCTCCATGGCGGAGAATATCATGCGCGCGACCCAGAAGAAGATAATATCGTACCCCGTGACCATGACGGAGGTCGGATACCAGTAGTCAAGCTCAGGCGTGCTCTCGGGCCAGCCCATCGTGGAGAACGGCCAGAGCGCCGAGCTGAACCATGTGTCCAGAACATCCTCGTCGCGCGTGATATTCTTGCTGTGGCAGCATTCGCACTCGGTCGCGTCCTCGCGGGAAACGGTGATATGGCCGCAGTCGGCGCAGTACCATGCGGGGATCTGATGCCCCCACCAGAGCTGGCGGGAGATGCACCAGTCGTGCACATTCTCCATCCAGTTGAGATAGGTCTTTGTGAAGCGCTCCGGCACGAACTTTATCCGCCCGTCCTTCACGACCTCTATCGCCTTCTTTGCCAGCGGCTCCATCTTTACGAACCACTGCGGAGAGAGCATCGGCTCGACCGCCTTGCCGCAGCGGTAGCAGCAGCCGACGTTGTGGCTGTACGGCTCGACCTTGACAAGGAAGCCCTGCTCCTCAAGGTCGGCCACGATCGCCTTACGGGCCTCGTAGCGGTCCATGCCGTCATACTTTCCGCCGTTGATGATCTTGCCGTCCTCGTCGATGCACTGTATCTGCTCAAGGTTATGTCTGAGACCGACCTCGTAGTCGTTGGGGTCGTGGCACGGGGTCATTTTGACCGCGCCCGTGCCGAAGCCCAGCTCGACATAGTCGTCCGCCACGATGGGCAGCTTGCGCCCGACAAGCGGGAGAATGGCGTTCTTGCCGACAAGGTGCCGGTATTTCTCATCCGCGGGGTTGACGGCAACGCCGCTGTCGCCCAGCATCGTCTCCGGGCGGGTCGTGGCGATGATGAACTCTTCATCGGAATCCTCGACCGGGTAGCGGATGTACCAGAAGCTACCCGGAATGTCCTTATACTCGACCTCCGCGTCCGAAAGCGCCGTGCGGCAGTTCGGACACCAGTTTATCATTCTGCGCCCCTTGTAGATAAGCCCCTTGTCATAAAGCTCGCAGAACGTCTCTCTCACAGCCTTGGCGCAGGTCTCGTCCATAGTGAAGCGGCTGCGCTCCCAGTCGCAGCTGACACCCATGCTCTTCTGCTGCTCGACTATGCGGTCGCCGTACTGTTCTTTCCATGCCCACACGCGCTCAAGGAACTTGTCGCGCCCGAGGTCGTAACGTGTCTTGCCCTCGGTCTTGCGCAGGACCTCCTCCACCTTGATCTGTGTGGCTATGCCCGCGTGGTCAACGCCGGGGATCCACAGCGCGCTGTACCCCTGCATGCGCTTATAGCGCGTGAGGATATCCTGCAGGGTGGAGTCCATCGCGTGTCCCATATGCAGCTGTCCAGTGACGTTGGGGGGCGGCATGACGATGGAGAACGGTTCCTTGTCGGGATCCATTACCCCGCGGAAGTATCCGCCCTGCATCCACATGTCATAGATCTTCTTCTCGACCGATTTGGGGTCATACACCTTTGGCAGTTCTTTCATTTTCTGCACTCTCCTTTGTCCAGTATGTGCCTTGACCGGGACGAAAAAACGCCCCGAAGCCAAAGGCTTCAGGGCGATAAATTACCGCGGTACCACCTGAATTCCGCATACAATGCGGCACTCTTGTCCGCTTAACGCGCGGAACACGACCCGGCTACACAGCGCACAGCCTTCACCTGGTATACTCAGGGCCGACCTTCCGCAGTGCCTCACGGGAGCTTTCACCGTTCGCTCCCTCTCTGAGATCGGCATTCTGCGTACTCCTGCCCGTCACAGTAGAACGGAAGAATTATATTCCATTCACCGCCGTTTGTCAACACCTGATGAGTCAGACGCCCAGCATGTTTTTCAGTCCTGCCGCGTCCGTCACGCCGACGCGCTTTTCGATGAGCTTGCCGTCCCTGAACGCTATAAGCGTCGGTATGCTCATCACGGCAAAGCGCCGGGCAAGCTCCGGCTCCTCGTCAACGTCGACCTTGCCGATCCTGACGCTGCCGCCAAGCTCACCGTCGAGCTGTTCGAGGATGGGCGCCTGCATACGGCAGGGGCCGCACCATGTCGCCCAGAAGTCTACAAGAGTCGTCCCCTCGGCTATAAAGCTGTCAAATTCCGCTGTCTTGATATGTGCAACTGCCATTTTTTATTTCTCCTTTATATTTCTTTTGTCGATATACTCACACGCGGAGAGCGCCGCAACGTTTCCCTCGCCCACCGCCTTTGCCAGCTGATAGGGCTTGCCGGTGCAGTCGCCCGCGGCAAACACGCCGGGGATATTCGTGGCTCCGCCGCGCGTCACCGCGATGCCCGCCCTGCCGCTCTCAAGCCCCGGCACGAGCGTGGACACCGCTATGCTCTCCTTTATTATAAACACACAGTCAACCCTGTATTCTGTTGCACCGGCAACAAGTGCTTCCGCCTTGTCCGCGCCCTTTATTGCATAGTGCAGACTGTCCTCAAAGCGCAGCACCGTGCACCCTATGCTCTCCAGAAAGTCCGCGTCGGCGCGTGCTTCCGCGCCCGCGCCGATAACGGCGACGGTCTTGCCGCGGTAGAGCATGCCGTCACAGGTCGCGCAGTAGCTCACGCCGCGCCCGAGGAACTCGGCCTCGCCGGGGTAGAGGTTTTCCCGCGTGATGCCGACGGCGAGGATGACCGCGGCGCATGTATAGAAATCATTTCCCACGGCGACGCCGAAACTCTCCCCAAGCGGCATAACGGACAGCGCCCGCCCCGTGATGATGTCCGCGCCGCAGCTGTCGAGCTGCCGCCGGAACAGCTCCGCAAGCTCCCGTCCTGTGACATTTTCCGCGCCGGGGTAATTCGCGATGCGCTCCGCCTTATATAGATTCGTCGTTTCCGCGCTGTTCGCGACGACCGCGATGCGCTTGCCGCGCGCCTGACAGGTCATTGCCGCCGACAGCCCCGCAGAGCCTCCGCCGATTATTATAACATCATATCCGTCCGGCATACCGCGCCTCCTTATCTTTCATATATGCATATTATAAGCAAAATCGAAGCATAAAATCAAGCCCTCCGTGTAAAACAGGAGCCCGATTTCTCGGACTCCTGTATGTGTAGGAAGTTTAGAATTATATTAGTTTATATCAGTCCTGCATCCAGCGGGCGTAGTCGAGATGCGCATACTTGTCAAGATAGCGCTTGGGCATCTGGAACGCATCCTTGCGGAAAGGAGGCGCAAGCTGAGTGCCGTCGACGACGAACTCGAGGATAGTGGTGACGTTGTTCTTGAGCGCTCTCTCAAACGCGGGAACGATGTCCTCCACTTTTTCAATGCGCTCGCCCTCTGCGCCGAGAGCCTTTGCCACGGGGACAAAGCTCACGGGGTTGGGGATGTCAACACCTATGAAGCGGCTGTTGAAGAAGTCGATCTGGTTCTTCTTCTCGGCGCACCATGCACCGTTTCTGAACACGCACGCGATGACGGGCAGCTTGTGCTCAATCGCGGAGGATATCTCATGCAGGCTCATGCCCCATGCGCCGTCGCCGATTATGCAGACGACCGGGCTGTCGGGAGATGCCAGCTTCGAGCCGAGACCGGCGGGGTATGCAAAGCCGGTGTTGCCGTATGTAAGGGCGGCGATATGCTTGCGCGGCTGGGTAAAGCGGAAGTAGCTGTTCGCCGTGGAAGACACGTTGCCGATGTCGGTGCAGAGTATCGCGTTCTCCGGCATATGGCGGCTCAGCTCAAGCAGGACGCGGCGCGGGTTCATCGGCGTACCGGGAACCATCGCGAGCTCCTCTATCTCCTTGTCCCAATCGCTGCGCAGCTTTGCGATCTCCGCCTGACGCTCCGCGATGGGGGCGCGCTCGCCGGAAGCCTTCAGCTCGGCAAGAATCGCGGCGGCAGTCGCCTTCGCGTCGCCGACAAGTGCGACCTCAACAGGGTGCTTTCTTGCGATTTGCTTGGGGTTGACGTCGATCTGGATAATCTTCGCATTCTCGGGGAAGTAATTGATGTCATACTGCGGCAGAGTGCCGAACACGCTCAGACGGCAGCCGACGGCCAGCATAACATCGGCTTCCTGCAGCGCCAGCATGGCGGACTTTGCGCCCATGTAGCCGATAGGTCCGACCCAATAGGGGTGGTCGGCGGGGAATGCATCGTTGTGCAGATAGCTCATCGCAACAGGAGCGGTGAGATAATCGGCAATCGCCTTGACCTCGTCATAGGCGTTGGAGTCCACGACACCGCGGCCGGAGATAATGACAGGCTTCTTTGCGTTCTTGAGCAGCTCGACAGCGCGCTTTACCTCGGCTGCGTCAGCCGCGCCGCGCGGATTGATGGCTCTGTATCTTGCAGGAGCAAGTATCTCCTCGTTGACCTCGCCGTAGAAGTAGTCTCTGGGTATGTCAACATAGACCGGGCCGCGCTCCGCGTATGCAATACGGAAAGCGGTACGCAGGACATCACCAGCTCTGGAGGGGTGAGGAACGCGCAGGGAAGCCTTGGTTATGGGCTTGAAAAGATTCCATGTATCGCACTCCTGGAAGCCGTCCCAGCCGACGGTAGAACTGCCCGCGGACGGACCGATGACAACGAGCGGAGTATGCGCCTGATTTGCCGCGGCAACAGAAGTGACCATATTGGTGATGCCGGGGCCATTCTGGGCAGTGCACACACCGGCGACACCAGTGATGCGGCTGAAAGCGTCTTCCATGTGCGCGGCGGTCTGCTCGTGGCGGACAGGGATAAACTCTATGCCCGCGTCGGGGAACAGGTCAAGAAGATCCATAAAAGCAGAACCGACAATGCCGGTAACGTGCTTCACGCCTTCCTGAACGAGCACTTCGACCATAGCTTCGCTAGGGGTCATTTTAACTTTGCTCATTATTTTTCTCCTTTTATCATTAACAAAATGAAAAAACTTATTTCTTCGCCGCTATCGCGGACTTTGCCGCCGCCGCAATATCCTTCGGCAGCATGCCCTTCTTCTCCGCAAGCTCCTTCGCCTGTCCGACCTCGCCCGGCACATCCTGAAAGCCTATCGCCTTCACGGGCGCGGGGCAGCAGTCAGCGCTGACCTCGCACACGGCGGAATACAGTCCGCCGATGACGTTGTGGTTCTCGCAGCAGACGCTGCAGCCGGTCTTTGCAAGATAAGCGCTGACCGCATCTCTGTCTATGGGCTTTACGGTGTGGATATTGACGACCGCCGCGGATATTCCCTCATTGGCGAGCATATCCGCCGCTTCCAGCGCATAGCCGACCATGACAGCGCCGCTTGCAAAAAGCGTGACGTCCGTGCCGTCGCGCAGCACATCCGCCTTGCCGAGGGAACACACATAGCCCACCTCATGGCGAACCGGCACTTCCTTGCGGTGCAGCCGGATATACACAGGCCCCTGATGCACGATGATCTGCGGGAGCGCCGTTACAAGCTCCGCCTCGTCGCACGGCTCAAAGATGACGATGTTGGGAATACTGCGCAGCACGCCGATATCCTCTATCGCCATGTGTGTGCCGCCGTTTATCTCAGCCGTCACGCCGGGGTCTGTGCCGACGACCTTGACGTTCTGCTTTGCATACGCGCAGGATATGGCGATCTGATCGCATATTCTTCTGGACGCGAAGCACGCAAATGTCGTTATAAACGGGATAAAGCCATAAGAGGACATACCCGCCGCGATGCTCGCCATGTTCTGCTCGGCTATACCGACATCAAAGGTACGCTCAGGGTAAGTCTTGCGCAGGGTAAGCGTACCGTCTGCGTTCGCAAGGTCTGCGTCAAGAACACAGAGGCGCCAGTCCTTTGCCATGTTGTCCATCATAAAGGACGCGAAAGCTTTTCTCATTTCCATGTCTCAGCCCTCCAGTTCCTTCATCGCCTGCTTATACTGTTCTTCGCTTATAGACATGCTGTGGCAGCCCGCCCCGGCGGCGACGGCAAAGCTCACGCCTTTGCCCTTCACCGTGTTGAGTATTATCATTGAGGGCTTGCCGCGGTGGGTCTTGGCATTGTCGATGGCAGCCGCGATCGCAGCGCAGTCATGCCCGTCAACGCTCTGCACAGCCCAGCCGAAGCTCTCCCACTTTGCAGCAAGGTCACCCAGCGAGCAGACCTCTTCTACCGTGCCGTCTATTTGCAGCTTGTTGCTGTCGGTAAACGCGATGAGGTTGTCAAGCTTACGGTGCGCAGCGTACATCGCCGCCTCCCATATCTGCCCTTCTTGACTCTCGCCGTCACCGATAATCGTGTATATCGTCGCGTCGTCCCGCTTTATCCGCGAGCCGACCGCAACACCAACTGCGCAGGAGAAGCCCTGTCCAAGCGAACCCGTGGTCATGTCGATACCGACTGTATGGTTCATGTCGCAGTGGCTTGGCAGATCAGTGCCGATCTTGTTGAGAGTAAGCAGCTGCTCTTCGGGAAAATATCCACGGCAGGCGAGCGTGGCGTACACAGCAGGTCCGGCATGACCCTTGGATACGATGAGTCGGTCTCTTCCCGCCATCTTGGGATCCGCGGGGTTTATGTTCATTTTCTCGTAGTACAACACCGCGAGCACTTCAATGATGGACATACAACCGCCGACATGCCCCTTGCCGATGCTGTAAATACAGTCAATGGTCTTACGCCGTATGTTGCGGCATATGGCATTCATATCTTCTTTCATGTTCATGTCCTTCCTATGAAACTACCACCACTTGATGTCGTTAGTTATTTCTTCTCTGATCTTAACAAATTCAGGGTCAGAAATGTTTCTAGGATACGGCAAATCGATAACTCGTTCTTTCTTTATCGTGGTCGGTTTTGGCGACATGATAAGGCAGCGCTGCGCAAGATAAACGGCCTCTTCTATGTTGTGTGTTATGAAGATTACTGTACTACCTGTTTCTCGCCACAGTCTTAAAACCTCGTCTTCAAGGTAATACCTGAGTTTAAGATCCATCTGACCATAAGGCTCATCCATAAGCAGGAGGTCTGGATACACGGCGAAACTGCGTCCAATGACAGCTCTCTGCTCGGCGCTCACTGACAGTTCTCTCGGGTACGACTTGCGAGACACAGTCATTCCCATCAGTTCAAGTATCTTATCAGTACGCTCCTGTATAACTTCCTTGGGGTATTTTTTTATTTCCAAGTTGAAGCGAATATTCTCCTCAACCGTAAGCCACGGAAAAGCTGATGGTTCTTGAAAGATAAAGCTAAGATTATGTTTCTTCGGATCTGCCGGTTCTCCATCTATAAGGATAGTGCCGGATGTTGGCTCGATCAGTTTGACGAGAAGATTAAGAAATGTTGTCTTACCACAGCCGGTCGGACCAACTATACAGACAAACTCTCCCTTTTTTATGTCAAACGAAGCATTGTCAAGCACAAGCAGATCGCCGAATTTTTTTGTTAGGTTCCGTACTGAAACCTTGATTTCGTCGCTCACTTTGTACCTCCTTGTACCTTTTCTGTTGCAATTCAGACAAGTGCCAGATCCATCTTGTCGGCAATTTCATTTCTCATTTTAAGAAATTCCATTGACAAATTATTTCTGGGTCTCTCCAGTTCTGGCTTAAACTCATTTTCAATAACAGACGGTTTATTGCCCATAAGCACGATTCTGTCTCCGAGATATACCGCTTCTTCTATGTTGTTTGTTACAAACACGACTGTTGTCAGTTTACTTTGCCATATTTTCAGGATTTCATCCTGCATCTGGTATCTTGTCTGAGCATCAAGCGCGCCAAAAGGTTCATCCATCAGCATTATATCCGCTTTTGTCGCATATGCTCTCGCTATACCGACGCGTTGCTTCATGCCTCCAGAGAGTGCAGCTGGATACGAATTTTCAAATCCATTGAGCCCAACGAGCTTGATAAGCTCCTCCGCTTCTGCCGTGCGCACAGGTTTTTTAACGCCTTTGAATTTCTGACTTGCCTCCACATTCTGTATAACGGTTTTCCACGGAAAAAGAGCATAGCGCTGGAATACAACACCTATATCTCCTTTTGCTGGCGTTCCGCCGGAAAACTCAATTGTTCCACTGTCCGGCACTGACAACCCAGCCATCATGTTAAGGAGAACCGTTTTCCCGCATTGTCCCGGTCCTAATACAACCAAGAATTCATTTTCATATACATCAAGATTTAAACCGTTAATGACATTCAATGTACTTCCATCTTTTTCTTTGAATGTCTTGTGCAGGTCTCTGATCTTTATCCTTACTTTCCGATCGTCAGCCACGGGCAGAGCACCTCCTCTAATTTATTGAGAATAAAGGTTATTGTTGCGCTGACAGCCGCGATAACGACCATACTGACCATAACCAGTGCGGTATCTGAATTTTCCATTCCCCTGTTGATAAGGAATCCAACACCAGCCTTCGCAACAATCATCTCCGCCGCAACAACACACATCCAAGCAATAGACATTGCGGTTTTAAGACCTGCAATTATTGAAGGTATACAGTCAGGAAGCGCAACTTGGAAAAGCAATTGACTTTCGCTTGCGCCAAGGGCAATACCTGCATTGAGGACCAGTGGGTCAACCATCGCAACAGCAGAATACGTATTAAAGACAATAGGAGTAAATGCTCCTATGAAAACAATTATCATCTTCGGAATCTCGCCGATGCCAAAGGCAAGAATAATCAACGGAATCCATGCGATGGGCGGTATGGGTCTTAGCAAATTGTACAGTGGATACAGTATTTTTCTTACTGTTTTAAACCACCCCATAAGGACACCTAGCAGCACACCAAGTATAGCAGCAGCAAAATACGCTGTGAAAACACGTTTTAAACTCACAAGAATATGCTGCCAGAGGGGTACCTTAGCTATTGGAGACTTGATTACCTCAACAAATCTCACAACAACGTCCACAGGAGTAGGTATAATGCTTGTTGGCGAATTAGTAAGCATATACCATCCGCCGAAGAAAAGCGTCAGCGAAAGAATCGATAGAATCCAATATGGCTTACCGCCGTTAATCTTTTCTTTTTTCATCTGGTTTTCTCCATCCACGGTGCAACTTTTCCTTCGAGGAGGGACAGTGCACCACTCATAATTGCTCCTGACACGCCTATGAGAAGCATACCAACTATAATAATGTCACAGCGAGAGAGGGTGCGGCCATTTTGAATCATATAGCCAAGACCAACCGAGGCTGAGACAAGCTCAGCTGCGACAAGAGTCATCCACGCAGAACTGAGAGCATTTTTCACACCAGTGAAAACCATTGGAACAGCTGACGGTACACATACTCGAAAGAATATTTGCATCTTGGACGCACCGCCGGTTTTAGCAACATTTATAAGAACTCTACTGGTTCGCTTTATGCCCGCATATGAATTGAGCAGTGCGGGTATAAGTGCTGCCAAGAATATAATCGCAACTTTAGACGCTTGACCAATACCAAATACCAAGAGCATTACGGGTATCCACGCAATAGGGGGAATAGGTCTGATAATTTCGAAAATTGGTGTTACGAAGCAGTCGATCCCTTTAAAATATCCCATCAGCAATCCAAGCGGAACACCAATTACACATGCAAGCACGAAGCCGGTAAATGCCAGCTTAAAACTTGCCCAAAAATGAACCGCCAGCACAGCACCATCAGGGTTTTTATTTGTAAGCTTATAAACAAATGCTTCAAGCACTTTTGTAGGCGGTGCAAGCTTTCTATAAGAAACAAGTCCAGTATCAACGACAAGCTGCCATACAACCAGCAGTACAACAATCGCGGAAATACTGAGCAGAAAATCGCCAAATTTACGGGCGATTATTTTCTTTCTACTCTCAATTCGCATTTTATAACCTCCACGCTAAATGAGTTGGGGGTAACGCGCCATATTACACACCGCGTTACCCCCACATAATCGTTTATTGGCGCATTAGTGCAGTATCGCGCAGCAAACTTTCATCAACCGTGGAGCTCAGCGTAAGCCTGCTCAATGAAAGAAGAGTCTACCATCGGATGCGCTGCGAGGTAATCAATGTCTGCCTGTTCAATCTTGCCCGCGCTAAGCAGGAAGTTCTCGACGCCAAGCATAATTTCATCCATACGTGTCTGTCCGACTTCACCCTCAAAGTAGGACAAATTAGTTGCATTATCAGGATGGACGCGATTAGCGCAAGACTGGTAGGCATTTTTCTCTGAGATAGGAGTTCCGCATTCGTCTTCCCAAGCATCAAATGTCGCTGCATAAAGGTCAAGGTCTTTAGAGAGTATCTCCTGAGCCTCGAGATAGACTTTGAGGAAACGCACAACATAATCAGGATGATTAGCAACCATATCCGCAGAGGCAACAACGCAGGTCGGAAGCACCTCATCGGTCATATCGAGAGACGCAACTTTGATGTAACCCTCATCGTCCGCAGTGTAACGCTGGGGATCCCACAGGCAGCACAGATCGCCTTCACCTGCCTGAAATGCTGCGAGGGCCGATGCACAGTCCATCTGTACAACAGTGACATCATTTTCGGTCAGTCCGAGGAGTCCGAGGCAAGCATCAAGTGCATACTGGAGAGAGGAGCCAGTATTGCAAAGAACAGTCTTTCCTGCCCATGTTTCGGCAGTGCCATACATTTCGGGTGCAGCTGCAACATTCCCCTGTCCAGCAGCAACGAGGTCAGAATCAGGTCTGGCATATATAGCATTAGGTGCCATATCGTCATTTGCATACGCGATAATCTTATAATCATATGCAAGTGCGCCAGTTACCGCAGGCATACCGCCCGTTGTACCAACATCCCATTCACCTGCCGCAGCTGCTTCGTTCATTGCAGGGCCACCAGCAAAGAACGCAGTCTCTACCGTAATGTTCGCATCTTCAAACATCCCGTTCTGCATGGCATAAAACACAGGAACGGAGTGTCCGAAAGGCATCGTGCCAATTCTAAGAGTAATAGGCTCGTCGCCGGTCTCAACTACAGCGGGTTCGTCAGCAGCAGGTGCATCTGTTGCTGTGTTTGCCGGGGTTTCTGCCGTATTGCCGCAGCCAGTCATACAAACGGCAACAAGAAGCAGCATTGCAAGGAGTAGCGCAGTCACTTTCTTCATTTTCGTTTTTCCTTTCTATTGCTCTTTATTTATCAGAATGCAACGCACTCTGTTTTTCCCAAACAGCTGATTCTTTCTTTTCACTCGTAATTATCAGAAATGCACCGACACAAATTACAGCGATACCACTCGCTTGTCGAATGCTAATAACCTCACCGTACAACAAGAAAGATACAAACGACGATATTGCAGGCATGGTGAGCAGGAATATCTTCACCGTCCAAACGGGAAACTTACGCAGACTATCATAATAGAGGGCAAACAATCCAACGCTTAACAAACAGCCAAGGAGCAGCACAAGCAACCAAGATACATTTATAATGTCTTTTTGAATAAAGCCGTATCCATGTGTTATAAAGAGTGTTCCCATGAACAATAAACCTGACACAAAGACATTATAAAAAGCTATCGCCATATCCTTGATCTCCGGGTAATGCCTTTGTACGTTCTGGAGAATAAATGCATTGCACGATACAGCAAAAGCACTTAATATAAACATGAAATAATACGGATTATTGATATTTATGCCTTTGAAATCAACACCTACTAAAACAAAAACACCTGCAAGCATAAATACCGTCAGAAGCCAGTTTTTCAAGGGAATACTCTTTTTGTAAATAACAGCCGATATGAGGTTTACAAAAATAATGTCACACTTCAAAAGTGCTGTCCCTTCGCTGACACCGCAGTGCTGGAACCCAATAAATGCTGCACCATCAAGAACAAAACTTAACAGACCAACGATTAAAAGACTGACCACTGTTTTTCTCGGAACAATCAAATCTGATAAATGCCCGCTGACAGCCAAATAGCAGAGCATTACAAACACTGTACCAAATCTGAAAGCCGTCGCCCCGAGTATAACGCCAAGTTCTGTATTGACATTCTGTACGCATATAAAATAGGCAGACCATATTGCAGAAAGTATCAACAATTGAAATGCAGCCTTTTTTGTCACTTTATAACCCTTTTAAATAAATTTTATATTGACAAATCTGGTTTTGAATTCTAAAATAGCAAATGAGTACTAAATATGTGAAAAGGTAGAAGCAATTATGGAATCAAAACCCGCTACTTCGTCGAACCAATCCACCGAAAAAGCGTTCAAAATCCTCGAATTCCTCGCTGCACAGCCCGAACCTCTCAAGCTTCTCGATATCGCCCGCGAACTCAATATGAACGCCAGCACTGTGCTGCGATTCATCACTTCGATGGAGGGCATGGGTTACATTGAACATGATGAGGAAAAGTGCACCTATGCTGCCAGCACGAAGATATGCGAGCTTTCAAACTCCATCATATCCCGCTTTCAGCTCACGCCTATCGCTCATTCTTACATAGAAAAGATCTCAAAATACACAAATGAGACGACCTGTTTGACCGTTGAACGCAAATCGAAGATCCTTTATGTAGATATCGCCCTTAATTCCAACCGCACTCTCATGAACATCCAGAAAGTCGGTAATTCCGCACCGTTATACTGCACCGCCTCCGGCAAGCTCTTCCTCTCGCAGTATACAAGTGATGAGCTTGACAGCTACATCGAGACCCGCGGGCTTCCCAAACTTACAAACCACACCCTTACGACCCGCGCCGCCTTGGAAAGCGAACTGGATAAGATACGCAGTCAAGGGTACTCCGTTGACGACGAGGAGAACGAGGTCGGCGTTCGGTGCATCGCGTTCCCCATTTACGGGAAAGGCGGAAAGATCATTGCGTGCGCGAGTATCACGGGTCCGGCGATGCGCGTTACGATGGAATATCTCGAAAGCATCAGACCGTTTCTGCAATCAAGTGCTGCAGAGCTCAGTGCGCGGATGCAGTCCGCAGAGCGTTTCTATAATTGAAATTATATTTCAATTTCTGATATAAGTGTATAATACAGTCTACGATTTGTCAATCATTTTTCAACTCCAAAAGTACTTTTTGTCATTTTGGATGGATTTGTCGTATCACTTTTGGTAGTTTTGCACTATCATTCAATTGAAAACACTTTGCATATAGAAATAGACTCTCCGCAGGACGCATTTTTGAAATGTGTCCCGCGGAGAGCCTGTTTTATTCTGCCGTTTTATACCTACATAAGATTCAGTGCGCGCTGCATAAGAATGCTGATGGTGCTTATCCCCACCCAGCATATAAACCCGAGAAGAAGCGGTTTTTTCCCTGTTCTGATAAGCTCAACAATATTTGTGTTCACGCCGATCGCTGCCATTGCCAGCACGATCATGAACTTGCTGAGTGTTTTGAACGGGGTAAAAAACTCTGCCCCTACCCCGGCGGCGGCAGCCACGGTGGTGATTAGAGATGCAGCTATGAAAAGAAAGATGAAATATGGAAATACGTTTTTTAAGGAGAACGCTGTTTTGCTGCCGCCGCCTTTTTTTGTCTGTATATAAGAGAGCACTATGGTTATAGGTATTATGGCAAGTGTCCTCGTCAGTTTTACGGTAACGGCGACGTCCAGCGTATCTGAGCCAAGAGCCCACATACTGTCCCACGTGGACGCCGCCGCCGTAACTGATGAGGTGTCGTTCACGGCCGTTCCGGCAAAAAGGCCGAAAGCATGACCGTCAACTGTCGAGAATCCAAGTGCCGCGCCGAGACTAGGAAAAACGAGCGCGGCAAGCGCGTTGAAAAAGAATATAACTGAAATGGACTGTGCCACTTCCCGATCATCCGCGTGAATGACAGGTGATGTTGCAGCGATGGCTGAGCCGCCGCATATGGACGAGCCAACGCCAACAAGCACTGCGACATTATTCTGTATGCCAAGCACTCGGCCAAACACCGCCGCAAGAACAAGCGCCGTTGTAATAGTCGCGACAATGATAGGCAGCGACTCCCGCCCTGTTTGCAGCACCACGGTCAGATCAAGCCCGAAGCCGAGCAGTATGACAGCCCATTGCAGCACCTTCTTTGACACAAAGCGAAGCCCCGGAGCAAAGGGCGTCTTGTCGCGTATAACAAGCGACACCGCCATCCCGATGAGCAGCGAGAACACCGCCCCGCCAACCACCGGCACGAGCTTGCCAAGCTGCCACGCGGCGGCAGCGATGACAAAACAGAGCACAATTCCGCCGAATGTTTTTTTGACATTTTTCAACGCACGTCATCTCCTGTGAATCACTTTAGTTTAAGTGATTCACAGGAGAACACCGGTGATGCTATTTGTAAACACCGAATATAATTATATAAGCGATAAGTATTTTCTAATCAGCAGGTCGCGCCGCCGACAAGGTGGAGCTTTGCGTCAAGGATCTCCTGCTTGCGGTCAAGAACGTCGTCGGAGAGGAGCTGTGCAATAAAGTTGTCAACGCCGATACGGTCGATGGTGCGGCCGAAGCGCTCGCCGGTCTTGCCCTGCTCGCGGTAGAGGAGTATCGCCTTTTCAATGAGCTTTTCGATTTCGTCCTCGGAGTAGATGCCCGGAACGGCAGTGCCGTTTCTCTGGGTCTTGCCCCAAATACCGCCGATGAACACTCTGTAGCCGTGCTTTGCCTCTTCAATGCTGTCGAAGTTGCACTGACCGATGCACTTGCCACAGTTGGTGCACTTGTCATGGTCGAGAACAAGCTGACCGTCGTCATCCTGATGCACAGCGCCGACGAGGCAGTGCTCTATAACGGAGCACTTCTTGCATGCGTTGCAGAGGTCGGAGTCATACTCGGGGACGCTCTGGCCCATAATGCCGAAGTCATGATACGCAGGCTTGACGCAGTTGTTGGGGCAGCCGCCGATACCGATCTTGAACTTGTGGGGGAGCTTGACGCCGTGCCAGCCGACATAGAACTCATGGAAGAGCTTATCCGCAAACTTCTGCGTGTCCATCAGACCATGGACGCACACCGTGCCCTTGCAGGCGACGATGGGGCGCACGACAGAGCCTGTACCGCCGACCCAGAGGTTCACCGCCTCCATGTCCTTGATGAGCTCATCCGCGACGCCGTAGGGCACGCCCTGAATCTCCATGGTCAGGCGCGTGGTCATGGCGACATCGCCGTTGCCGTACTTCTTCGCCGCGTCAGTGACCGCCTGCATCTGCTCGTTGGTGAATAGGCCGCAGGGGGAGACTATGCGGGCGATGAAATGCTCGCCGTCATTGGTCATTATTATGCCTCTGCCTTTGAGCGCCTTTTTTTCTTCCGCTGTGATGTTAAGCATTGTACTGATCCTCCATTAACACTTGTATTATTCAGGCATTGCCTGAGTAATCTCTTTGTTGAAGTATGTGCCGCCCTCTATGACCTGCACATTCTTGTAGCCGTATCTGAACATACGGTTCTCCGCCATATAGCTGTTCTTGCCCTCAAGGCAGAAGAGCGCGACTTTTGCGTCGGTGGGAACGCCCTCTATCTCCCCTTCTATGCTGCCGACATCAACGTGTCTGAGCTGCGGGAGCACTGGCGTCTTGCCGACATCGAGCAGCGTCCAGCCATCGTCTATCCCAAGCGCGTGATACGTGTCGCCCTCAAGGTTGCCGTCCATCTTGTTTTCCAGCGCCGCCGCAGCAATGGCAAACGGGTGGATAACGGATGAGAACGGAGGCGAATATGAGAAGTCCATATCGTCAAACTTATCTATGGTCGCGCCGAGCGAAATTGCGGTGACGCCGATATCCACGATTTTGTCGACCTTGCCCTTGCCGAGCACCTGCACGCCGAGAAGCCGGCGGCTCTGCTTTTCCGCGACAAGGCGAATGCAGAAATGATCCATGTCGGGATAAAACTTTGCTTTGTCGTAACAGGTTATGGTGACGTAGGCAATATCGTAGCCCGCTGCCTTTGCCGCCTCTATGCCGAGACCCGTCTTGCCGACGTTTATGCCGGGAAGCTGGAGGACGTTCGTGCCAAGTACGCCGCGGAAGCCGTGCTTGGCCGTACCGGCAATGGCTTTCGCGCAAAGCCGCCCGGAGAGGTTCGCGGTCGAGCCCATGGGCGTCCAGTTGTTTTTGCCGGTGACAAGGTTCTTGACCATCGCGCAGTCGCCGACTGCCCAGATGCTCTCGTCGTTTGTGCGCATGTACTCATCAACGTCGAGTATTCTTGTGCCCTCAACGAAGTTGAGTCCGGAGCCCTCCAGCCATTCGGTGTTGGGGCGCACGCCGACAGACATAATGACCATGTCGGTCTTGATGGCACGCTTCTCGGTGCGCAGCTTCTGCACCCTGCCCTCGCCCTCAAAGCCAACAACGCTGTCGTTGAGGAACACGGGTATGCCGTGATCGGCGAGCATATTCTCGGCATAGTCCGCAAAATCTGCGTCGTAGCCCGGGAGAATATGCGGCGCCATGTCTATAACGCTGGCACGCACGCCGAGGAGGCTGAGGTTCTCCGCCATCTCAAGTCCTATCGCGCCGCCGCCGATGATGCACGCACGCTTGATATTGCCCGTGGCAACGGCGGCCTTTATTCTGTCCGCATCGTCCGGGTCTCGCAGAGTAAATATGTTTTCAAGGTCGATACCGGGTATCGGGGGCTTTACAGGGCGCGCGCCGGTCGCGATGACGAGCATATCGTAGTCATAGGTTTCGTCCGCGCCGGTGTTGTGGTTCTTGGCATACACTGTCTTACCGGCGCGGTCAAGCTTCACGGCCTCAATGCCTGTAATGACCTTTACGTCGGTAAGATTTTCAAAACTGGCAGGGGTGTTTTCAAGGAGTGTCTCCTTCTCCTTGATGACCTGACCGATATAGTACGGCAGCCCGCAGGCAGCATATGAAATATAGCTTCCCAGCGTGATGACCGTAACGTCGGCTTTATCGCCCATTTCTCTTTTCAGCTTCGCGGCGGTCTTTGTTCCCGCTGCAACGCCGCCAACAATCAGAATTTTCACAACTTCACCTCTTAAATTTATACAAAATATGCCCGAATGATAAGACATGATAAAATCTTATCATTCGGGCATACACTTGTAAAATACCAAAATATTTAACAAAGGCATCAGCTTCCGCTAATATTCGTTCTTTTCCGCAAACCTCCGGCATTCCGCCATGAACATTTTCAGCTCATCCCCCATATACTTATTCTTGTGATAAACGACGGCAAAATGGCGGCTGAGGTCGATGCCGTGTATGTCGCAGGCGTGCAGCCTCCCGCGGTATATCTCTTCTCTAACGAGTCTGCGCGATATTACGCTCAGTCCGTGTCCGTCCATCACCGCGTTCTTTATCGCCTCGGAGTTATAGCAGCTCCATTTTATATCGATTTTGAGGTTCCGGGCGTTCATCTGCTCTTCAAAAAGCGCCCTTGTGCCGCTTCCCACCTCGCGCAGGATAAATTCCTCGCCCGCGAGCTCTTCCAGCTCCACACAGTCGTGCGACGCAAAGCGATGCCCCGGCGGGCAGACAAGCACAAGCCTGTCGCTGATGACGTCGGTGGTCACGAGATCGGCATTGTCAATGTGTCCCTCAACAAGTCCCACGTCTATCTCATTGCTCAAAAGCTTTTCCTCGACAATGTGCGTGTTCGCCACGCTCACGGATACGTCGATGCCGGGAAGCTCCTCCTTGACGCGCTTTAGTATCGGACTGATGACACAAGTGCCGACAGTGACCGTCGCACCAATACGCAGGCGGCGAACGCTTGATGCATTGGTGAGAAAATTCTCCATATCGTCCTTCACGGAGAAAAAACCACGCGCATATGAGAGGAGCTGCTTTCCCTCCGCGGTTATATAGAGGCTGTTGGAGAGGCGCTCAAAAAGCAGAATGCCGTACTCCTTCTCTATCGACGCGACCGCCTGACTGACAGATGACTGAGTGATATACATTCTTTTTGCAGCCTCGCTCATTTTCCCGCACTCGGCAACCATCATGAAAATCTGAAGCTCACGACTGGTCATAACGCTGTCCTCCAGTTTGAAACATAAATATATTATAACAACTGCTTTCTATTTGGGCAACCGTCATATTTTCTCCATCTTGCATGCGTCAGAAGCCTGAATCAGCTTAATTGTATTCTAATATACCTTGCTTTACAAAAAAAGCGGTTTTTTTCTAAACAAAGTCATTAGCATTTACTAATTAATATTATCAATATATATGTATTTTACAACTAGCACGCATCCATGTTATCCTTTTCACAGAGGTGATGTACGATGAAAAAGCATTTGCGCACACTGGTGTGCATAACGATATGCTTAAGTCTCTGCTTCCCGCTCTGCGCGTGTTCCGATGGTGAGCCTACGGTCTCCAATGTCTCTGCCGATGACCAGCCGCTGATAAGCTTCACGGACGATCTGGGACGCAGCATTTCTATTGCGAGACCCACCCGCGTTGCCGCCATGATAGGGAGCTTCGCCGAAATATGGTGCCTCGCCGGCGGACGCGGCACACTCGTCGCCGCCGCGTCTGACACCTGGACATCCTTCGACCTTGGTCTTGACAGCAGCGTGGTCGATATAGGCGCGGTGAAATCACCGAGCTTGGAGACACTGCTCGCCGCGCGTCCTGATTTCATCCTCGCAAGCTGCAACACGACAGCGAATTTGGAACTGGAAGAGACGTTCAGCACAGCCGGGATAACAACTGCCTATTTTGACGTTCAGACCATAGACGACTATCTTAATATGCTCAATATCTGCACACAGCTCACAGGTCATGAAGAAAACTACGACGTGTACGGCACTGCGGTGAAAGCGCAGTCCGCCGCCGCGATTGCCCGGCAGGACGGCAGTTCCCCGCGCATTCTCTGCATACGTGCCACCGGGTCAAGCTGCAAGGCAAAGGGCAGCCGCGACAATCTGCTCGGCGGTATGCTGCACGATTTGGGCTGCGTCAACATAGCCGACAGCGACAATGCGCTTCTTGACGATCTGAGCTTGGAGAACATTCTGGCGGATGACCCTGAATACATTTTCGTCGTGCTTCAAGGAGCCGATCCGACGCGCGCGATGGAAACACTGAACGGTACGCTGCTCTCGAACCCCGCGTGGCAGCAGCTGACCGCGGTAAAGGAAGACCGATTCTATACTCTTGAACATGAGCTGTATAACCTCAAACCAAACGACAGATGGGGCGAAGCATATGAAAAGCTTGCAGACATATTATACGGAGAACAATAAAAGGACCGTGCTCCCACTGCTGCTGACCGCGGCGCTCGCCGCCGCGTTGGTGAGTATCTGCATGGGGAGTGTGAGTGTTTCACTGGCCGACATATACGCCGCGCTCACAGGCACTGCGCCCGGCACGGTCGAGACGCATATCGTGCTGTACGCGCGTCTGCCGCGCACCTGCGGGTGTCTGCTCGCCGGTGCTGCGCTCGCGGTGTCCGGCGCTGTGATCCAATCCGTTCTCTCAAACCCGCTTGCCGCGCCCAACATCATTGGGGTAAATTCCGGGGCTGGAATGGCCGTGGTAATATGCGCCGCGCTTTTCCCCCGTCACGCCGCTCTATACCCTGTTTTCGCCTTTGCGGGCGCGTTTCTGGGTGTTCTTCTGGTGCTGTTCATTGCTGAAAAGACCGGCGCATCAAGGATAACACTTGTGCTCTCCGGCGTTGCCGTGAGCAGCGTATTCTCCGCTGTAACAGACGGCGTTATAACCTTTGTGCCGGATGTTCTCACAGGATATTCGGATTTTCGCATAGGCGGATTTTCAAATCTGGCAATGAGCCGCGTGATGCCTGCGCTGTGCGTCATCATTCCCGCACTCATTATTCTTCTCTCGCTCGCAAATGAGCTGGACGTGCTTTCTCTCGGTATGGACACCGCATCCAGTCTTGGGCTGTCATCGGGCAAGCTGCGTGTTGCCGCGCTGGCGCTTGCCGCCGCGCTCGCCGGTGCGGCTGTCAGCATCGCGGGTCTGCTGGGTTTTGTCGGGCTTATTGTGCCGCACATTGTCCGGCGGCTCTTAGGCGAGCACAGTGCACCGCTAATCGTGGGCTCGGCGCTGGCCGGTGCGGCTCTGCTAATACTATGCGACACTCTTGCCAGACTGATATTTGCCCCGTATGAACTGCCTGTCGGCATTGTGCTCAGCCTTATAGGCGGACCGTTCTTTATCTGGCTGCTGATGAAGCAGAGAGGAGGGCGGATACATGATTGAAGTAAAAGATCTCAGTGTCGGCTATAGTGGAAAATGCATTCTGAGTGGACTTAACATCCGCTTCATGCCCGGTGAGCTTACAGTTATCATAGGTCCGAACGGCAGTGGGAAAAGCACGCTCATCCGGACGATCCTTGGCTTGCAGAATAAGCTGGGCGGAGAGATACTGATAGATGGAGAAAATGCCGACGGCGTTAAGCCAAAGCGCCGCGCACAGCGGATATCATATATGGCGCAGTCGCGCTCGACGCCGAATATAAGCTCGCGCAGTATGGTGCTGCACGGACGCTTCCCGTATCTGGGCTATCCCCGGCGCTACCGCGCAGAGGATCACATGATCGCCCGCCGCGCCATGGAACGCGCGGGTGCCTCCGAGCTTGCGGAACGATACCTGCCTGAGCTAAGCGGCGGTCAGCGGCAGAAGGTCTATCTCGCTATGGCTCTGGCACAGGACACCCAGACACTTTTCATGGATGAGCCCACAACATACCTCGATGCCGAGCACCAGCTGCACGTGATGAATATGGCGCGCAAGCTCGCCGAAGACGGCAGAGCTGTCGTTATGGTGCTGCACGATCTCTGCATGGCAATGCGCAGCGCCGACAGGGTGCTGCTGCTCAACGGCGGCATAGCGGCTGACGGCAGCCCGGATGAGGTGTATTCAACCGGACTGATCGACAGGATATTCAATATAAAGCTCCGCCGTATAATGACGGATGGGGGCTGGCAGTACTACTATGAAAGCAACGGAGGCTGAGCATGGCATACTTTCCTATGTTTATCGAGCTTGATGGCAAAACAGTGCTCATCGTCGGCGGCGGACAGGTCGCCCGGCGCAAGCTGGAAAAGCTTCTCCCCTACGGCGCGCACATAACCGTGGCAGCACCGCATATCGATAACGCGCTTATAAAGCTCGGCGCGGACAACTACATAACCTCGCCATTCTCCACGGATATGCTCAATGGCGTTGACATTGTCATCGCCGCGACAGATGACCGTGCTGTGAACCGCGAAATATCAGATCTCTGCCGCGAGCGAAAAATTCCTGTAAACGTTGTCGACGACAAGGAGCTATGCTCATTCATCTTCCCCGCCCTCGTCAAGCGCGGCAATATGAGCATCGGGATAAGCACCGGCGGGGCAAGCCCAAGCGCCGCGATATGGGCGAAGGAACGCATAAGCGCCATACTCCCGGACGAGCTTGATTCAATTCTCGTCTACCTAGAGTCCCTGCGTCCCGTCATAAGGGATCTGACGGAGAGCGAGGCGGAACGCCAGACGCTCTTCAAAGCGCTGTTTTCCGCCTGTCTTGACCTTGGCCGCCATCTGACGGCGGAAGAGCTGATGAGCATAACCGAGGAGATGAAAAGATGAAAAATATCGGAATGGTAAGCATAGTCGGCGCGGGCTGCGGTAGTGCCGATCTTATAACCGTGCGCGGACTGCGCAGACTTGAGAGTTGTGACGCGGTAATATATGACGATCTTATCGATCCCGCCTTATTGGCCGCACTCCCGGCGGGTGCCGAAAAAATATATATGGGCAAGCGAAGCGGGCATCATTCCGCACCGCAGGAGGAGATAAATGCTGCGCTCATCGCAAAGGCGGCAGAGGGGAAAAAGGTCGTGCGGCTGAAAGGCGGAGACCCGTTTGTGTTCGGGCGCGGCGGCGAAGAGGCGGAGGCTCTGTTCAAGGCCGGTATCCCCTATGAAGAGATACCGGGTATATCGTCGTCTATTGCCATTCCCGCGTCGGCGGGAATACCCGTGACACACAGGGGACTGAGCCGCAGCTTTCACGTTATAACCGCCCATACCGCGGACACCGCCGACGGTCTGCCGGACTATATGGATACTCTGGCACAGCTGCCCGGAACGCTGGTATTCCTGATGGGGCTTTCAAAGCTTGAGCTTATCGCTTCCCGGCTCATCAGCGCGGGTATGCCGCCGCAGACCCTCGCCGCCGTCATATCCGGCGGCAATTCACCGAATCCCGAGGCGGTGCGCGCGCCGCTTGCGGATATTGCACAAAAAACGCGCCTTGCCGGTGTGAGACCGCCCGCTGTTATAGTCGTCGGTAAAACCGCCGCGCTTGATTTCTCGTCCACCCTGCCCCAGCCGCTCGCCGGGGTAAAAATCGCGCTGACTGGCACGGACGCTATAAGCGGCAAGCTAGAACCCCAGCTTGCGGAGCTCGGCGCGGAGGTATACCACGCGCAGCGTTCCGATGTTGTCGAGCTTGAAACCGATTTCGACTTCTCCGTCCTGTCCGGGAAGCACTGCACCGTTATCTTCACAAGCGGCAACGGCGTCCGCCTTTTCTTCAAAAAGCTGTATGCCAGCGGTGATATACGAGCGCTCGCTTCTTGCCGCTTTGCTGTGATAGGCGCGGCAACAAAAAAAGAGCTGCGGAAATACGGGATAACAGCAGATCTCTGCCCGAAGAAATACACCAGCGAGGCGCTCGGGTGGCTTTTGCTTGAACGCACAGCCCCGGATGAAGAGCTGTACCTCTTCCGCTCGTCACTCGGCTCTCAGGAGCTTTATGACGCTTTGAGTGCAAAGCGCTGTGTGCATGATGTGCATCTATACACTCTGCGCTCCGATCCGCTCGTCTCAGAGGCTGCGCGCGGCATGCTTTCAGGCACGGACTACATTTGCTTTTCAAGCGCGAGCGGTGTGCAGCTGTTTCTTGCTGAGCACAAGCACATCCCCGAAGGTGCCGCATGTGTATGCATCGGCGGTGTGACCGCCGCGGAGCTTGAAAAGCACACTCAAAAGCCATTCCTGCACGCCACAGATATATCCGCAGAAGGCATCGTCTCTGCAATACTCGCCCACCACGCCGGTGATACCCTGCAATGACGCGATAATTTTTATTTTGTGTTGAAATATCTGCCTGTGTCGTTTATAATATAAGATATTTGTTTCACAGGAGAAGAGAGTCATGGAAGAAACCGCAAGAAATTTTATTGATTCCTTTATCATTGAGGACTTGTCCGAGGGAAACCGCTGCTACGGTATGCAGGTGCATACGCGCTTCCCGCCCGAGCCCAACGGCTATCTGCACATCGGTCACTGCAAGGCGCTGACCATCGACTTCGGCACGGCGGAGCATTTCGGCGGCATCTGCAACCTGCGCATGGACGACACTAACCCCGCCAAGGAGGACAATGAGTTTGTCGAGGCGATACAGCAGGATATCCACTGGCTTGGCTTTGACTGGGGCGACAGATTCTTCTTTGGCTCGGACTATTTTGAAAAGACCTACGAATACGCCATCGAGCTTATCAAAAAAGGTCTCGCCTACGTGTGTGAGCTGACCCCGGAGCAATTCAAGGAATACCGCGGAGACACGACGCATCCCGCCGTCAGCCCGTGGCGCGACCGTCCTATTGAGGAAAGCCTCGACCTCTTCGAGCGCATGAAAAACGGCGAATTTGAAGAGGGGCGCTACACCCTGCGCGCAAAGATCGACCTCGCCAGCGGCAACTTCAACATGCGCGACCCCGTGCTCTACCGCATACGCTACATTGAGCATCACCGTCAGGGCACAAAGTGGTGCATCTTCCCCATGTACGACTTCGCCCACCCGATACAGGACGCGCTTGAGGGCATCACGCACTCGCTCTGCTCGCTGGAGTACGAGGCGCACAGACCGCTTTATGACTGGGTCGTGTCCAACGTCTCCATTCCCGGCATAAAGCCGCGTCAGATAGAGTTCGCGCGCCTTGGCATCAACTACACCGTCATGTCCAAGCGCAAGCTTAGAAAGCTCGTTGAGGAGGGCTATGTCTCCGGCTGGGACGATCCGCGCATGCCGACGCTGTGCGGTCTGCGCCGCCGCGGGTACACCTCGCGCTCCATCCGCGACTTCTGCGAGCGCATAGGCGTGTCGAAGGTCGACTCCACCGTTGAGTGGGCGTTCCTTGAAAGCTGCCTGCGCGACGATCTCAACGCCAACGCCAAGCGCGTCATGGCGGTGCTCGACCCCGTCAAGCTCATCATCACCAACTACCCCGAGGGCAAGAGCGAGCTGCTCACCGTTGAAAATAACCCCCTCAAGCCCGAGGACGGCACACGCGAGGTCAGCTTCTCCCGCGAACTGTATGTCGAGGCGGAGGACTTCATGGAGGAACCCGCGCCGAAGTACAAGCGCCTCTACCCCGGCAACGAGGTCAGGCTCAAGGGCGCGTATCTCGTCACCTGCACGGGCTGCAAGAAAGATGAAAACGGCAAGGTCGTTGAGATATACTGCGAATATGACTCGGAGAGCCGCGGCGGCGATCCCGCCGACGGGCGCAAGGTCAAGGGCGCGACCATCCACTGGGTCAACGCGCTCGACTGCGCGGACGCGGAGGTTCGCGTCTACGGCTATCTCTTCTCCGCCCCGGAGCCGGACGGTCCGGACAAGAACTTCCTCGACTGCCTCAACCCCGAAAGCCTCACGGTGCTGACGGGCTGCAAGGTCGAATCCGGTCTCGCCGCCGCGCCGATGCCCGAGCCGGGCAAGGACTCTGAAGGCTACCAGTTCATGCGTCAGGGCTACTTCTGCCTTGACAACAAGGATGCAAAGCCCGGTCACCTCGTGTTCAACCGCTCCGTGGCACTGAAGGATAGCTTCAAGAAGTAAAAATCGGCTAGATAGAACCAGCCCATTCCTTGATTCGTTATGGAATATAGGAATGGGCTGATTTTTATGTAATTGGTGTTAGCTCCGGTAATGGAGTAATATTATTGTTGAAGTAAACCAGATACTCATCGGCTTGTTCTTTGGTTATGCGTATACCGTTGTCGGCGTATCGTCCTCCATCTGTTGAGTACAGTATAATCATATTCATAGCATCCCCTTGATACTCTTCACCATTTGTCCACATACCTTCGACAAAATGAAGTCCACCATCGTAGAACGAGTATACTGACCAATCGCTGTACGCAGCGCCGCTAGAGCCCTCGCATTGAATATAGTTATTATACGTCAAATAATATCTACCACGTGCAATACTCTCAAGTACAGTAGACTGCTTTCCATCAATAATCGTATGCATTGAGAGAATCATATTATCCCAATCATCTCCAGATACTCCATTGCGCTCACCTAACCCGCTTATGAACAGTTCTGGGATTCCATCTCCGTCTAAATCTCTCAAAAAGTAGCCAAATCGGGGACTGTTCACATTTCTATACAAATCTATGGCTCCATAAGTACATTCCCCGTTTAATGCTAATGCCTGTTCACTCTCCGCACCATAGTTTGTAACAGTTCTATAATACTCTATAACACTCAAATACTCACGTGGAATTGCCATAACATATATCGTAGCTGGTTGGGTACGTACAGAAACAGCGCCATTTTCACTGAACTCAGCCTGTATTTGCCATCCATTCAGCGACAATGGTATATTGCGCAACGCTATCGTATCATCTGGCAGAATCTCAATTTCAAGCTCCTGCAAGACCGGCAGCAGGGCATCTGTAGTGTACTCCTCGCCATTAGGACTAATGAAAAACCACTTAATAGTGTCTGCATTATCCGCATGCGCGATAAACCAAGTCTTATCATTCTGAAAAACCGTCTCGCTCGATGGGTTTTTCGTGATAATTATGGGGACTGATGTTGGTACGGGCTCAATTTGAGTGTGTGATACCTGAGGTGTAGGTTCCGGCATCGGTGACGTAAGGGGGGATTCTTCAATTATGCTGTCTTGTATCGGCGTTGGTGTGGCAGTTTCAATCTTTGTTGCCCCGCATGCCGATAACATGACACACTCAACGATCACGCAGACAAACAGTGCAAAGCTCGCAAGTCGTGTACCCATAAGTACATCTCCCCTATCTGTCCTCATTTTCCTTCACTTCGCCGCTGACCTTTATCGCCTCTATCTCATAGCGCGTGTCGCGCAGGGCGATATTTATCGCCGCGCCGCTGTATATGACGATGCAGCACGAATACAGCCACAGCATCAGCAGTATCAGCGAGGCGAGCGAGCCGTACACCAGCGGATAGCGCGCCGAACGCCCGATAAACTCCGAAAACACGAGCGTAAACACAACGAGCACCACCGTTGTGACGAGCGTGCCGGGGAAGGTGCTGTAATCGTCAATATTGCGCTTGGCCGCCTCATACACGCCCCAGATGAGCACAAAGAATATGCCGCCCATGACAATAAAGCGCATCCAGTTCCACGAGCCGCTGATGTCGATAAACGGCAGAAGCTCATTGATGAACTTGATGAACTGCCGCCCTGTCAGCATGACGAGCACGGCAAAATATATGGCCGCGAGCAGCACGAGGGAAAACACGATGCTGAACGCGAAATACATAACGGCCTTGAACTTCACGCCGCCCTGCATTCTGCCTATCGTCGTCTGGATGGAGCGCGATGCCGCGGACGCGGATGTGACAAGCACGATGAGCCCCGCCACCATCATCGCGGGGCTGTTGTTCGCCGCGACATAGGCCATAAAGTCCTCAATGAGGCTCATCGTCTCGCCGGAGACAAAGCTGCGCACGAATTGCAGCACGCGCATCGCGCGCTCATAGCTGTTGCCGAGCATGGTGTACAGGCAGATTATCAGCGGAAAAAACGTCATTGTGAAGTAATACGACAGCGCCGCAGACGCGATGGGAAGCTGGTTGTCCGAATAAATTCTGATAAAATTCCTCACAAAACGGACGATCCTATCAAGCATTCAAATCCTTACCTCCGCAATACGGTGTTCACAAAAAGCTCCCCCGGATTAACTGGGGGAGCTTTTCAGTTCGTTGTATAGTGCAGTATAGCTTATTTCGCGTTGAATATCTTGAAAATGCTGTCGAACGGGTCCTCGCCGGTTCCATCAGCAGACGCGCTGGCGGGGCGCTCCTCAGTCATGGGAGGCGGAACGACGGGGGACGCTGCAACGGGAGCCGCGGCGGCAGCTTTCTCAGCCGCGCCGGTGAACAGCCCCTGCGGTCTCTCCTTTACGGAGATAGGACGCACAGCGCCGGAAGCCGAGGCGGACGCACCGGCGGCAGAATCCGCGGGAGCCGCGCCGGAGGGCGCTTCCTCAAAGCCGGTGGCAATGACAGTGACGCGGATCTCATCCTGAAGCGAGGAGTCGAACGTTGCGCCGAAGATGATGTTGGCATCGGGATGCGCGGCCTCCTGCACGAGGTTCGCGGCGGTCTCGACATCCTCGAGATCCATATCCTCAGAGCCGGTGATATTGATGAGCACGCCGCGCGCGCCGTTTATGGAGGTCTCCATCAGCGGGCTTGCGACAGCAAGCTTCGCGGCATCCTCCGCCTTGCCCTTGCCAGCGGCGTGACCCACGCCCATGTGAGCAAAGCCGGCATCGCGCATGATGCAGGAAACATCGGCAAAGTCAAGATTGATGAAGCCGGTGTTCTTTATAAGGTCGGAAATGCTGGTGACGGCCTGATGCAGCACGTCGTCCGCGATCTCAAAGGCGTTCGCGAGCGTGACCTTCTGATCCGTGGCGTACTTGAGACGGTCATTGGGAATTATGAGCAGAGAATCGACCCTGCCGAGCAGCTCCTTGATGCCCATGTTCGCCTGATCCATGCGGCGCTTGCCCTCAAACTTGAAGGGCTTTGTGACGACGCCGACGGTGAGTATGCCGGCCTCGCGCGCGATTTCTGCCACGACGGGGGCCGCGCCGGTACCAGTGCCGCCGCCCATACCGGCGGTAATGAACACCATGTCCGCATCCTCGATCGCTTTGGCGATGTTGTTGCGGCTCTCCTCGGCGGAGCGCTTGCCGACATCGGGGTCGGAGCCTGCGCCCTGTCCGCGGGTCATCTTCTCACCTATCTGAATCTTCTGGTTGGCATTGGAGACGGCAAGAGCCTGCTTATCGGTGTTGATGGCGATAAACTCCACACCCTGCGTCCCGGCTTTGACCATTCTGTTCACGACGTTATTGCCCGCGCCGCCGACGCCGACCACCTTTATAGTCACAACATTTTCAGGCCCTGTTTCGGCTTTGAAATCCATACTTCTGCCTCCTGTGTTTTATCTGATCACATACAGTGAGATCTTTTATTTTTTTACCGTGCTCTATATATTATTACATTTTCCTGTTTAGGTCAATAGATTTTTTGTTTTTTCAGAAATTTTTTGTTGTCAAATTGTAATTGTAGGGTTTACTCCGACATAAAATGCGCCGTCGCCCCGTCGGAGAGGTTGAGATAACCGACGTCCTCACCACTAAGCTTGTCCAGAACGGCGACAAACATTCCAAATTTATACTCTGTATTTGAGCTGCCGCCGATATTGACGGTCAATCGCCCGCCGTACTGGAACGTCACAGCGCTCGTATCAGAAAAATCTATCTGCGAGACGTTCGCCGTCAGTCCCCTGTCCTCTATCTGCGACAAGACCTCCGCGAGGTAGTCCACCACGGCGGTATCGCCGCTCTCGGTCTGCATCGGCTCGCCGATGAGCAGCGTACCGGGGCTGATGCCGCGCACTGTGATGAGGTTTGAAAGCTCGTCCTCCGACGCTTTGCCCAGCACCTTGCAGTTATGGTCGATCGTCCAGTTCTCGTCGCCGAGCGATAGATACGCCAGCGCCGTGCTCTCCGTCACGTCGATGATGACCTTGTTTGGCAGCTTACGCTCGACCGTGACCTCCTCGATATACGGCAGCTTTGCAAAAACGCGGGAGAGCGCCGCGAACCGATCAAAGAAGAAGAGGTTGTCGCCCTCCTCAATGTCGATGGCGCGGATGATCTCGCTGTCAGTATAATGAACATTGCCGTTCACCTCAATATCAGACACACGGAAGAAAACGCTCATCACAAAGATAAGCGCGACCTCAACAATGACGAACATCAGCGGGGCGCTGATGCTGCTGTGCCGCCGGGGTTTCATATACTCCGAGTGCTTGTCAGCCGGCGGCTGATTAGAGTGTGCGTAAGCCATGCGGTTTTATCCTTTCGCTGCACGCATACCGGCGGGCGCGCGGAAAGCGCGCCGCCGCGATGCGCGTATGTAACTGCGTATATGTATCAATATTCAAGAAAAATATCCGCCCCGAGGGAACGCAGGCGCACATCAAAGCGCTCATACCCGCGCGTGATATGTCCGTCGTCAAATATGACCGTTTCCCCCTCGGCGGCAAGCCCCGCGACGATCATCGCCGCGCCGCCGCGCAGGTCCGTGGCGTTCAGCGCCGTCCCGTGCAGGCAGTCAACGCCCCATATCTCGGCGCGCCGCCCCTCCACGACGATGTCCGCCCCAAGCCGCCGAAGCTCCGGCACCTGACGGTAGCGGTTCTCAAATATATTCTCCGTTATCTCGGTGCAGCCCTCGGCCTGCAGCAGCGCCGCCATCAGGACCGGCTGCGCGTCCGTCGGGAAGCCGGGGTACGGCTCGGTCATGATCGCGCCGGGAGCCTTGAGCCGCCCGGTCGAGCGGATACAGACAGTGCGGTTAGAGCTTATTATATCACATCCCGCCTGATTTAGGAAGTAGAGAACTGTTGAAAAATGTTCGGGCGCGACGCCGCGCATTTCAACATTTCCGCCAACTGCCGCCGCTGCACAGGCGATCGTAGAGGCGACTATCCTGTCCGGGATGATGCGGCACACGGCGCGCCCGGTCGCGGCAAAGCCGGAGATCGTGACAGTGTCGCTCCCCGCGCCGGTGATGTCCGCGCCCATTGCGCGCAGATAATCCTGCAATGCGCATATCTCCGGCTCGCGCGCCGCGCCGTGGATAACGGTCCTGCCCCGCGCGGCGCACGCGGCAAGCATGACGTTCTCAGTCGCGCCGACGCTTGGAAACGGCAGCTCAATCTCCGCACCGTGCAGCTTTGACGCGCGGCAGTATATCTCCGTGCCGTCCTCGTCTATCTCCGCGCCCATCGCGCGCAGAGCGCTCAGATGGAGGTCTATGGGGCGTTTGCCGAGCTGGCACCCTCCGGGCAGGCTCAGCCGCGCCTCGCCGCAGCGGGCCAGCAGTGCGCCCATAAAGATAACGGAGGAGCGCATCTCGACCATCAGCTCATGAGGGATGGCGCTGCACGAAAGATATGTAGAATCTATGTAGACCTCGCCGCCGCGCTGCTCGGCAGTGCAGCCGATATGGCGCAGGATCCTCAGCGCCGCGTCAACATCCCTCAGCTGCGGCACGTTCATCAGCTCGGAACGCGCAGGGTATATGATGGATGCCGCGATGATGGGAAGCGTCGCGTTCTTCGAGCCCTGCACAAAGCACGTTCCCTCCAGCGCTCTCTTGCCGCGTATATGCCATATGTCCATTAAAAATCCCTCCATGCGGTTGAGAAGAATACGGCTCTGCTCAAATCAGGCTATACTATGCGCATGGAGGGGTTTATGTTCATATATTCGGTTTTACGCCTTTTGGCGGTTCTCCGGCAGGGAGAGAATAATGTCGCATATTCTGTCCGTCGCGCCCGGCACGGCGAGCGAGCGCATCGCCTCGCTCATCTCGTTGAGTTTCCCTTCGTCGCCAAGAAGCTCCCGCACGGTGTCCAGAAGCGACTGCGCGTCAAACTCCCCCTCAAGGAACACCTTTGCGGCCCCGGCCTTTTCAAGGACACGGGCGTTTTTCTCCTGATGGTTGTTGGTGACGTTCGGGGACGGGACGATTATGACCGGCTTGCCCATATAAGCAAGCTCCGACAGCGTGGACGCGCCCGCGCGGCAGAGTATGAGATCCGCCGCCGCCATCACACGCGGCATATCGTAGATATACTTTCTCACGTCGGCGCCGAATTTCGCGAAATCCGGCATTGCCGCCTCAAGCTTTTCCATGAAGCCGTCAAAGTACATGGACCCCGCGGAGTGAATGAGGCGGAACTCACGCCGCGCGTCGAGCAGGGTTATAAGTTCGCCCATTATCTTGTTCATGTGCGCCGCGCCCAGCGAACCCCACACGGACACGACAAGCGGCTCGTCAGGGTCGAGCCCCAGCTCCTTTTTCGCCAGTGCCTTGCTGTATGAGGCGAACTCTCCGCGCACGGGCGTACCTGTGACCTCGACCTTCTCCGGGTGGTGATACGCCTCTCGGCTGTCGGCAAAGCCGACCATCACGCGGTCAACGCGCTCGGCGAGGAGCTTCGTCGTGAGACCGGGGACAGCGTTGCTCTCGTGCACTGCTGTCGGTATGCCAAGCTCGTGCGCCGCTGTGAGCACGGGGTAGCACACATATCCGCCCGTGCCGATGACAACGTCGGGCTTGAACTCGCGCAGGATGCGCTTTGCCTCATGCGTGGAGACGGCGACATTTCTGAGCGTATCGAGATTATGCTTGAGCGCTTCAAGACTGTGCCCGCGGCTGATGTTCGTGATCTTCAGCGCCTCAATCTTATATCCCTCGCGCGGCACGAGCTCCATCTCCATCTTGCCCTCCGCGCCGATGAAAAGTATCTCGCAGTCGGGCATAAGCTCGCGCAGACGCCCGGCGATGGCAAGCGCGGGGTTGATGTGTCCGGCGGTACCGCCGCAGGTAAGTACAAATCTCATATGTTTCTGTCCTTTCTAGTAACCGGTGACCGCGTCGCGCGACGCACCGAGGATTATCCCCATCTCAAAAAGCTCTATCAGAAGCGCCGTTCCGCCGTAGCTGAAGAACGGGAGCGATATGCCGGTGCACGGGATGAGGTTTGTGACGACCGCGACGTTGAGGAAAACCTGTATCGCAAGGAGCGTCGTTATCCCCGCGCACACGAGAAAGCTGAATCTGTCCGGCAGGTGCAGGGCGATCCAGTACCCGCGCAGGATGAGCAGCGCGAACAGCACAAGTATCAGCGCCGCGCCGATAAAGCCCATCTCCTCACACACGACGGAGAAGATGAAATCGTTATGCTCCTCCGGCAGATAGAGAAACTTCTGCCGGCTGCCGCCGAGACCGAGACCGCTCAGCCCGCCGGAACCGATGGAATAGAGCGACTGCACGATCTGATACCCCTCGTCAGAGGAGCTGGAAAACGGGTCACGCCATGTGTTGATGCGGCTGGACGCATAGGGAAAGAACGTCAGCAGCACGGCGACGCCCGCGCCCACTGCACCGAACGCGGCGGCAAACCACCCAAGCTTCACCCCGCCGAGAAACAGCATCGCCGCGCCGATGGCAATGATGATGATAGACGCGGAAAAATGCGGCTCCAGCACAAGCAGCCCGACGATGACGAGCAAAATCGCGCCAAAGGGCAGTATGCCGTACCTGAACGTGTCCATGCGGCCGCGCAGACGGCAGATGAGCGAGGCGAACGAGATGATGACCGCGAGCTTTGCAAGCTCCGACGGCTGCACCGTCAGTCCGCCGACGCCGAGCCAGCGCCGCGCGCCGTTTGCCTTCACGCCGATAAACGGCACAAGAAGCAGCAGCACGAGCACCACGCCGAGAAAATGGAACGCATAGCGCTTGTACAGCCCCATGGGTATGCGCGAGGCGAAGAGCATCGCCGCCGCGCCGAGCACCGCGAACAGAAGCTGCCGCACGAAATAGTATACCGCGTTGCCGCCGGTGATATTGCCGGGATCATAGTAAGCGCGGGCATAGCTCGACGAGAGGACCATCACGACCCCCATCGTCAAAAGCAGTATCACAAGAACGAAAAAAGATGTGTCAAAGCCGCGGCGGCGCTCCTTTTCCGCAACAGCGGAAAAGTCGGCGAGGCGGGCGCTTTCATAACGCATCTTCCCACCTCCCCGACTTGACGTCATAATTTATCAGAGCGGATAACGGTGAAACACCCCAATAAATGATATGACCGCAAAGGTCAGAGATATGCCGGTAAAAAGAACAAAAAGTTCTTTCTCTTTCCACTTCTTTCCCGTCCATCCGCCCATTTCAAGGTGATGGTGCAGCGGCGCCATTCTAAAAATGCGCTTGCCGTGCGTGAGCTTGAAATAAGTGACCTGAATAATGTCGGAAAGAGTCTCGAGTATATAGATGATGCCGAGCGACACGA
This sequence comes from uncultured Oscillospiraceae bacterium, assembly GCA_934572335.1. Taxonomy (GTDB): domain Bacteria; phylum Bacillota; class Clostridia; order Oscillospirales; family Oscillospiraceae; genus Limivicinus. Next base: position 135,668 of record CAKTKU010000004.1, read on the forward strand.
GGATGAGCGGCATGTCATACGCAAACGCCAGCGCGGCGACAGCGCCGCCGAGGAAGAGCGACCCCGTGTCGCCCATGAACACCTTCGCCGGGTTGAAGTTATAGACAAGAAAGCCCATCAGCCCGCCGACCATGCCGGAGGCGAAGATGCCGAGCTCAAGATAATTCTCTCCCCAGAGGATGGCGACCACGACATAGAAAAGGAACACGGGAATGCTCGTACCGGCGGCAAGCCCGTCAATACCGTCGGTAATGTTCACGGCGTTGACCGTGCCGACGATAACGAACGCAGCGAAGATGAAATACAGCCACTCCGGCATATAGACCGTCACATTGAAAAACGGGATATAGAGGTCAGACGTGACGAAGCCGATCTCGCGCATCAAGAGCACGAACACCAGCGCCGCCGCCAGCTGCAAAAGGAACTTCATCTTTGCCGTCAGGCCGAGATTCTGCTTCTTTTTCAGCTTCTCCCAGTCGTCGAGGAAGCCGATAGCGCCGAACACCAGCGCGAACAGCAGCACGAAGATATGCACAAAGTCCCCGTGGAGCATCCCGTCAAACCCGACGGTCAGACACACGAACGCGACCGCCGCGATAAACATCACGCCGCCCATGGTGGGCGTGCCGGTCTTGGACATATGCCATGTCGGCCCGTTGGATTTTATCTCCTGCCCCGCCTTCTGCCGTCTGAGCCACGGAATATAGAATTTGCCGAACGCCGTGGCAAACAGGAACGCCAGCACAAACGCGGTTATCAACTTTATCGTCATGGTGTTACTCCCAAGCTATCATAATACGGAGCAAAGCCGTTCAAGCACGGTGCTTTCTCTGCTCCAGCCAGTCCGCCACGATCTCACGCTCGTCCATGTGGCGCTTTTCATGCCCCACGACCTGATAATCCTCGTGACCTTTGCCAGCAAGTAATATTACATCACCGGGGCGGGCGTTGTCAATAGCCCAGTGTATCGCCTCCACCCTGTCGCAGATAACTTTCTTCGGCGTGCGCTTGTTTTTCATGCCTTCGGTTATCTCGCGGATGATCTCCTCGGGGTCCTCCGTGCGGGGATTATCGCTCGTGACAATGACGAGATCGGCGTTGTCCGCCGCGATTGCGCCCATCAACGGGCGCTTGAGCTTATCCCTGTCGCCGCCGCAGCCGAAAATGCACACGAGCCGCCCTGTCGTCACGGGGCGCAGGGTCTTCAGCACGGTCTCCAATGCGCCAGGCTTATGGGAATAGTCGATGATGATGTTGTAGTCCCCGTCTGTCGGGACGAGCTCCACCCTGCCCTTCACGCCCTTGGCGGTGGTCATCGCGTCGCAGCAGTCGGCAAGGCTCATGCCGAGCGCAAGCCCCACCGCGATCGCGCCGAGCGCGTTGTGCACGGAGAATATGCCGGGGATGGCGAGCTTTGTCAGGGCAAGCTCATCCTTATACACCGCCGCGAAGCGGACGCCCGCGGCGCTCATGCGTATATCCTTGGCGGTGAGATCGGCGTCGTTCGTCTCGGCGGAGAATGTCATTGTGCGGCACTGTGCACCATTGAGCATGAACGGCGTCCACTTGTCATCGGCGTTGAGGCAGCCGACAGTGCACTGGCTGAACAGCCTGCGTTTTGCCGCGGCGTATTCCTCCATCGTGCCGTGCAGGTCGAGATGATCCTGCGAGAGATTTGTGAACTCGCCCACGTCAAAATGTATGCCCGCGACGCGCTCCAGCGCGAGCGCGTGGGACGACACCTCCATCACGACATGGGTGCAGCCCGCGTTTGCCATCGCATCGAAAAGCTTATTGAGCTCATAGCTTTCGGGCGTGGTGTGCTCGGAGTGGATAAGTTCATCGCCTATCATATTCCCGTTTGTCCCGATGAGCCCGACCTTCGCGCCGAGCTTTGCCTCCAGCATATGCTTGATGAGATAGGACGATGTCGTCTTGCCGCTCGTGCCCGTAATGCCGATGAGCGTCATTCGCTTCGCGGGGTTGCCGAAAAGCTCACGGCTGGCATAGGCAAGGCCGAGGCGGCAGTCGGCAACGCGCACATACGGCGTGCCGTCCGTCGGCGCGTCCTCGCACAGCACGGCGGCCGCGCCGCGCTCCACCGCCTTGGGTATGAACTTGTGCCCGTCGACCTCAAAGCCCTTTATCGCGACAAAGAGATCGCCGGGACGGGTCACGCGCGAGTCGTAGCTCACGCCGCTTATCTCCGTGTCCAGCGGCGCGGTGCACTCAAGTATCTCAAGATTCTTCACAAGATCGCGTAGCTTCATATCGTAAACTCCCATCGCTGAATTGCCGCAGACTAATATCTGCCGAGCATTGATTCGTCACTGTTTATAAGGCTGACCTCCACAGTCGTACCGTGCGGGGCGAGCGTGCCGGGGCTGATGCTCTGTGCGCTGACAGTCTGGCGCGCGGCGTCCGTGACAGGACTGGAGGTATTTATGTATATTCCGTAATATGAGAGCGTGTCGCGCGCCTCGGCGTAGCTCATGCCGTTGAGCTCCGGCACGGTCTCAAGCTCCTGCGACGGCTGTGAGCCGAGATAGAGGATGATCTGGCTGCCCGCCGCAAGCGAGGTCCCCGACAGCGGCAGCTGGCCTGTTACTGTGTCGCCGTCGCCTATCGTGCGGTATTCAAGCCCCGCGTCGCGCACGGCGCTCGCCGCCTTGTCAAGCGGCATATCCAGCACGAGCGGCATTACCGCGTCCGCGCTCTCCTCCCCTGTGTCCGGCTTCACGCCCATATACGGCAGTATGTCCGCGAACATACGCCCCACAACGGGCGCCGCCATCTGCCCGCCGCTGATATACACGCCGGATTTATTCGACGGCGTATCAAGGAACACGAGCAGCGCGATCTTCGGGTCGTCCGCCGGGGCAAAGCCGACGAAAGAGACGATGTATTCCTTCTGCCCGGTCTTCGCCTCAAGGCTGACCTTCTCGCTCGTCCCGGTCTTGCCGCCTATCCTGTATCCGCTGACAGCGGCGTTGCGCCCTGTGCCGTCCGTCGGGTCGCCGACGACCTTTTCAAGTATCTCGCGCAGCTGGGCGCTCGTCTGCTCGCTTATGACCTGGCGGACGGTCTTGGGGCTGTGGCGGAATGCGTCCGTGCCGTCGGGGTTGAGCATGCTCTCCACCACATACGGCTGCATGAGCCGCCCGCCGTTGACGCACGCGCTCACCGCCGTGATGAGCTGCAAGGGCGTTATGGTGAACGTCTGCCCGAACGATGCCGCCGCGAGCTGCGACAGGTTTTTCTCGGAATAGAATGTATTCTGGCTCCACCAGATGCTTCCGCTCTCCCCGGCGAGGTCGATGCCCGTCGTCGCGGTGAGGTTCGCGTCCTTGTCCTCCGTCAGCTTCAAAAATCCGAAGCCCTCGCAGTATTTATAAAACGTCTCCGCGCCGACGCGCTGCCCGATGTTCACGAACGCGACGTTGCACGAATGCTGCACCGCCTGTGTCAGCGTCTGCGAGCCGTGACCGCCGTACTTCCAGCAGCGTATGGGATTGGTGCGCCCGATAACGCTGACCGTGCCGTGACAGTAAAAGCTGTCGGCAAGGCTCACTCTGCCCTCCTCAAGCGCCATGGCAAGCGTGATTATCTTGAACGTCGACCCCGGCTCATACGTGTCCGAGAGGGCTTTATTGCGCCACTGGCGCGCCTGTGCCTCGGAAAGAAGCGTTTTCGCCTCCTCCTCGGTCGCGGCGCTGTCGATATGCGCCTGCGCCACGTCGCTCACGGCGAGGAAGTTGTTAAGGTCATACCCGTCGAGCGACGCCATGGCGAGTATCGCGCCGGTGTTGACGTCCATCGCGATCGCGCCCGCGCCGTTTTGTATGTCGTAATCCTCCACGGCTTGCTTGAGGTGCTTTTCGACGTAATACTGTATGGTGGAATCAAGCGTTGTGACGACATCAAAGCCGTCCTCGCCGGGGGAATATTCCTCAAACCTTGAGAAGAGCAGTTCCGCCCCGTAGGCGTTCGTCGCGCGCACCGTCCTGCCCGCCGTCCCGGCGAGCGCGGAGTTATACTGCGCCTCTATCCCCTCCAGCCCGTAGTTATCCGTCCCGACAAAGCCGATGAGGTGGCACGCGAGGGAGGAGTTGGGGTAATAGCGCTTTGTGTCTGTTTCCAGCCGCACGCCGCGCAGTCCGTGCTCGCTCTTGAAGCGGCGGACCTCGTCCGCCTTATCGCTCTCGACCTTGCGAGCGACGGTGACATACCACGACCCGGTCTCGTTCGCTTTTTTCAGTATATCATCCCGGTCAAGCCCCAGTATATCCGCAAGCCCGTCCGCGATGAGCTCCTTGTCCTCGCCGTACATCTCTATCTCTGCCGGGCTGAGATACACATTGTCCACGGACGCGCTGACGGCGAGGGGATTCATATTCCGATCATATATTATTCCGCGCGCTGCCGAGGTCGGCGCTTCACGCAGCTGCTGTCGTATGGCAAGCTGCTCATAATAGCTGTGATCGATTATCTGCAGCTTGAAAAGCCGCGCCAAAAGCAGCGAAAATGCAGCTATGCCGCACACTGCCATCAAAAACAGTGTGCGGCGGAGCATTTGCCTGTTCGGTCCGTATCGGCGACCTGCGCTGGTGATCTTTTCTGACATGGCATTCTCCCGCGATCATTTGATATTCACATCAAATCATATTCTGCGGCTTATCCTGCTATGTCTATCGTTTATCCGGTCTGCTCCGATGTTTCTATATATTTGCTTATATCTATGTACTCTATCTGCTCCGGGGTGCAGCGGCGCATCCCCAGCTCTTCCACGGCGTAGCGCTCGATCTCGTCGATGCTGACGCACTGTTCGTACTGTGCCAGCAGCATGGCGCTCTCCTCGCGCAGTTCCTTTGTCTCTGCCGTGAGGCGCAGCGCGGTATCGTTGAGCGCGGCGAGCCTTATCGCCGCGAGAAGCGACAGCACCAGCAGCACCGCCGAAAAGCTGAACACCACGACGGCAAAAAGCGCGGCGGAAACTCTCTTCATCCGTCCACCCTCTCCGCGACGCGAAGCTTTGCGCTGCGGGAGCGTGGATTTCTCTCTATCTCGTCCTCACCCGGCAATATGGGCTTGCGGCAGACACTTTTGAGGGTCTTTTTAAAGCCGCAAGTACATATTGGAGCCTCTCTTGGGCAGGTGCAGCCGTTTTCCCTTGCCGCAATGCCTGACTTGACGATTCTGTCCTCAAGAGAGTGGAAGCTTATCACACATAATCTGCCGCCGATCCTGAGCTTGTCGGGGGCAGTGTCCATGAGCGCGGCGATTGCGCCGAGCTCGTCATTCACGGCGATGCGTATCGCCTGAAAGCAACGCTTTGCCGGGTGCTGCTTTTCGCGCAGCGCCGCGGCGGGCAGCGCGCCTTTTATTATATCCACGAGTTCAAACGTGGTCGTTATCGGTTTTTCCGCGCGGCGCGCCTCTATCGCGGCGCTCACCCGGCGGGCGTAGCGTTCCTCGCCGTAATCCCAGAAGATGCGGTTGAGCCGTTCGACCGGCCACTCATTGACGACGTTGTACGCCGTCACCGGCGCGCTCTGATCCATGCGCATATCGAGCGGTGCGTCGTTCATATATGAAAAGCCGCGCTCCGCCTCGTCCAGCTGAGGCGAGGACACGCCGAGGTCAAAGAGCATCCCGTCCACCGCGTCAATGCCGAGTGAATCGAGTATCGCCGCCGTGTCGGAAAAGTTGCCGTGCACGAGCGTGACCTTATCGCCAAACTCGCTCAGGCGCTTTCCGGCGCGCTCTATCGCGGTCTCGTCCCGGTCAATGCCGATGAGGCGGCCTGTCGTGAGGCGCTTTTCGATCTCGTACGAATGCCCGCCGAGACCGAGCGTCCCGTCGACATATATCCCGTCGGGCTTGATGGCGAGGTTTTCAATGCACTCGTCCAGCAAGACCGAAACATGTCTCGGTGTATCCATTAAAATTCAAGCTCCTCCATAACGGCGGCAATGTTCTCCGGCGTGGTCTCCTCGGCGAACACGGCGCTCCACGCCTCGCTGTCCCACAGCTCCGCATGGTTGTTGCAGCCGATGACCGTCACCTTCTGCTTCAGCCCGGCAAAATCGCGCAGATTCTGCGGGATGAGCGCACGCCCCTGGCTGTCCAGCTCGCATCTTGCCGCGTGGGCAAAGAGCGGACGCATCTTGCGCTGCTTGATGTAGGGCATGGCACTGACCTTGTCGGAAAGCGCTTTCCAGTTTTCACTGCTGTAAGCGCACAGGCATCTATCCATTGACAGCGTGACATAAAAAACGTCGCCCAGCTCGTCGCGGAGCTTTGCAGGGATAAAAAGACGCCCCTTATTGTCAAGAGAATGCTGATACTCGCCGGTCATTGGATTCTGCCCCTTCCTTCTGTACTATCGTGCCACTTTACACCACAATCACCCACATCACGGTTTTATTATAGATGTGGTTCACATAAAATGCAAGCAAATTTTTTTGACTATTTTTGACGCTTTTTGTTGCTATTTCACCAGAATATGCACAAAAAACGTCCCAACAGCTATATGTACCGCTGTCGGGACGTTTTGTCACTATATGTTGTTGCAATATGTATTACGGCTCGCGCTGTATCTTCATCACGGGCGCTCCCTGCCGCTTCTGCCCCGCGGGGGCAGGCTGGGCGCGGCGCGCCTCCGGCGCTTTTGCGCTCTCGGGCTTCACAGGGGCGCTCTGCACTGGCTTTTGCGCTGCGGGAGCCTCCTGCGCTGCCGCTGCAGCGCCGCCCATGGAGTTGAACGCATTGTGCGCCGTCTGAAGCTTTGCCAGCGCCTCGCTCACGCTCGCCTCGGACTGCTTCATGATCTCGTCCACATACTCCGCGGCGACGCGGCGCAGCTCCTTGGACTTCGCCTCGGCGGAGTTTATCATCTCCGCACTTCTCGCGCGCGCAACGCGCACGATCTCCTGCTCCTCTATCATCGCCTTGGACTTCTCCTCGGCGCTCTTGCGCATTGCCTCGGCCTCGCGCTTGGCGTTGCCGATGAACTCATCGCGCGCGGAAACAAGGCGCTTCGCCTCTGCCAGCGCGCTGGGCAGGTTCGCCTTTATCTCGTTGATGATGTCGACCGCCTTCTCGCGCTCGATAATGCACTTGTCGTTGCCGAGGGGGACGCCCCACGCCTCTGTGACCATGCCGTAAAGAATGTCAAGCAGTTCAATAATATCGGTGTTATTGTCCATTTATTCCGTCCTCCATTGCAGTGCTTTTCTTTCAATGTCTTCTCTTATCTCATCCGGGACCAAGCCGGTCAGATCCGCGCCGTATTTCGCCATCTCACGGACGATGGAGGAGCTCAGAAACGTGTACTTCGAGCTTGCCGTGAGAAACATGGTCTCCATATCGGGGTTTATCTTCTTGTTGAGAAGATTCATCTGAAATTCATAGTCAAAATCGGAAGCGGCGCGCAGCCCCTTGACGACCGTCGGTCTCTCATAGCCCTTGGCGTACTCGGCCAGCAGCCCGTCCGGCGTTTCCACACGGACATTGGGGTATTTCGCCACGGCGCGGCGCACCATGTCAGCGCGCTCCTCGACAGTGAACATCGGAGAGGTCTTAGATGCGTTTTTCATCACGCACACAACGACCTCATCAAAGATCATCGCCGTGCGGCGGATAATGTTCAGATGCCCAAGAGTGATCGGGTCAAAGCTGCCCGGACAGATTGCAATGCTCATGCGCTGTCTCCCGAATGATGGTTATTTTGTGTATTTGCAGAGCTTGACCTTGCCGTAATTATACTCGCGCTGCTTTGTATATGGCGCGGTCATTTCCGGAAGCTGCCTGTCGCGGCGAGCCTCGCATATTATTATACCACCATCCGACAATATGTCAACCAAATTGATAGTTTTTAGCACTTCCTCGTACAGATCGGAATCATAAGGCGGGTCGACAAAGATAATGTCGAACTTCGAGGTGCAGCTTCTGAGGAAGCTGAGCGCGTCCGTCTGGAAGACCGTCCCCTCCAGCGCACAGGTTTTAAGGTTTTCCTTCACTATTTTCACTGCCGCCGTGCTCTCGTCGATGAACACCGCTCCCGCCGCGCCGCGGCTGAGGCATTCTATGCCAAGCTGCCCCGTCCCGGCGAAGAGGTCGAGCACGTGCCGCCCCTCAATGTCGAACTGGATGATGTTGAAAAGCGACTCCTTGACGTTGTCCGTCGTGGGGCGGATGTCGTAATTCTCCGGCGTTTTGAGCCGTCTGCCGCGGGCCGTGCCGGTGATAACTCTCATGTTTTCTCTTCCTCCTCATGGTGGAAATAATCGTATACCTTCTGCGCCGTGTTCTTCGGCACGACAAGGCGGAGCTGTTCAACGCTCGCCTCTCTCACCGCCTTGACGGACTTGAAGTATTTCATCAAATCCGCGCGGCGCTTCGGTCCGACGCCGTCTATCTTATCCAGTGCCGAGACATAGCCCTCGTTTCTCAGCGCGCGCTGATACTCGATGGCAAAGCGGTGCGTCTCCTCCTGTATATTGCCCACAAGGGCGAACACCGCTTGGTTGGAGCTTATGCCGATCTCATGCCCGTCAGGGCTTATGAGCGCCCGCGTGCGGTGGCGGTCGTCCTTGACCATGCCGAACACATTCACGCGCAGTCCAAGCTCATTCAGCGCGTCCACCGCCATCTTCGCGTGGTTCTCGCCGCCGTCTATGAGCAGCAGCTCCGGCAGCGGAGAAAAGCTCTCATCCCCGTCGACATAGTGCTTAAAGCGCCGGTACACCGCCTGACGCATGCTCGCGTAGTCGTCGCGTATCGGCATATCCTTTATTCTGAATTTCTTATACGCGCGCTTGAGCGGCTTTCCGTCAACGTGGACGGTCATGGCCGCGACGATGCCCGTGTCGCCGAGGTTGGAGACGTCAAACGCCTCGATGCGCTTCGGGAACACGTCCAGCCCCAGCGCCTTTTGTAGCCATTCCAGCGTTTTGTTCGTGCGCTGGGCGGCGGTCGTGCGGCGCTGCACCTCCTCGTGGGCGTTGAGCTCGGCACTCTCTATAAGGCGCATGCGCTCGCCGCGCTTTGGCGTTTCGATGTATATTCTTCTGCCGGAGGTCTCGCTCAGAAGCTCTTCAAGCGCTTCCCTGCCGTCTATTTCGCACGGGAGGAGTATGGACTTCGGCCAGCCGCCGCGATGCGCGGTGTAGTATTGCAGCACAAGATCGCCCACAGCCTCGCTGTCGTCCTCCAGCGGCTCGTCCATCATCTCCGCGTCCTTGCCGACAAGGTCGCCGTTGACAAAATGCAGCACCGCAAAGCAGCTCTTCGCCCCGCGGCAGAAGCCTATCGCGTCCGTGTCGGCAAACGCGGTGGATATGACGCGCTGTCGGTTGGCAAGGCTCTCCACCGCGCGCAGCCTGTCTCTGAGCTCCGCCGCCTTTTCAAAGCGCAGCTCCTCCGCCGCCTGCTCCATTTTTTCTTTCAGCTCCGCCGTCAGCTCGTCGCTCTTCCCCTCAAGGATGAGCGCCGCCTGTGCCATACGGCGGCGGTATTCCTCGTCGTCCGGGTCTCCCCTGCACCATCCTGCGCAGTTGCCCATCTGGTAGTTGAGACACGGGCGCTCCTTGCCTATATCGCGCGGGAATTTCTTCGCGCACGACGGCAGAAGCAGCGCTTTCTGTATCGTCTCTATTATCTCATACGTCTGCCCGCGGCTTCCGAACGGTCCGTAATAACGCCCGCCGTCCTTGCCGTGCTTGTTGACAAGGCTCATTTTAGGGTACTTGCTGCCGGAGTCCATGCGTATGAAGGGATAGCCCTTGTCGTCCTTGAGGAGGATGTTGTACTTGGGCTTGTGGCGCTTGATGAGCGAGTTTTCGAGCACAAGCGCTTCAAACTCGCTCCCCGCGACGATGACATTGAAGTCCCGCACCTTTTCCACCATCGCGGCGACCTTGGGCAGGTGCTCGCCGTGAAAGTAGCTCGTCACGCGGTTTTTCAGCTTTTTCGCCTTGCCGACGTATATGACCTCGCCATGCTCGTCGAGCATGATGTACACCCCCGGCAGCAACGGGAGATTATTCGCTTTTTCGCTGAGAGTGTCGAGCATGTTTTACGCCTCGCTGTTTACTTGCTTTGTCTCTTTCTTGCTTCCGAATATCGTCCACACGGTTATGGACACAATGACCACCGCGCCGCCGATGAGCGCGAACACGCCGGGGCGCTCCCCGTCGAATATCAGCACCCACACGGGATTGAGCAGCGGCTCAAGCGCGCCGAGCAGACAGCACGCCAGCGGCGGGCAAAACTCCGTCGCCTTGACATAGAGTATGTATGCGATGCCGAGCTGGAACACGCCAAGTATGAGGATGTTGAGCACGGCGCTCGGCGTAAAGACCGGCTTTGTGGCGATGATGAACGGAAGCCCGACAAGGAAAGTGAATATCTGCCCGTTCAGCACGGCGCTGAAGCGCTCGTCCCCCTCGGCAGTGCCGACAACAATGAACATTCCGGCCATGAACATGCCGGCGGCAATGGCGACGAAATTGCCGAGGATATATCCGGGGCGAAGCTGGTCAAAGAAGAAGAGCGCGATGCCCGCGAGCGTCGCAATGACGACCGCAAGATCCTCCCGGCGGATCTTCTGTCTGAGAAAGACCGCGGAGAAAATGACGATGAACACGGGCGCGGTGAATTGCAGCACGATGGCGTTCGCCGCGGTGGTGAGCTTATTTGCCACGGTGAAGCAGGTATAAACGCTCCCGGCGAGCACGCCGCCGAGGATCGTGCGCTTATTGCAGATATAGCGCCTTTTCGTGATGAGCATATACACCGCGAACGTCAGCCCCGCGATGAGACTGCGCATACCGGCCACGGCAAAGCCGTTCCACGGGATGAGCTTTATAAAAATGCCCGCTATGCTCCACAGCGCGGCGCACAGCAGCATCTCAAGCGTTGCGATATTCTCTTTCTTCATGTGATGTTCCTCCGGAAGATATGCAATAAGGGGCGTGCAAACACGCCCCTTGTTTCTCGATTCTTTTCAGCTGATCACTCGGAAAAGTCAGAGTCAATAAGCTCGGACAGGGTCGCGATAGCTTCCTCTTCATCCGCGCCGTCGGCAATGATGGTGATGGCGGTCCCCTTCACTATACCGAGGGAGAGGACGCCCAGAAGGCTCTTTGCGTTGACACGGCGCTCATCCTTCTCGACCCATATGCTGCTCTTGAACTCGTTGGCTTTCTGAATGAAGAAAGTCGCGGGTCTAGCATGAAGACCTACCTGATTGTTGATGACTACTTCTTTGCTTATCATACTCGCCACTCCTTAAATAATCTAATCTCTTTTATCTTTTTAAATTAATATACACCACTGCTGGCATGATATAATCTAGCAAATTTTTGTCTCTTCGTCAACCAATTTCGCGCGATTCGTTATTTTACACATTTGTTGCGCCAGCTTAACACAGATTTTATTTCAGTTCGACAACGGTCACGCCGGTCTCGCCCTCGCCATAGCGCCCGAGGCGGAAAGACTTTACTGCCTTGTTTTTCTTTAACATCTGCTGTATGGCCGCGCGCAGCACGCCCGTGCCCTTGCCGTGGATAATGGTGACAGTCTTGAGCTTTGACATGACGGCGCTGTCGATGTACCGCTCCGCTGCAAGCACGCCCTCCGCCGCCTCCATGCCGCGCAGGTCGATCTCAGACGCGACGACCGCCGTTCTCAGCGTCGCCGCGGCCGCGGCTGAAACGGAGGTCTTTTTCTTCGCACTCTCTCCCTCAAGGAGCAGCACCTCGTCCTCCTTCGCGGTCACGTTCATTATGCCCGCGCGCAGTGTCAGCACTCTCTCCGGCGAGACGGAGATGACCTCCGCCTTCATGCCCATGGACTTTATCTTCACAGTGTCGCCCGGGCGTATTTCGCGCGAGGAGTGCTCCTCCACCGCCGGCGCGGCGGCGGGGCGCAGGCTGTCCTCGTGTCGGTTGAGACGGCGGCGGAGCTCACTGCGCGCCTCGTTGACGCGCTGTGCGTCCTCGTCGTCATTCTTGTGCTTTTTCATCTCGTCAAGCTCGGCAAACACCTGCTCCGCCGTGGCTCTGGCGTCGGCGATGATACGCTCAGCCTCGCGGCGGGACTTCTGGTCGGCCTTTTCAAGGCGCACGTCGAGCTCCGCCTTCAAAAACGCCGCCTTCTTCGCGTCCTCCTCCGCCTGACGCAGCTTCACCGCAACCTCGTCGCGCTCCTTTTCCAGCATGAGACGTGTCTGCTCCAGCTTTCCTATCGTGCTCTCAAAGCTCGCGGATTCGGTGTTGACGCGGCTTTTCGCGTCGGCTATCACGTCGTCCCCCAGCCCGAGGCGCTTGGAGATGGCGAATGCGTTGGACTTGCCGGGGATGCCGACAAGCAGATGATACGTCGGGCGCAGGGTCTCCACGTCAAATTCGCACGAGGCGTTCTGCACCCCCGGTTCATTCGTGGCGTACACCTTCAGCTCGGCATAGTGCGTTGTCGCGGCGATCACCGCGCCCTTATGGCGCGCGTTTTCTATTATCGCGATGGCGAGCGCCGCGCCCTCCGTGGGGTCGGTGCCCGCGCCCAACTCGTCAAACAGCAGCAGCGAGCGGTCGTCGCACTCCTGAAGTATGCTGACGATATTCGTCATATGCGCGGAGAACGTGGACAGGCTCTGCTCAATGCTCTGCTCATCGCCGATGTCGGCGAGTATGTGCGTGAAGACCGGGAGATTACTGCCGTCGGAGGCGGGAATATGCAGCCCGCACTGGTTCATCGCCGCCAGAAGCCCGATCGTCTTGAGCGAGACGGTTTTGCCGCCGGTGTTCGGTCCTGTTATCACGAGCGTGTCAAAGTCGCTGCCAAGCTCAAGGCTTATTGGGACGGCCTTGCTCTGATCAAGCAGCGGATGGCGCGCCCGGCGCAGCACCACGCCGCGCTCCGCGTCCAGCCCCGGCTGCTGGCAGTCAAGCTTATATGACAGCCGCGCCTTCGCGAAGATGAGGTCGAGCCGGACAAGGATGTCAAAATCGGTCTCTATATCATCGCGGTGCTCGGCGCAGTCGGCGGAGAGCTCCGCCAGTATACGCTCTATCTCCAGCTTCTCCTTTGCCGCGAGCTCTCTCAGCTCGTTATTCGCCTTGACCGCCGCCATCGGCTCGACGAACACCGTCATGCCGGAGGCGGACACGTCGTGCACAAGCCCCTGCACCGCGCCCTTGCACTCCGCCTTCACCGGCACGACATACCTGTCGGAGCGCATGGTTATTATCGGCTCCTGCAGCACCTTTGCATAGCTCGGCGAGGATATGATCTTTTGCAGCGCGTCGCGTGCGCGTGCCGCTGCCGCCCTCATCTGGCGGCGTATTGTGCTCAGCTCATGGGATGCGCTGTCGGCGATCTCACCCTCGCCGACGACGGAGGTATTTATCTTCTCCTCCAGAAACTTGTTCGCGCGCAGAGCGAAAAAGAGGCTGTCGATGCACGTCTTGCCGACGCTGTCGTCGGCGATATATCCGCGCACGAGGCGCGCGCATTGCAGCACGCGCGCAATATCCATCAGCTCGCGCGTGTTCAGCGCGCCGCCGAGATCCGTGCGCGACAGCGACGGACGCACATCGCGCACGCCGGAAAACGACGGGCTCTGGCGCACGGTCATCATGGTCTTTGCCGCGCTCGTCGCCTCCTGACGGCGCTTGACCTCGCCAGGCTCGGACGAGGGCGAAAGCTCCAGCGCCCGTTCCTTTGCCGCGTCCGACACCGCCTCGTGCGACAGCATTTCCAGCACGGCGGGAAGCTCAAGCGTCAATAGTGATTTTTCCGTAAAGCTCATTTTTTGTTTACTCCGTATGTTCCATGCGTGCGCCGTTCACAGGCGCACGTTCTTGTAGTAATCCAGCGCGGAAAAGCGCCGCTCTGTCTGGCGCAGGAGATACGCCTCCGCCGCGTCGCCGAGGCGTTTCTGTGCATCGCCCTCCACCGTGAAGGAGAAGAGCTGCTTTGCCGGGGCGGTGACGATATATCGCATCGCGGCGAGCGACGCCTCGCACAGCGGCGCCGCCGTGCCAAGCTCCGCCGTGCGGCACGCGCGGCAGCATATCCGCCCGCTCGCGAGGCTGAGATACGGCTCGTCCGGCTGCTTCTTGCCGCAGACAGCGCAGGAGGAAAGCTCCGGCGTGTACCCCGCGATGCACATCGCGCGCAGTTCAAACGCCGCTTTGATCTGCTGCTGCGGGTAAAGCTCCTTGCTCAGCGCGTAGAGCGAGTTCAGCCCCAGCTGCATCAGCGGCGCGTCCGGCTGATCCTCCACGGCGAGCGCGTCAAGGCATTCCGCGATATAGCACCCCAGCGCCAGTGCCGTGATGTCCGTGCGCAGTCCGTCAAAGGGCTCTAGCACCGTGCCCTCGTTCACCGTCCATTTTCCCTTGTTGAAAAAAAGCGTCAGCTCGGAATACGTGAGCTGCTGCGTCGCGGCGGCGGTCTTGCTGCCCTTGCGCAGCGCGCCGCGCGCCTTGGCGCTCATCTTCCCGTGCTGACGGGTGAGCAGGTTTATTATCCTGTCGGATTCCTTGTATCTCACCTCGCGCAGCACCAGCGCCTGCATGGTCTCGTACATATGTACTCTCTCAGTCCACCGGACGGGTATCCTCCCCCGCCCTGTCCGTTTTCTTTCTTCCGTTTTCTATGGGATGTTCGTCTCTGGTGTTTTTGTACAGCAGATAATAAAGCGGGTCACCTGTCTCGGCAAACGCTTGCCAGATAGCGTCTCGTTCCATCACAAACCACCTCGCTGATATTATCTGCACTCAAGGCCGCCTTAGTGATGGTATATATTGACGTGCATAAACCCGCGCCTTGGCGCTTACTCGTTTTTGAAGCCGAAGTTGCGCAGAAGCGAGGTCGAGTCGCGCCAATTCTCCTTGACCTTGACCCAGGTCTGCAAATTGACCTTCGTGCCCATGAATTCTTCAATATCCTTGCGCGCAAGCTCGCCGATGCGCTTGAGCATCGCGCCCTTCTTGCCGATGATTATGCCCTTGTGGCTGTCCTTTTCGCAGTATATCGTCACTTCAAGGTCGATGATGCCGTTATCCCGCTCCGTAAAGCGCGTGACTTCCACCGCCGTGCCGTGCGGTATCTCCTTGTCAAGGCATTTCAAAAGCTTCTCGCGCACAAGCTCCGCGCATATCTGGCGCTCCGGCTGGTCGGTTATCATATCGTCCGGGAAAAGATGCGGCCCCTCAACGGCATACTTTTCCATCTCGTCCAGAAGCTCGGGTATGCCCTCGCCGGTCTTTGCGGATATGGGGATTATCGCGCCGAAATCATACGCCGCGGAATAAAGCGCCATGACCTCCAAGAGCCGCGGGCGCTCGACAGTGTCTATCTTGTTTATCACGAGCACGGCGGGCGCGCCGGTCTCGCGCAGGCGGGCAATAAGCCCCTCCTCCTGCTTGCCTATCTCCGCCACCGGCTCCACGAGCAGCAGCACAAGGTCAACATCCGCCACGCTCTGGCTGACGACGTTGACCATATAATCCCCTAAACGTGTGCGCGGCTTGTGAAAGCCCGGCGTGTCGATCAGCACAAGCTGGGTCTCGCCGTGCTCGACTATCGCAGTGATTCGATTGCGCGTCGTCTGCGGCTTGTCGGAGACTATCGCGATCTTCTCTCCGACAAGGGCGTTCGTGAGCGTGGATTTGCCGACATTCGGTCTGCCACATATTGTTATCATCGCTGATTTTTCCATGGTGTTCTCCTTGGTATTCGTTTTTTACTTTCTGATAATGGGGACTATCTTATTCTCCCGCGTCTGCGTCAGTATGCTCCACTCCGGGACAAAGTCCGACACGACGCACCCCGCGCCGATCACGCAGTGGTCGGAAATATGCGCGCCCTTTAAGATGACGGCGCTGTTGCCGATCCAGCAGTGATTGCCGATATAGACCTCTCCGTTTGAAAAGCCCTGTTCCTTAATCGGCTTGTCCGTATTGAAGCGATAGTTATGGTCATATATCTTCACGTTTTCGCCGATGAGCGCGCCCTCGCCTATGGTGATGTGCGCGTTCGCGTCAACGGTGCAGTAGTTGTTGAAATAGCAGTTGTCGCCTATATCCACAACGGCTTCCGGCGCTTTCATGAGCGTGAAGCCCTTGCGCCAGCACACCCTTTTCCCGATGCGCAGACGCTTTCCGTATATGAGCTTATAAAACGCTTTCTCTATACACGCCTTAATATGTATCCATATCTTGATTATTATCATCTCTCCACCCCGTCCCGGCGCATTTTGTCAATCATCGCCCATGATGGCTTTTTCGCGCGCGCGCATCGCGCGCTTCATCTCACCCTCGTCCACGTGGTCATACCCCAAAAGGTGCAGCACCGAGTGCACGGTGAGATACATCAGCTCCCGCTCGTACCCGTGGCCGAACTCCTCGCCCTGCGCGGCGCAGCGCGGGATGGAGATCATCATGTCGCCCAAAAGCACCGCGCCCGTGTCCATGTCCCGCTCGCACTCCGCCGCGGCGAACGCGCCGGGCGTAAGCTCATTCATGGGAAAGCTCAGCACGTCCGTCGGTCTGTCGACATTGCGGAACTCCCGGTTGACGCTGTGTATGCCCTCATCGTCCGTCAGCATGACGCTGACGATGCACGGCACGTCCACGCCCTCGGCATCGAGCGCCATGTTCACCGCCTTTTTGATGCACGCGGCGGAGTTATTATGACCCAGACCCGTCACCTCGCGGCTGACATATATCTCATGCTTCATGTTCATTTCCTCTTGTAGTTTTTCGCGGGCAGCTTCTTTGCCGGCTCCGGCGGGTGCTTCTTGTCGTAAACCTCGTAGGCCTCGATTATCTTCTGCACGAGGCGGTGGCGCACAACATCGGAACCCGTGAGCGTGCACACCGCGATGTCCTCGATATTGTCCAGCACGCGCATGGCGACCTTGAGCCCGCTCGTCTTGTCTTCGGGCAGGTCGATCTGTGTAATGTCACCGGTGATGACGACCTTCGAGCCGAAGCCTATACGTGTGAGAAACATCTTCATCTGCTCGCGGGAGGTATTCTGCGCCTCATCGAGGATGATGAAGCTGTCGTCAAGCGTGCGCCCGCGCATATACGCCAGCGGCGCGACCTCGATATTCCCGCGCTCAAGATATTTCTGATACGTGTCCGCGCCGAGCATATCGAAAAGCGCGTCGTACAGCGGGCGCAGATACGGGTCGACCTTGCTCTGGAGATCGCCGGGGAGAAAGCCCAGCCGCTCGCCCGCCTCGACCGCAGGGCGCGTGAGGATAATGCGGTTGACCTCCTCCGCGCGGAACGCCGCCACTGCCGCCGCAACGGCAAGATACGTCTTACCCGTACCGGCAGGGCCGATGCCGAGTGTTATGGTGTTTTTCGCTATCGCGTCGCAGTACGCCTTCTGTCCGAGGGTCTTGGGCTTGATGGGCTTGCCCTTGGCGGTGATGCATATAACGTCCCCGGCAAGCTCGCCGATCTTCGTCTCCTTGCCCTCCTTGACAAGCTTGAGGATATAGCGCACGTTCTGCGCGTCTATATTCTCCCCCTTGGCCGCAAGCGTCAGCAGCCCGTTTATCGCCTTCTCCGCGAGCATGACGTCCTCCGCCTCGCCGCAGATGTGTATCATATCGTCGCGGTCGAGCACCTTCACGCCCAGCTCCGTCTCGATAATGCGCAGATTCTGGTCAAACGACCCGAACACGCTTATCACGTGCTCCATCCTGTCCACTTTTATGGTCTTTTCTATCATGTATTGTTCCTTTCACGGCGCGTCCTGCACCGGGGTATATTCTCTCAGCTCGGCGATGTTCTCCTCGCACGCGGCGCGCAGCGTCACGACCATGAGCCCGCCGCTCTCCGACGCTGTGACGGAGCTGCTTTTCACATCCCCGCGCACATGTGACATGAGGTAAGCTTCAAGTCTTCCGCCCATCTCGTCCGCGCGGCGCGTCGGCTCGCCCGCCGTTTCATAGGGTATATACTCCTCCGCGATGAGCGTAACCGGCAGGGCGAAAAGCCCCCTCACCCCGAGTTTATAATTATGTACAATTTTATCACATCCGTCAACAGTATTTCCACTGTAAAAATAAAAATTATACCGCTCTTTCCCTAATTTTACGGCAAAGCGCCAGCGGCGCACCCCGCGGGGCATCTTCTTCTGCGTCTCGGCTGGGCAGACGGCGCTCAGCTCGTACCATGTGTCGGCAACAACGTCCCCCTGCGCGCGGACAAAACGCATGTCCCGGCTGAGGCTCTCCATGCCGCCGGAGATGAGCGTCTCCCCCGTTGTGACCGACTGCCCTGTGCCGACCGCGGGCGCGCCGTTGAGCACGGAGAGGCGGCGGACGATGCCCGGACGCGAGGCGACGATGTCCGCCCCCTCACTCTCAACATATATCTCCGGCTTATCGCGCCGCTCGGAGACAAGAACGACGGCGCGCGATGAGCTGACGTTCACGGTCATCCACGCAAGGCGCGGCTCGCGCGTTATCATCTCCGCGCGCACAAGGTCGACGTCAAGCCCGACCCAGCACCGCCCGCAGTCCACACCTGACGCGCTCAAAGCTCGCAGGACCTCGCCCTCGGTGAGCGTATCGCAGCCGTATACGTCAATGTCCCATATAAAAAGCGACGAGAGCGCGAGCAGCGCAAGCACCAGCACGCCCGATATGAACACCCACATATGCCCGCGCAGAAAGGCGCGCAGGCGCGAGCCGCCCACAGTGTCAAGCGTCTTTACCTCGCACATGCAGCGCCGCGCGATGCTCTCCAGCGCCTCCACGTCGCGCTCATACACATAAAAGCGCAGAGTATATGCATCCGCGCATTCCAGCTCCCACAGCTCAAGCGCGCCCATGGCACAGGCGTTGAGCACGGTTTCCGGGAACGCGCCGCAGACCTCCACGCGGCAGCAGCCCTTTATCCGCCTTTTGAGTTTCGTCATCTCATTCCCACTCCACATTCTGAATATGCCCGCCGATGAATATACTGTCGGACGTCATGGCGAGAAGCCGCAGATCGCTGCCGGAGAGCGCGAGTCTGCCGCGCGGCAGACGGATGACGATGCGCGTGTCGGCATAGGAGAGTATGCCGCGGTGATTTTCGACCATCGCGCGCCGCCCCGCCGTCACGGTGAGCTTTGCCGAACCCAAAAGCGCGTCCTCCGGCAGCTCAAGCGTCCGGGCAAGCTCCTCCGCCGTTTCAATGATGCTCTTCAGCCGTCCCACCCCCAGTCTGTATAAATCTATGCGGCGCGGCATAGCTTGATACTATCGAAATCAAATTCCGCCAAGGGAGTGTACACCGTATGAAAAAACGCATCGCCGTGATCGGCTCGCTCGCCGCGCTCGCGGCGCTCATCTGTGCCTCGGGCGAGGTCATGGAGAGCTGCCGCTATGCCCTCTCGCTCTGTGCAGAGCTCATCATCCCGTCGCTGTTTCCGTTCTTCGTGCTGTCGATACTTCTCAGCCGTCTCGGTCTGCCGGAGCTTCTGGGACGGCTGACCTCCGGCATATCGAAGCGGCTTTTCAACGTGTCGGGTGCCGGGGCGAGCGCGCTGATAATGGGACTGACAGGCGGCTACCCGCTTGGTGCGGCATACATCGCGGACATGCGCCGCGCAGGCAGCGTATCCGCGGAGGAGGCGGAGCGGCTGATAGGCTTTTGCAACAACTCCGGCCCCGCGTTCATCGTCGGCGCGGTCGGCGCGGGTGTTTTCGCCTCGCCGCGCGCGGGGCTGTATCTATACTGCATACATATCTCCGGCGCCGTTATAACGGGGCTAATTCTGCGGACAAGCCGCGCCGTGCCGGACGCTGTAATATGTGAAGTTACCGCAGAGGAGACCGGCGCGCCGTTTGCCGAGGCGTTCCCAAGCGCGGTGAAACAGGCGCTCGTGTCCATCCTCAACGTGTGCGCGTTTGTGGTGTGCTTCACGGTGCTGGTCGGTCTTCTGGATGCGGGCGGCTTTTTCTCCCTATCCGTGGGGCGCATTGCCGCCGCGACGGGGTGGGAGCTGCACTGGGTGCGGGCGCTGCTGACCGGCATACTGGAGCTTGGCAGCGGCGTGGGCGCGATGCGCGGTCTCGGTCTGAACGCAGTGAACCTCGCGCTCGCGGCGTTTCTCGTTGGCTGGGGTGGCATATCCGTGCACTTTCAGACCATGGCGGTCATCGCCGAGAGCGGCATAAAAGGCGCCCTGCATTTCGCAGGGCGCCTGATAAGCGCAAGTATTTCCGCCGTGCTGGCGTATTTTTTGTATGGTCTGGCGTTCTGATTGCTGACGGATCACCGACGGAGCGTGTCGGCGAACGCCTCGTATTTCTTCACTGCCGCCTCGCAGGCTTCCCTGCTCTTGCCGCGTGTGAGGATGTACACCTTTATCTTCGGCTCTGTGCCGGAGGGGCGGATGATGAAGCTGCACCCGTCGGCAAGCTCGAAGTACAGCACGTTCGAGCCGGAGATAGGCGTCTTGTCGACCTTGCCCAGCCCCGCGACCCAGATGCTGCCGTCGGAATAATCGCGCAGACGGATGACCTCCTCGCCCGCGATCTCCTGAGGCGGCTCGGAGCGCAGAGAGCTCATCAGCGCACCCATCTTCTGAAGTCCGTCAAGCCCCGGCATGACGAGGTTGATGGTTTTCTCCATAAACCAGCCGTACTTTTCGTAGAGGGCGTTTATCGCGTCGAGCAGGGTCATTCCTTTCTTGTGATAGAACGCCGCCATTTCCGCCACGAGCATTGCCGCCGTTACCGCGTCCTTGTCGCGGACATAGTCGCCGCACATGTAGCCGTAGCTCTCTTCAAAGGCGAAGATGTACTTATATGTACCGGCGGCCGCCCACTCGGCGATGCGCTCCGCCATGAACTTGAAGCCGGTGAACGTGTCCTCAAAGTGCACGCCGTTTGCCTCGGCGACGGCGCGCGCCATCGCGGTGGTGACAATGCTGGCAACCGTGCCGGGGTTTTCCGGCATTGTCCCGGTCTCCTTGCGGGCAGTGATGACATAGTCCAGCAGCAGCACGCCAAGCTGATTGCCCGTGATGGTGACATACTCGCCCTCCGGGTTTCTCACCATGGTGCCGATGCGGTCAGAGTCGGGATCGGTGCCGATGATGAGGTCACTGTTGACCTTTTTTGCAAGCTCCACCGCGAGATAGAAGCCCTCGGGATTTTCCGGGTTGGGGCTGGCGACAGTGGGGAAATTGCCGTCGATGACCATCTGCTGCTCAACGGGGTAGAGGTGCTTTATGCCAAGGCGCTTGAGTGCTTCTGGGACGAGCTTGTACCCGCAGCCGTGGAACGGCGTATAGACGATGCGCAGATCGTCCGCAACCTCGCGCACGACCTCCTTGTTGACCGCCTGAGCGAGGACGCAGTTCAAAAACGCCTCGTCCGTCTCCGCGCCGATGATCTCAATGCGTCCGTCGGCGACAGCCTCGTCAAAATCGCAGGTCTTGAAGCCGGTGAAGATGTCTATGGCCTCCATCTGCTTGGCGATCGCCTCTGCCTTGTGGGGCGGGAGCTGCGCGCCGTCAGACCAGTAGACCTTATAGCCGTTGTACTCCTTGGGGTTGTGGCTGGCGGTGATGTTGAGACCGGCGGTCGTGCCGTAGTGCAGGATGGCAAAGCTCAGCTCCGGCGTAGGGCGAAGGCTCTCAAAAAAGCGGACGTGGATGCCGTTTGCCGCCATGACGCAGGCAGCCTCCTTGGCAAAGGTCACGCCGTTGAGACGGCAGTCGTGCGCGATGGCGATGCCCTTGCTGCAAGCCTCGCTGCCCTCCGCCGCAATGACATTGGCGAACGCCTGTGTCGCGTGGCGGATGATGTGCACGTTCATGTTGTGCAGCCCGAGCTTCATCGTGCCGCGCAGACCCGCGGTGCCGAACTCAAGCGGGGCGAAGAAGCGGTTTTCTATCTCCTTCTCGTCGTCATGTATGGCGTTGAGCTCTGCCCACTCCTGCTCGGAGAGCGCGGGGCTGTCCAGCCAGCGCTCATACTCTTCTTTATAATTCCTCATTGTTTTCCTCCTTGCAAAGCTCCGTCGCGTCCTCCAAAAGGCTCTCCGGAACATATATATCCGTCCCCTGTCCGCTCATGCCCAGCACGACACGCCCAAAGCTTCCGTCGCCCGGATACACGCGCAGACACGGGATACTGTACGCTTCCAGCATATTCACGCGCAGAACATCGCTCATGTCGATATTGTCGCAGTTGCAGAGAAAGGCGGGGCGCTCCGGTTCGCCGTTTTCGTCTTTCGGCCAGCGCGCCAAAAGCTCACCCGGCAGCGCGCGTCCCCAGTCAAAGTCCATATTATCGCTCATGCGGCGCTCCTTTTCGTCATTCATGATAATCATTTATGGTATTTCGAGCCTTCGTTTATCTTGAAGCCCCGATATATCTGCTCGGCAAGCATCACGCGCGCGAGATGGTGCGGAAACGTCATCTCCGACATGCTCAGGCGCATATCCGCGCGGCGCTTTACGCTCTCATCCAGCCCGAACGAGCCGCCGACCACAAAGCACAGCTTCGGCTTGCCGGAACCGGCGCGCGCGGCGATGAGGTCGCCCATGCCCTCGCTTTTCATCTGCCGCCCCTCGACGCACATGGCGACGACATAGGCATCGGGTGGGATATTCCGCCCGATGTCCGCCGCCTCGCGCGCGAGCGCCGCGGCGATCTCATTTTGCGAGGGGTTATCGGATAGGCGCTGCTCCGTCAGCTCGGCGCATTCAAACTTGCAGTACGCCTGTAAGCGCTTGGCATACTCCGCGAATGCGTCAATGAAAAACCGCTCGCGCATTTTGCCGACACATATTAGCTTCACCGCGAGCATAGGCAGCACTCCCCAACTTCTATCTCCATATACCCCAGCTCCGGCGCGCACAAAAGCTCCGCCCCGAGTCCGTCAAGCGCCGGCGCGACTGTATCGAGCGCGAGCTGCGGAGTGTTATTGGTGCGGCTGAGATGCCCGAGGATCACCTGCCGCGTCCCGCGCTCAACAAGCGTGCGGGCAAGCGCGGCGCAGTCGGCATTCGATAAATGCCCCGTGTCCGCGAGGATGCGCCGCTTGAGATACGGCGGATACGGCCCGTCGAGAAGGCGCTGGACATCGTGGTTTGCCTCAATGAGCACGGCGTCTACCCCAGTGAGCTCGGAGAGCATTTCATCCGTGACGCGCCCCGTGTCCGTGGCGACGGCAAAGCTCTCCTCTCCGGCGTCTATCCGATAGCCGACGCTCTCATCCGTGTCGTGGCTGGTGTGGAACGCCGTGAGCAAAAGCTCACCTATCGTAAAACGCTCCCCCACGGGGATGATGTGCGTCCTGCCCATTGCGTCGGGCAGCATGCCCATGATGCGGTTTGCGACGGTGTGCGGGGCATAAAGCTCCACAGGGTAATTTTTCAGCAGGGTCTTCAGCCCTGAAACGTGATCGGAGTGCTCATGCGTAATGAGCACTCCGCCGATATTTCCCATTGTTAGCCCCGCCTGAGCGGCAGAGGCAACTATCCTGCGCATGGAAATTCCGGCATCGATCAATATATGAGTGCCGCCGTGCGACACCGCAAGACAATTGCCGCTGGAACTGCTGGCAAAAATGATTGCTCTCATCAGGAAACGGAAATTACCTTCTCCGCGCCGTCCTGTCTGTCGGGGAAGCTGACGATCTCAATGTCAGCGCCGAGCTTGCGGAGCTTCCCGACAAAGTTTTCATAGCCGCGCTCAATATAGTGGATATCCTCCACCACGGTCTCCCCGGAGGCGCACATACCGGCAATGACCATTGCCGCGCCCGCGCGCAGATCGCACGCCATGACGGGCGCGCCCGTGAGCGTTGTGCCGCCCTCTATGACCGCCATGCGGCCGTCGACCTGTATCTCCGCGCCCATTTTGCGAAGCTCATTGACGTATTTGAAGCGGTTATCGTAAATGCCCTCAGTAATGACAGACGTCCCCTGCGCGAGGCAGAGAAGCGTGCCCATCTGGGGCTGCATATCAGTGGGGAAGCCGGGGTACGGCAGGGTCTTGATGTTCGCGCGGCGCAGTGTGCTCGCGCCCTTGACAAGAACGGAGTCCTCATATTCCTGCACGATGGTGCCCGTCTCGCGGAGCTTTGCGCTGATGCACTCAAGATGCTTGGGGATGACGTTTTTCACGAGCACCTCTCCGCTCGTCGCGGCGGCGGCGACCATGTACGTCCCTGCCTCTATCTGGTCGGGGATGATGGTGTACGTGCCGCCGTGCAGGCGCTCCACGCCGTTGACCTTGACAGTGTCCGTCCCCGCGCCGCGCACGTCCGCGCCCATGGAGTTGAGGAAATTGGCGAGGTCGACAATGTGCGGTTCGCGGGCGGCATTCTCAATTATCGTGCGCCCCTGCGCAAGCGTCGCGGCGAGGATGATGTTCATCGTCGCGCCGACAGAGACCTTGTCGAGGTATATTCTCGCCCCGTGCAGCCGTCCGCCGTCAGCGTCAGCGAGCACGAAGCCGTTTTTCACATCGACCGCCGCGCCCAGCGCGGTCATGCCCTTTATATGCTGGTCAATCGGGCGCACACCGAAGTTGCACCCGCCGGGCATAGTCGTCTTTGCCTTGCCGAAGCGCCCGAGCATAGCGCCGATGAGGTAATACGACGCGCGAATCTTGCGCATAAGGTCAAAGGGCGCATCCTGAAGATGCACGTCCGTGCAGTCGATCTCGACCGTGGAGGGGTTGATATAGCGCACCTTCGCCCCCAGCTCCGTGAGGATGGTGAGGAGCATATCCGTGTCGCTTATCTGCGGCAAATTCTCTATACGGCATACGCCGTCGACCATGAGCGCCGCCGGGATGATCGCAACAGCCGCGTTTTTCGCGCCGCTTATCTCGACCTCGCCGTGGAGCGGTGTTCCGCCGTGTATAACATATTTATCCAAAATGTGCACCTTCCAATAAAGCTGTCCGTCACATATCGGCTGCGCAAAAGCGCGCGCCAATACTCAGACAAAAAAGATATTACCACATACGCAGTGAAATATCAACTATTTTCTAATTTTGGTCTAGATATAGCGGTGCTTGTAATATCGCGCAAAGCAAATTATAATAAACCAAGACACATGTTTTAAGATATTTCACGGGAGGTCTGGGCGATATGGTGAAGATTCTGCTGCTGGAGGATGATATGAGCCTTGCCGTCGGGCTGCGCTTCGCGCTTGAAAAAGAGGGCTGGGCGGTCGACACCGCGCGCACGCTCGCCGAGGGCGGCGCGCTGTGGGCAGCTGGCGGATACACGCTTCTGGTGCTGGATGTCTCCCTGCCGGACGGCACGGGGTTTGACTTCTGCCGCAGGGTGCGCGCGTCGTCCGGCGTGCCCATCATCTTTCTCACCGCCTCCGATGAGGAGACGAGCATCATAATGGGGCTGGACATCGGCGGCGACGATTACATCACAAAGCCGTTCAAGCTCGGCGTGCTCATATCGCGCATCAACGCCCTGCTGCGCCGCGCGGGCGGAGGACACGCGGAGAGCGAGCTGCGCTCCAACGGCATCACCGTGCGCCTTGCCGAGAGTCAGGCATACAAAAACGGCACGGCGCTGGAGCTGACGGCGGCGGAATACCGGCTTTTATGCATGCTGATGCAGCACCCGAACGCCGTTTTGTCCAAGGAGCAGATACTCCGCCGCCTGTGGGACGGCGCGGAGTGCTACGTTGACGATAACACGCTCGCCGTGTACATCCACCGCCTCCGCGCGAAGATAGAGGACGACCCCGCCGCGCCGAAAATGCTGCTGACCGTGCGGCGCATGGGCTACAAGTGGAGCACGGAGGGCTGAAGCTTACAAAACTGTAAGCTGGGATTCACGGCGGAGTAAGCCGCGGGTGGTAGCATACCCTGCGAAAGGTGGGATAACCATGAAACTACTTGAAGTGAGCGGGCTGTGCAAGACCTACGGCGCGGGTGATACCGCCGTGCACGCGCTCAGAAACGTCAGCTTTTCCGTCGACCGTGGGGAGTTCGTCGCCATCGTGGGGCAGTCCGGCTCCGGCAAGAGCACGCTGCTGAACATGATCGGCGCGCTCGACACGCCCTCCGCCGGGACGGTGCAGATCGACGGGCGGGACATTTTCTCCATGCGCGACGATGCGCGCACGGTGTTTCGCCGCAGGAGCATCGGCTTTGTCTTTCAGGCGTTCAACCTCATCCCGGAGCTGGACGTAGAGCAGAACATCGCCTTCCCCGTGCTGCTGGACTATCAGAAGCCGGACAAGGCGTATCTTGATGAGCTTATCTCCGTACTCGGGCTTGAGGAGCGGCGGCACCATCTCCCCTCCCAGCTCTCCGGCGGGCAGCAGCAGCGCGCCGCGATAGGGCGCGCGCTCTTCACGCGCCCGACGCTCATCCTCGCGGACGAGCCGACGGGCAACCTTGACAGCCGGAACAGCGCCGACGTCATTGCGCTTTTGAAAGCGGCGTCGCGGCGCTACGAGCAGACGGTGATAATGATAACGCACAACACCTCCATCGCCTCCGCCGCCGACCGCGTGCTTGAGGTGGCTGACGGCGAGCTGCGCGACCTTGGGAGGTGCAGCGAATGAGGAGCTACCTTGAACTCATCCCCATCTCGGCAAGGGTGAAGAGAAAGCAGAGCCGCATGACGATCATGTGCATCGTCCTCGCGGTGTTTCTCGTGAGCGGCGTATTCTCCATGGCGGACATGGGCGTCCACGCGGAAAAGGCAAAGCTCATCGCAAAGCACGGCAATTGGCACGTAATGCTACAAAACATAGATGATACAACAGCGCGCGGCATACTCTCCCGCGGCGACATTGCCGCCGCGGCGTGGTTCGACAGCGTGAATTATAAGCTCGACCAGGATTACCGCATAGGCGGCAAGCTGACCGCCGTATGCGGCACGGAGGAGGCATACATCACCGACATACGTACAGATGAATACACAGGCCGCTTCCCCTGCGGCGCGGATGAGATCATGCTGAGCATGAACGCGGAGGAGCTTCTTGACATACACATCGGCGACAGGATAACGCTCACCACGCCCGCGGGCGATGTGGAATACACCGTGTCCGGCCTCAGGTATGACGAATCCGCCGTTTTTTATGACGCACTTGTCGCGCTTGTGGACAAGGAGGCTTTCAATGCCTTCTGCAATCTCACAGATAGCCGGGATTCCTACCCCGAATACTACATTCGCTTCACCGCGCACACGAACGCGCGGGAAGCGAAAGCCGAGATAAAGGCGGAATACGCCCTTACAGACGCAAACATTTCCGAAAACGCCGCCACCATGGGGCTTGAGGGCTTCAGCAGCAATTCGTACATCATCGGCTATTACGGCATTGCGGTGTTTTTGTTCTTCCTCGTGCTGACCGCGGGCGTGCTCATGATCTCCAGCAGCATGAACAGCAACGTCGCGCAGAGGACGCAGTTTTTCGGCATGCTGCGCTGCATCGGCGCGAGCACGCGGCAGGTCAGGCACTTTGTGTGCCTTGAGGCGCTGAACTGGTGCAGGATTGCCATCCCCATCGGCATCGCCGCCGCGGTTGTCGTGACGTGGGGGCTGTGCGCCCTTTTGAAGTGCGCCATCGGCGGCGAGTTTGCGGAGCTACCCCTGTTCGCCGTCAGCCCTGTCGGCATCGTCTGCGGCGTCGGCATCGGGCTTGTGACCGTAATGCTCGCAGCGCAGTCCCCCGCCAGACGCGCCTCGCGCGTCTCGCCCGCGGCGGCGGTCTCCGGCGGGGTCACGGCTGCCGCCGTGCGCCGCGGGGTGCACGCCAACTCCGGGAAAATCGAGACCGCGCTTGGCATTCACCACGCGGCGGCGTCAAAGAAGAATCTCGTGCTCATGACGCTGTCGTTCGCGGTGAGCATCGTGATGTTCCTCAGCTTTTCATCCATGCTCGGGTTCATCGCGCACGCAATGCCCTCGCTCCGCGGGTATACGCCCGACGTCTCCATAACAAGCGGCGACGGGAGCTGTGCCGTCAGCCGGGAGCTGTATGATGAGCTCGCCGGGCGGCACGGTATACAGGACGTATACGGCAGTATGTTCGCGCTCCGCACCCCGGCACTGTCCGACAAAACGGACGAGGTCGACCTCATATCGTATGACCGCTATATGCTCGACTGGTCGGAAAAAAACGCCGTGATAAGCGGGGATATATCCTCGATCCAAGGCGACAGCAATTACGCCTTCACGATTCATAATAAGGACAGCGTGCTGAAAAATGGCGACAAAATAGAGATCAACGGCGAAACGCTTGAGATCGCGGGCGAGCTGTCGGTCGGGATATGGTCGGACGGCACGGCCACTGTCGTCTGCTCGGAGGAGACGTTCACCCGCCTCACCGGCAAGCGCGATTACACTATCCTGTCCGTGAAGTTCACAGAGGACGCCGCGGAGAGCGATGTCAACTACGTCCGCTCTCTGGCGGGAGAGCATTCCTTCATCGACTACCGGGAGGACAACCGCCAGACCCGCGGCACATACTGGCTGTTCCGCATTCTGGTGTACGGCTTTCTGGCGGTCATCGCGCTCATCACGGTGTTCAACATCATGAACAGCATATCCATGAGCGTTTCGGCAAGGTTCAAGCAATACGGGGTGATGCGCGCGCTCGGCATGGACAACGGGCAGCTCACGAAAATGGTAACGGTCGAGGCCGTGACCTACGCCGCGCTCGGCAGCGTCATCGGTCTCGCCGCGGGGCTTCCGCTCAACAGGGCGTTCTTTGAAGCAATGGTGACCTCGCACTTCGGCGAGCCATGGGCTTTCCCCGCTGGGGCGGTCGCCGTGATAATCGCGCTGGTCGCAGTGTCGTGCGCCGCGGCGGTATACGCGCCGTCAAAACGGATAAAGAACATGTCGGTCGTCGCGGCTATCGCGAATGAATAGCGGGATTCTCTTGATTCATTTTCCAAATGTGGTATAATGAATAAAAGCCGCGCTCCAAAGCGCGGCGGGCTATAACATATGAAAGAGAACAAAGCCATGAAACTAACCGACACACAGCTGCAGCAGGTCGACGCGCAGGTCAAACGCATTCTCGCCTCCGGCAACTATTTCAGCGAGGTCTACCGCCGCGCGGGCATCACGGGCGTAAAAACGCAGGAGGACTTTGAGCGCCTCCCGTTCTCGGACAAGAACGCCCTGCGCGAGGCGTACCCTCTCGGCGTTCAGGCGGTGTCCGACCGCGAGGTCGTGCGCATCCACTCCTCCTCCGGCACAACGGGCAAGCCCGTCATCATCCCCTACACCGCCAGGGACGTGGACGACTGGGCGACCATTTTCGCGCGCTGCTACGAGATGGCGGGCGTGACGAATGAGGACAGGGTGCAGATCGCCGTGGCGTACGGTCTGTGGACGGCGGGCAGTGGCTTTCAGGCCGGGGCGGAAAAGCTCGGCGCGATGGTGATCCCGATGGGACCGGGCAACACCGACAAGCAGCTGCAAATGATGCAGGATCTCGGCACGACCGTGCTCACGGCGACGTCGTCCTACGCGCTGCTGCTGGGCGAGGAGGTCCGCCGCCGCGGTCTGCGCGACAGCATCCGCCTCAAAAAGGGCATATTCGGCTCCGAGCGCTGGAGCGAGAAAATGCGCGAGTGCATCCGCCGTGATCTTGACATTGAGCTGTACGACATTTACGGTCTGACGGAGATCTACGGTCCCGGCATCGGCATCAACTGCCGGCATGAGCACGGCATACACTACTGGGACGATTATATTTATATCGAGATCATCGACCCCGTGACCGGCATCCCCGTCCCGGACGGCGAGGTCGGAGAGATCGTCATCACGACGCTCGTGAAGGAGGGCGCCCCGCTGCTGCGTTTCCGCACGCGCGATCTCTCGCGCATCATCCCGGAGAAATGCTCCTGCGGCAGTGTCTTCCCCCGGCTCGACACCATACAGGGGCGCAGCGACGATATGTTCAAGGTGCGCGGCGTGAATATGTTCCCCCGTCAGGTCGAGGAGCTGCTCGGCACGGTCGAGGGCGCGCTGAGCGAGTATCAGATCGTCATATCCCGCGGCGAGGGCGGGCGCGACCGCATGGTGCTTACCGCCGAGGCGGAGGACGGCGTCGACTTCGCGCAGACAAGCGGCGTGATACGCGAGCTTTTCAAAAGCCGCATCGGCATGACGCCGGAGGTCGAGGTCGTGCCGCACGGGACGCTCGCGCGCAGCATGAAAAAGACAAAGCGCGTCATCGACCAGCGTTATGACTGATACGGCAGCGCGCTCCGTCACAGCCCCACATTGGAGAGGCGGCGCATATTCCTGCGCTTGAGGTCCATGGACGAGTGCACATATCGGTCGAGCGTCACCTTCGTGGATGAATGACCGAGTATCTCCGAGAGAGACTTGACCTCGAACCCGACTTCGACACAGCGCGTGGCGAACGTGTGACGCAGGGTGTGAAAATGTACATTTTTCAGCCCGCACGCCTCTGTGTACACCTTGAAGTGGTATTGCAGCAGGCGCGGCTCCATGCAGTGGAGTGTCCCCGTGAGGATATAGCATTCACCCGCGTTTTGCTTCGCGCGGCGGATGAGCAGCATCACGCGCTCCGACACCGGGATGACGCGCTTGGACGACGAGCTTTTTGTTGAGCCGATGTGCAGCATCGTGCGTCCGGTGCTCTCCTGCCGTGTGTCGGGTATGCGCTGCAAGGACGCGGACACGCTGATGGTCCTGTTTCTGAGGGAAATGTCCTTCCAGCGCAGGGCGCACAGCTCGCCTATGCGCAGTCCCGTGTGCATCGCCAGCAGCACGCCGAATTTGCACGTGTCCATGTCCGTTCTCAAATATGCGATGAGCCGCTTCTGCTCGTCGACCGTGAGCACGCGCGCCTCGGGCTGCTTTGTGTGCGGGATGTCGATCAGCACGCGCGGCGCGTACATTGGGCACACGCGGGCGGTGTATTTCACCACCGCGCCCAGAACGCTCAGAACGTTTTTCGCACTCGTCGGCGCGAGCTCGTATTCGCCGATAAGCTTTGCGTACAGCGCGTCGACGCGCTGTGTTGTCAGCTCCGGGAGCGGCAGATTTCCGAACTCCGGCTTCAGGTACTTGTTCACAATGCCGGAATACTTATAATGCGTGGACACCTTGAGCCGCTGCCGGCATAGTTCGAGCCACTGATCGCAATAATACGAAAAGCGCGGCTCCTCTGCGGTGATCTGTACATTTGTGTTGGACATAATGGTTTTCCTCCTAAATTTAGTAGTAGGATATAATTCTATCACCGCATGACAAACGGAGCGCACCGCGGAATAAAAATCGCGGTGCGCTCCGTATATTTCATACATATTTGTCAAAAAATGTTGCGTTCTGGCGGGATATGTGGTATTCTATGCATGGTACATATATTGTACCGGGGTGCTGCACAACGGCAGGCATGAGCGCGTGGCAACGCAAGCTTATGCCGCGTAACGGCGGTTAGCTACATCTCCGCAAAGGAGGTGAAGCATATGCCAATTACGATTACCTTTCATGTATTCATATACACGATCACGATAACCGTAAAGCAAAACCGCCACCCCGGCAGGTGACGGTTTTTTCAATAGAAAAACTATCATAACGGGCTAACCGCTTGTTGCAGCACCCTTTTCACTTAGTATTATAGCGTCCGACTTGGATTCTGTCAAGTCGGACGCTTGTATTTTTTCTGTTTTATTCCACTGGTGAAGTGGACGGTCTGACCGTGGGTGAGACGACCGGGGAAACCGCGGGGCTTGCCGCCGGGGAGGGGCTGGGCAACACGGCGGGCGACACGGCGGGGGATGCAGAGGGCGAAGCCGTGGGTGCGAAAGTCGGCTCGGCGCTCGGTGCGGTCGACGGTGCAGCCGTAGGCATAACGCTGGGCTCAACACTCGGTGTCGCAGATGGTTCAACAGCAGGAGCGGCGGTCGGTTCTGGGGTCGGCTCAACTGCCGGGGCGGGGACGGGTGCAATGACAATGGCGTCGAGGTTGAGGATGATGTTCGCAGCGATGCGCATCTGCTGTGTCGCGGGGTCGAACGCGAGGAACTGCGCGTTCTCCTTGCCGTCAAAGCGGAAGGTCTCTTCGATCACAAACCCGTCGGCGCGGCGGATAGTTACAGAGAGCGCTTCGGGCAGCACCGTGCCGGGCGCGGGCGCGACGGACAGCGCCAGATCCTGCCCCGGCGCGAGCGTGACCACATTGCCCTCGCCGCGCTTCATCTCGGTGTTCGACGCGGTCTCGGTGAACGTGATGTTCTCCAGCGCGGTGACGTCGACGGCGACATAAAGATTCGGGTCTGCCTCCTGCTCGCGTTCCGCTTCCTTATCCGGGTCAATACAGACCGCCGCGCCGGAGAGCGTCAGCGTCTGCCCGATCTTGAGATACGATGCATCGACCGTGAGCACACCGCGCGCGGGGTCAAACGCAACGCCGTCATTATACACCGTGCCGTCAGTATAGACAGTATAGAGAATGTCGTTTATCACAAGGTGCAGCTCCGCGGGGAGGACATAGCCCTCCGCAGGGGTAAGCGCAAGCTCCACGGGCTTGGCGGCGGAGAAGTCCCGCCCCAAGTCGGCGCTGACCGCAATGTCCGTCAGCCCCTCGGCGGCGACGTGTACGCCGACGGCGGAGCCGACAAGGGCAAAGCTGTCCCCATCATGGATGAGCGCGGGCGAAACGCTGAGCTTGCCGGTCGAGGAATCATATTCGATGCCCTCCGGGTTCTCCGCGCCGGTGGTGAACACGGTGTACTCCGCGTCATTGATGCGCAGGAGGAAGAACTCCGGCATACGGAAGCCCTCATCGGCGCGGATATTGAGCACGAGCGGCTCATTATCCGTCCATGTGAAGGTCTTGGCGGTGCTTGTCTCCGTTGGGACGGCTTCATCGTCGGCAAACGCAGGGACGGCGAACGCCGCGAGCGCCAGCAGCAGCGACAGCGCAAGCACGAGACCGCGCTGAATATACTTTTTACTCATGGTTTTTCATCTCCTTGGATGAGAGGTTTATCAATCAGTCTGGCTTGCTGTCATGTTACCGAAACCAGTGGTATCAATAACAACGCTGAATGATGATAATGTATTAACAGAGTGATTATGAGTGGGATTTTGGCATATTGTAAAAAGCCCATCCCTTGCCTGTTTTGCATATTTCCCTTCGTAACCGATCGTGTTAACACCAGATTTTCCAGCTGGACCTTGTACATGAGATCTGTAAAATGGACCATATCCAGAGTAAGATGAATCTGCAATACTAATTCCAGATAGTGTATATATTCTGGGATAGAATTTCTCATAATATGATCTATCGCCGATATCTGCAAACATATATGATATATTACTCATTGCTTTGGATGTAAAACCACAAAGATAGATGCTTTCGAGTTTATCATTTTCCCTGAACATCTCGTTGCAGTTCTCTAATGACGTATTAGAGAAGCTGTGCAAGTCAAGACTGGATATCTGCATACCGTAAAACATTCTTTGCATAGTTGTTACTTTGACAGTATTAAAGCAGGATAAATCAAGTGAAGTTAATGATTTTGCTTGATCAAACATATATGCCATTGTTGTTACATTGCCGGTGTCGAAAGTGCTTGGGAATACAACAGCCGTACATTTAGCATATTCAAACATTCTTGACATGTTTGTAACATTGCTTGTGTTAAAAGTTCCCGGCAAAGTAAAGGTTGGCACACCTATACCTGAAAACATACTTTCCATAGTCGTTACATTGTGTGTATCCCATGCATCTAAGCTCAGGCTAGTAAACTTTGCATAATCAAACATGTAACTCATGTCGGTTACATTGCTCGTATCCATCCAGTTTAAATCAAGCTCTGTAAAGCTTGACTGCTCAAACATCTTAGACATATTTGTTGTCAAGGAAGTCGACAGATTATACGGCTGCAATTCTGTCGCGCTCAGATTCCAAAACATACGTGAACAGTCGGGATTTGCCATGATTTTGCTGTCACTTAACACATATGCGGTAGTCTTATCAGTATCCCAATATAGCTTTATTGTTCCTTTGTTTTCGGAATCCACAACTACCGGGTTGGTACAGCTCTTTATAATGTCAGCAAAACCCTTTGTATATCCAAATACAATTTTACTTGCTCTATACAGTCCTGCGCGTCTTACATGAGTGTTAAATTGTGAGCCTGTTTCCAATATATATTGCTTGCTTATAACATTGAGGGAAATTGAATCTGTTACAGTCCCATTAGCGGTATATTTGCCGTAAGCATTGAAAATGGTCAACGATGACAACACGGCAAAAACAAGAAATAAAACAACAATACCGCGTTTATTAAGCTTGAAAGAAAATTTATTCATATTAAAACCTCCTGTTACTATATATTTGCCCCTTGGTTTATGGCAGCCAGCCATAGGCATGGGACATCTCGTTGCCTAA
>CAKTKU010000005.1 GCA_934572335.1 uncultured Oscillospiraceae bacterium
GCAGTACGACTTTTGGAACGAATAAAGCATTATTTCACAAACGATCGCATTACGTTTGTGTTTTCAATTAATATTAGCGAATTACAACACACGATAAAACAGTACTATGGATCCGACTTCGATGCATTCCGATATTTAGATCGGTTCTTTGACTTGATGGTAGATTTGCCACCTGCAAATATGGACGGACCATATTCTGGAATGGGCGCAAATAGCAATTCCATTGTATATGAGCGAGTCTGCAAAGCTGTGATAATGGCGAACGAATTCTCTATACGCGAGTCTGCAAGGTTTTATAGACTAGCGAAAACGGCAATGTATAAGTATCTGAATAGTGAAGTTGGCATAATCATGTTTCCGGAGGACCTTGCAAACCGATTTTGCCTGTTGTATATTTTGCCAATCATGCTTGGATTAAAAATTAGCGATCAGACAGCATACCAAGAGTTTGGTCATGGTAAAAATTCATCCCCATTATATCACGTGCTGAGTAATAGAATAATCCCAGTTTCATCATTATCAAATACTCTTAAGGGTAGTGAAACTTTTAATCCCAGAATGGTATCCGACACAGTAAAACTTGTTAATCTAAAAGAAAGACTCGATGAAGTTTATAATGCAGTATTTGTCCATCAGTATAAAGAGGAAGATGAAGTCATTTTGGGACGCTTGTGTTTTTGCCAAGCGAATAAAACCAGTTTACTGAATGCTGCTAGTTTATTATCAGACTATGCGGATTACGAAAATTGACAAGGAATTGCAATAAATGAAGTAGAAATCCTTGTCCTCAAAATTGGCTGAATGAATCCCGCTTTTCGAACCTTTTTGCTGTGGAGCCTCATGAAACCGCAGTTGCCCGAGCGCAAACACCAGCTTGAACTGGATGACGTCAGACAGGCCGTGGATATCCGACGTCTAGAGGAAGTAAACGCCGAAAAAGATACGCTCTTTCCTTTATACCTTTCCGTGGACTTTGTACAACGACGCCTTTATGTAGTGAAGACCGAGATAGATGGGCTGTCCGTCTCTGATTCCAAAAGAGCGCCTTCGGTATTGACTGTGGACGTTGAAAGAAAATAAACTTTTTAAAATTTTTCTCTTGAAGTACTTGAAAAAATTACTTTTATGTAATATCATTTGCGTAACGGGGGCATAGTATGAATAAAGATGATACACTCAGCTATTTAGTCCGTTATCTCTGCGGCTTTTTGTATCACGAGAGTTTGATTGAGGAACTTTTGAAGATTATTGCCGTTTCAGGGGCTGAATTGCAATTCTTTAAGTTGCTCCTTGTTCGGCTGCGGCAATTGTCGTCGCTTGGCATTGAAGCTGTCAGGCTCAGAGAGTTTGAAAAGATTGGTTCCGGGCTATACAGTATGCACTTTGCTGGAACGAACTTCAACATTCGGATTCTCTACGCATTTATGCCGGATGGCCGTCCAGTACTCTTGATTCCGTTTTATGAGAGAGCTGGAAAACGTAATACCGATTACACTCCATACATAGAGCCGGCACTTTTCCGGCTCGCCACATTGAAGGAGGAATATGAAAATGGCTTCAAAAAATGATATGCGTACTTTCGTCTCTTCTTTTGCAGACGGTCTTGATGATAAGGCGTTTGCATTGGCGACGCTTCAAGCAATGATCGCCGCCGAAATTTCCATGAGACGGCAGGAACTTAATCTCAGTCAGAAAGAGCTTGCTGCGATGCTCGGTGTGTCGCAGGGGCTTGTCTCCCGTTGGGAAAAAGGGGATGCAAATTTTACGCTTTCTACACTTGTTGCGATCGCTTCTGTCCTCAATCTTGAGCTTCAGTCTCCTATCCAGCCTACCCCGATAAAGCATTACCCATCTGGTGGAAGTAACATTTATCAGTTCAATCCGTCCGGTTGGCGCAGCGCTTCCTTCTCCAAAGATATGTCCACTGTTACCGCTGTGGAAGCTGATACCGAATTAAAAGAAATGTGAGGTGTGAAGTATGCTTAATTATTCAAATGCGTTCTCTTTCTCCGTCGACAGCAAGAAGAATGAGTTTGTCCTTTCATTCAAGCAGCGTTACCCGATTCTTAACGAGGATGGTGCTGTTGCGTCCATCCAAAATGAAACCGTTGCCACCGTAGTTCTTAACCGGGACGGACTGGATGCGCTTCGTGAGCTGCTCAATACCGATGCTGGTGATTAAGGCGACTGACGCAATAGTCCTGCATTTAAAGCAGAGCTTCAAGAAGTCGTTGACATGATGCGTGAGAATGTCCTGAAGATCTGTCGGTTAGCAAAAAAGAAATTATTTACTTTTCTCTTCTTATCTGATATAATAAACCTACAATAATGTTAGGCAAAAACAATTGCCATCCATTGAGGGCATCCGGAATGAAATCAAACAATGATTTTCATCTGTCCTCAAAATTGGCTGACCATGCCATCGTCGTCGCGGACTGAGTATGTCCGCGACGATTTTTTATGCTCTGTATCAAAAATCATCTCTCACTGTACGTCATAGATAGAACACACAGGTGGTTTTTCCCTCAAATCTGGCTATTGACTTGCGGCGGTGCAGGATTTATACTTATTTATTATTTTTTGTTGTTATTAAACACGCCGGTCACGCAAGGAGCCATCAATGAAAAAAAATCGCCATCAGTCAATTTTCGCGCTGCTCGCCGCAATCATATGGGGCGCGGCTTTCTCCGCGCAGAGCGTCTGCGCGCAGTATCTCGGTCCGCTCACGATAACGGCGCTGCGTTCGCTCATCGCGTTTTTGGTGCTGTTCGCCGTCTGCCTGCTGCGCCGAAAGTCTGACCGCGGGACACGGCGCGACATCATCATCGGCAGCATCGTCTGCGGCACGGCGCTGTTTGCCGCGTCCAATATGCAGCAGCTGGCGCTCAACATGGGCGCGTCCGCCGGAAAGGCCGGTTTCATCACAGCGCTGTACATCGTGCTCGTGCCTATCGGGCAGGTGTTCTTCAAGCAGAAGATAACCCCCCGGCACTGGCTCGCTGTTGCCGTCGCGGTCGCGGGCATGTATTTCCTGTGCATTACCGGCGGCTTCTCCATCTCCCCCAGTGACCTGTACCTGCTGCTGTGCGCGTTTCTCTTCGCCGTGCAGATTCTCGCTGTCGACCGGTTCAGCGCGCGCGTTGACGGGCTTGTGCTCAGTTGCGGGATGTTCCTCGTCGTCGCGGTGCTGTCGTCGCTCTTCGCGCTGCCGCTGGAGACGATAACGCTCGGCAATATCGCGGCGTGCATATGGCCGCTGCTGTACATCGCGGTGTTTTCCAGCTGCCTCGGCTACACATTCCAGATACTCGCCCAGAAGGACGGCAACCCGGCGGTCGTCTCGCTGCTGATGAGCCTTGAATCGCTCTTCGCCGCGGTGTTCGGCGCGCTGCTGCTCGGCGAGCGCATGAGCACGCACGAGCTCATCGGCTGCGCGCTCATGATAGCGGCGATCGTCGTCGCGGAGCTGCCCGCAAAGCGGGGCAAAGCAAAAAACTAAATCTAACACGAAAGGATAAAATACCATGGCTGTTTTTGATGATTTCATGAAGCTGGACATTCGCGTCGGCACTATTGCGGAGGCCAAGGTCTTTGCGAAGGCGCGGAAGCCCGCGTATCAGCTCGCTGTTGACTTCGGCGAGGAGATCGGCGTGAAGCGCTCCTCGGCGCAGATCACGGATCACTACAAGCCGGAGGAGCTTGTCGGCAAGCAGGTGCTCGCCGTGGTCAACTTCCCGCCGCGGCAGATTGCCGACTTCATGTCAGAAGTTCTCGTGCTGGGCACATACAGCGAGGGCGGCGTTGTGCTGATAACGCCGGACAAGCCGGTCAAAAACGGGGATAAGCTTGGATAAAAGTATCATCGCCGCGGGGTCTGACCCCGCGGCGATTTTGATTTTTACCTCACATCTTTTTTATTCATGAACTCCAGATAAAGGCTATACAGCACCGCACAGACAGGGACGCTCAAGAGCATTCCCAAAACACCGAACGCCCCGCCCCCGACCGTGACAGCCATCAAAACCAGAAGCCCCGGAAGTCCAACGGATTTGCCAACGACCTTCGGGTAAATAAGATTTCCCTCCACCTGCTGCAAAACAAGCAGGAAAACAACGAACCACACAGCCTTGATCGGTTCTGCAAGCATGATGAGAAACGCGCCAAGTCCGCCGCCGAGCCATGCGCCGAAAATGGGCACAAGCGCGGTGACAGCGACAAAAGCGGAGACCGCACCGGCATAAGGGATATTCAAAATCAGCATTCCTGCAAAGCACAGGACACCGATAATAACCGCTTCAGTCAGCTGTCCGCTGACAAAGTTTGTGAAGGTCTGATTCGTCAACGCGGCAATGCTGAGGAGGCGCTGCGCTTTCTCTCGCGGAAGCACCGTCGTGATCAGCTTTTTCATGTGCGCCGCAACCACTTCCTTTCTTGCGAGGAGGTACAGCGCAAAAACAAACGCCAGAAGCACATCGACCAATCCAGAAAGGATAGACGTTGCCGCGCCCCATGTTACCGTGATTATCCCGCTCCCCTCGTCGTTGATAAAAGCAGTGATCCTCTCGACAAGCAAATCGGCGTTGATCGCGTAATCCGGCAAAACGATGTTGTATTTCGCGGCAAAACGAACGGTGTCGTCCCACCAGCGCCCGATCTCATCGGCATATGCTGGGAGATTGCGGATAAACTCGTCGCTGGATTCTCTCAGACTCGGAAGCATCATAAACACCACGGCAAACAAAAAGCCGAGCACAAGTATAGCACTCAAGGTGAGGCACACCGGTCTTGCGAGCTTCGCGGGCGCTTTTCGGCACAGCTTCCGCCAGCATTGTTCTAACGGCTGGAGAACCACATTGATCAGAAATGCTATGCCTCCGCCGACAAGGAACGGCGAAAACAGCGCCAGCACCCTGCGGATGGCACCGAAAACCACGTCAAGATTCATCAGCGCCCACGTAAACAGCGCAAGCAGCATCAGCACGCGGAATATGTAACGAACGCTGGTTTTATCAAGAGCTATGACCTCCCGCTCCGCGGGAATGCCGCTTTTACTGTTGTCCGCACTTTGTGTTCTTTTCGCCATAATACCTCCATGCCATTATTGGGCACATTCTGGGATTGCATCGCGTTGCCTGACGGTGATGTACGACGCCCTGTAAGCATTCAATTCAGAAACAGTGATCTCCAGATCGCCGACTGCAAAGGATTCGCCCTTTTGCGGAATTTTGTTCAAACGCTCCATGATCCAGCTGCCCACAGAAACACTGTCAGACTCCAGCTTGACATTAAAGAAGTCCATGAAATCTTCCAAGCTGACAGAGCAGTCGACACGATAGACGTTTTCGCTCAGCTTCTCAAAATCCTCCTCCACCTCATCGTGTTCATCCCATATCTCGCCAACAAGCTCTTCCAATATATCCTCCATCGTGACAATACCGAGCGTTCCGCCAAAATCGTCGACAACGACGGCAATATGTGACTTTTTATGTTGGAGCATTTTCAGAACGTCTCGAATCTTCGTATGCTGATAAACAAACAGCGGCTCGGTCATGATCTCCACGATGGGCTGATCTGTCATCCTGCCGTTGATATAGAAGTCCTTCTGATGCAGAACACCGACGATTTGATCGATGCTGTTCCGATAGACCGGCAGACGGGAAAACCGGGACTGTGTAAAGGCTCTCGCGATATTTTCGTGGCTCTCGCTGATGTCTACCGCTTCCAGCTCTATACGGTGCGTAAGTATCTCCGCCGCCGTAAGGTCGCGGAACTCCAGCGCATTTCGCAGAAGTTCGCCTTCGTTTTCGTCAATACCTCCGTCCTGCTTGACATCCTCCATAAAAAGCAGCAGCTCTTCATGAGACATTTTTGCATCACCATCCGTCTTGATAAAGCGGGAAACGAACCTTTTCCATTGTGAAAAGAGAAAATTAAGCGGCGTAAGCACCCATATCCAGAGCCGGATGAAAGGGGCGCTGAACAG
Source organism: uncultured Oscillospiraceae bacterium (assembly GCA_934572335.1). Classification (GTDB taxonomy): domain Bacteria; phylum Bacillota; class Clostridia; order Oscillospirales; family Oscillospiraceae; genus Limivicinus. The sequence continues at coordinate 5,984 of CAKTKU010000005.1, forward strand.
TGCAAACCGTTCCGGCGCATCCTTGGCGATGCTCTTGGGTGTGATCTCGCCGAAAATCAGGACAACGACCGTCACAACGACCGTAGAGACCGTCGCGCCAATATCGCCGTAAAGCGCTACGAACAACAGCGTACCGATGGACGCGACGGTGATATTCACAATGTTGTTTCCGATCAGGATGGTAGAGATCAGCCTGTCATAGTCTCCGGCCAGCTTGAGTGCCAGCGCTGCCCGTTTATTCCCGTTTTCCGCAAGGACTTTCAGCCGTGTCTTGTTCAAGGACGAAAATGCCGTCTCTGTCGCGCTGAAATACGCGGACATGGCAATGCAGACCGCCATTATAATAATACTTCCAATATGATTCATATTCAGCTCCTTTATTACTGTTCATAAAACTTCATGAAAAAAGACACACCTATACCCTATACCGAAGCAATGGGCGTAGATATGCCGTATAAGAACAGATCATATAAGAGCAGTTATCTGTATCGTCGCTGCCGTCATATTCCACGAGAGACTATTACTCCTTTCTTCGCGCCATATTTACCGCTCGCCATTCGCGCGGCTCACGGTATCGCGTATTATATTTTATGATAACATATTTGCGGGATATATGTTGTTAAGATATAAATGCAAGCGATAAATTTTTCGTTAAGACAGTTTCCGCTGCTCATCGCGGCGCTGCTGCTCCTCCTCGGCGGGGGGATAGCGCTGTACATTCTCGAAACTAACTACCTGCCGCGGCTCGGGCTGAGCTTGCAGGAGATGCACATGACGCTGGAGCAGTACGAGGCGGCGCTGTCCGACTTTGAGGTTTTTTTGTGGATATACCTCGGCGCGGTGGGGACGGCGCTGCTGCTGACGATATTCTTCACGAACGTGTATCTCACGCGCTCGCTCTTCCGGCACATCTCCGAACCGCTGGACGAGCTTGTGGCGGGGGTGGAGCGCATACAGCAGGGCGACCTTGACAGCCCCATCGCCTACACTGGCAGGGACGAATTCAAGGCGGTGTGCGACGCGGTCGACCTGATGGCGGCGAAGCTGAAGGCGGCGCTTGAGGATGAGCAGCGCCGCACGCAGAGCCGCAAGGAGCTGATCGCCGGGATGTCGCACGACCTGAAAAGCCCGCTGACCTCCATACGCGCATACAGCGAGGCGCTGCGCGACGGCGTGGCGGCGACGCCGGAGCTGCGCCAGCGGTACATTGAGACAGTCTGCCGCAAGGAGCAGGAGATCGAAGGCATGGTCAACCGGCTCTTTGAGTTTTCAAAGCTTGATCTGAGCGAGCTGCCGCTCGATATGAACACGGTGGACGCCAAGGCGACGGTCGACACCGTCGCCGCGGACTACACCGCCGCAACGGACATTGACACCGCTGCGCTTGCGGGGTACACTGTTCTCGCGGATGAGAGCCAGCTCAGGCGCATCGCGAAGAACATAATCGACAACGCCGTGAAATACTCCGGACGTGAGTGCGTGCGCATTGCGATAAGCGCGGCGGCGGAGGGCGGCGGCACGGTTACGCTGCGCTTTGCCGACGACGGCAGAGGCGTGGACGACGGGCAGCTTGACAAGCTCTTCGACGTATTCTACCGCGCCGACCCCGCGCGCGAGCGCGGCACGGAGGGCAGCGGGATAGGTCTCGCCGTGGTGCGGAAAGCGGCGGAGGCGATGGTCGGCAGCGCCGCGGCAGAGAAAAGCCCGCTCGGCGGACTGTGCATATGCGTGACGCTGAAAAAAGGAGGCACGGACAAATGAGCAAAATACTCATAATAGAGGACGACCGCGAGATCGCCGAGATCGAGCGGGACTATCTTGAGCTGGACGGCATGGCGGCGGACATCGCCGGTGACGGCGTAAAGGGGCTGGAAATGGCGCTGGGCGGCGGGTACGACCTTGTTGATGCTGCCGGGGATGGACGGGTTTTCCGTGTGCCGCAGGCTTCGCGAAAAGACTGACATCCCCATACTGATGGTGACGGCGCGCACGCAGGACATCGACAAGATACGCGGGCTTGGCTTCGGCGCGGACAATTACATCTACATCGAAAAGCCGTTCTCCCCCGCCGTGCTCGTGGCGCGCGTGAAGGCAAATCTCGCGCAGTACACGCGCCTCAAGCCGAAGAAGGAGGAGCGCGCGGTGCTGACGCTCGGCGCGCTGACGATCGACACGGACGCGCGCACGGTCACGGTGCGCGGCGGTGCAGTGACGCTGACGAACAAGGAGTACGAGCTACTGCTGTTCCTCGCGCGGCACCCAAACCAGATATTCTCCCGCGAGGATCTTTACGAGATGATATGGGGGCTGGAGTCCATGGGCGACAACATCACCGTCGCCGTGCACATCAACCGCCTGCGCGATAAGCTTGAAGCCGACCCGTCCAACCCGCAGCTCATCCAGACCGTGTGGGGCGTCGGGTATCGTTTAAATATTGTTTAACTTCGCTTTATCTGAAATTTAACCTGCTCTCTCATAATGGGATCACCCAATGAGGGAGCAGATTTTTATTTTATATATCGGAGGAATCAGAAATGAAAGACCATGTTATGAAGCGTGACTACACCAAGACGTTCAAGCGTATCGCCATTCTCTTTATCCTTCTGGCTGTCGTCACCGCCGTCGCCATCCCCCTGAGCCTTTCGCGCCAGATTAGCGACGCGGCGGCGCTCAAGCAGGAGCGCGCCCTCACCGCGCAGACCGAGACCGTCTCCGCCGACAACGGCGATACCGGCGACCGTCACGACGGCGAGCACGACCGTGACCGCGAGCATGACCACGAGGATGCATGGAAAAGCCGCATCACCCCGCTGAGCGCGATGAACTACGCCGTTATCGGCGGTCTCGGCGTGCTGTGGGCGGTGCTGGCGCTCTGCTACTGGCTCGCCGTTATCGCATGGCTTTACAAGAGCGCGGTGAACGTGGGGATGAACAAGTCCCTGTGGGCAGTGCTGGGGCTGTTCTTCAACATCTTCGCGGTGATGGCGTTCTGCATCGTGCGCGACAGGCCTGTGAAGAATTAAGAAAGACTTAATCCCACCTTAATGGCTTTTCCGCCGCGCTGCTGTTATGCTGTTGCCAGAGACAAAAAGTGAGGTGCAGTGTCATGCATACCGTTGAAATGATAAACTACATAATCATGTGTCTGTTCTTCGCGTGCTACGTGTATCAGTTTTTGTACATACCTGTCGCGTGGCTGCCACACAGGAAGCGCGGCGGGACCGGCGGAGGCAGCACGGACGGCGGCGCGGTGCCAAAGCACCGCTTCGCCGTGCTTATCGCGGCACGGAACGAGGAGGCCGTCATCGGCAAGCTGATCGACAGCGTCCGCGCGCAGAGCTACGACCGGGATAAGATAAGCATATTCGTTGCCGCCGACAACTGCACCGACGCAACGGCGCACATTGCGCGCAGCCACGGAGCGGTCGTATACGAGCGGCACAACACCCAGCTGCGCGGCAAGGGCTGGGCGCTGGATTTCCTGCTGCGCGAAATGCAGCGCCATGGACAGCAGCGCTATGACGCTTATCTCGTGCTCGACGCGGACAACGTGCTCGACCGGGATTTCATACTGCACATGAACGAGACCTTCTCCGCCGGATACGATATCGTCACGTGCTACCGCAACTCCAAAAACTACGGCGACAACTGGATCTCCGCGGGGTACGCGCTGTGGTTCCTGCGCGAGTCGCGCTATCTCAACGGCGCGCGCATGCGCCTCGGGTCGAGCTGCGGCGTGTCGGGGACGGGGTTCCTCTTCTCGGCGGCGGTGCTCGCGGCGCAGGGCGGCGGCTGGCCGTTCCATCTGCTGACGGAGGACATAGAGTTTACGATCCACAACGTCACGCGCGGCGTGCGCGTGGGCTACTGCGCGGAGGCGGTGCTCTATGACGAGCAGCCCGTCCGCTTTGACCAGTCGTGGGCGCAGAGACTACGCTGGTCGCGCGGGTATATGCAGGTGTTCAGAAAATACGGACGCGCGCTCATCTCCGGCATACTGCACGGCAGCTTCTCGTGCTACGACATGGCGATGAGCATCATGCCCGCGGCCGTGCTGACGGGGCTGAGCATTGCGGTGAACGTGGGCGCGGCGCTGGTGAACGTGCTGTACTACCACGAGTGGGGCGTGCTGGGCGTATCGGCGCTGCAAACGCTGGTGAACCTCTATCTGACGCTCTTTGTCATCGGCGGCATCACGGCGTTCACGGAGTGGCGGAGCATACACTGCACAACGGGCAGGAAGCTGCTGTACGTTTTCACGTTCCCGCTCTTCATGCTCAGCTATGTTCCGATCGTGATCCATTCGCTCTTCGTGACGCCGGAGTGGACGCACATCGACCACACCCGCGCGCTCGACGTGCGCGAGATATGCGAAAAGGCAGTCTGAGTTTAATTTCGGTTTAAACTTGTTTTATAGGGATTTAAACCTCATACGAGATAATAGCATCGTCCAAAGGAAAGGACGATGCTATTTATCATATCGGAGGTAAATCAAAATGAAACACAACATTCATAACTATATCGCAAAGACCGCCATTGACTACGCAAACATCACGCCGGAGGAAGTGCCCGACATCAGCATGCGTCAGGACAACACCCTCGTCGAGGTGGATTTCACCACCGAGTGGATGAGCTACATCTGCTATGTCGACCTCAGCGGCGAAGTATTCGGCTTCTTCTCCGAGCCCGTGCCCGAGCACGAGACCGACGGCATGGAGGAATATATCCACGACCGCTACGACACCTGCGCCTGAGCCGTGAGCACGGCATTATCCGAGGCCGGGCGCAAGTATAAAATGCTCGCCGCCAACACCGCGCTTGTCAGCCTGGGCACGGTAGGGTCAAAGCTGATGATGTTCTTCATGGTGCGCTTTTACACCTGGTACATGAGCCCGGCGGACTACGGCACGGCGGACATCATCACCCAGACCGCGAATCTCCTCATCCCGCTCGTGTCGCTGGGCATGGCGGAGGGCGTGTTCCGCTTCGCCGCGATGGTGCCGGACAAATGCCGCGAGGCGTTCACCGCCGGCATCGTGTGCACCATTGCCGGAACGGCGATGCTCGCGGCGGTTCTGCCGCGCATCCCCGGCGCGGCAGGGTACGGCACGCTGCTGACGGTATACGTGGCGTGCTCATGCGTGCACAGCATATGCGCGCAGTACGTCCGCGCGCTGGGCGACATGGCGGTCTACGCCGTGCAGGGGCTGATAAACACCGCGCTCGTCATCGGCTTCAACATCGCGCTGCTCGCGGTGTTCCATCTCGGCGTGACGGGGTACGTGCTGTCCGTCGCGGCGGCGGACGCGGGGTGCACGCTGTGGCTGACCGCGAAAAAGCGGCTGTGGGGCGCGCTGACGCGGCACATCTCCCGTCCGCTCTTCCGGCGGCTCATCGCGTACAGCGTGCCGCTCATCCCGACGTCGGTATTCTGGTGGATAACGGGCGTGGCGGACAGGTACATGATCAGCGGCTTTCTGGGCAGCGCAGCGAACGGCATCTACTCCGTCGCCGGGAAGATACCGACGATGCTGACGGTGCTCGCCACGGTGTTCATGGACGCATGGCAGCTGTCCGCCGTGACGGAGGCGCAGGGCGACCGCGCCGAGCATCGGAAATTCTACTCGCGCATTTGGGCTTTATTTCAGGGCGGCGTGATAATATGCAGTGCGGTGATGATCGCGCTGTCGCGCGTGGGCGTGATGCTGCTGGCGGACGAGGAATACTTCTCCGCGTGGCGGTATATCCCGGCGCTGACGCTGGCAATGGTCTGCTCGGCATTTTCGAGCTTTCTGGGCAGCGTGTACGTGGTGACGGGAGAGAGTCGGCGGGCGTTCCGCACGGCGATGGCAGGTGCGGCGCTCAATATCGTGCTCAACCTCGCGCTCATCCCCTCCCCTCTCGGCGTGCAGGGCGCGGCGATCGCGACGTTTATAAGCTGCCTTGCCGTGTTCCTCATCCGCGCCGCGAGCGTGAAAAGGCTCATCGCGTTTGACCTCAGACCGCTCAGATGCGCGGTGAATCTCATTATACTGTCCGTGCAGGCGGCTGTCATGGTGCTGGAGCCTCCGATGTACCCGCTGCTCCAGCTCCTCGCCGCGGCCGCGCTGTGCGCTGTAAACCGCGCGCCGCTCATCCAATGCGCGCGTACCCTGACGGGCTACCTTCGCCCGGTCGGAAAACACTTAACTTCAAACAGGAGATAACAAAATGGACAAGCTTGCTTATACGATTTTCGGAGGCTTTTCAATGGCGCTGGCGGACAGCGTGCCGGGCGTATCCGGCGGAACGATCGCTTTCATCCTCGGGTTCTACGACCGGTTCATAGGCTCGCTGGACACGCTGGTATACGGCACGTGGGCGCAGCGCAAGGAAGCGCTCATATACCTTCTCAAGCTCGGCATCGGCTGGATCGCGGGCATGGCGCTTGCGGTGACTGTGCTCGCGGGGGTGTTCACGACCGGGATATACAAGCTCAGCTCCATGTTCCTCGGCTTCGTCGCGGTGTCCATCCCGCTCGTCGTCATCGAGCAGCGCGCAGAGCTTGCCAATCTCAAGCGCGGCGCTGTGTTCTTCGTGCTTGGCGCGGCGATCGTGGTGGGGCTCTCGGCGCTCAACCTCTCCTCCGCCGTCAACACGTCCGGCATAAGCTTCGGCACGGTGTGCTATGTGCTCATCGCCGGGATGCTCGCCATATCCGCGATGGTGCTGCCGGGTATATCCGGCTCGTCGGTGCTGATGTCGTTCGGGCTGTATCTGCCGGTCATCGCGGCGGTGAAGGACATGCTGGGGTTCAATTTTGACGGGCTGTGGATGCTGTGCGTGCTCGCTGTCGGCATCGCGGCAGGGCTCGCCGTGTCGCCGCATATCCTCAAAAAGCTGATGGAGCGCGACATGGGCGCGGTGCTGTACATGGTGCTGGGGATGATGGTCGGCTCGCTCTACGCCATCATCATCGGGCCGACGACGCTCAAGGTGCCGCAGCACGCGATGAGCTTTGCGGATTTCAGCTTCATATGGTTCATCGTGGGCGTGGCAGCCGTGCTGGCGCTGAGCGCGTTCAAGGCGCACGTCGCAAACAGGAGGGTGCTGAACGCACAATGAAACGCATTGATACTTCACCCCGGAGAGCGCTTCGCGCGCTGTCCGGGGTCTTGGCGGATATACTGTTGGCGGGCATATTTCTGCTCGTATTCGCCTATTTTCAGCACGGGCGGGCATTTCTGCGCGGAGAGCTCGCCGTGGACATGTCCTCGGCCATTCCCATCGCCGCGGTCGCGTCCTCCCCGTTCCCGGACAAGACCGTGACGCATACGCCCGCGCACGCGGACAAATTCACCTCCGGCGAGGCGGTGATGACGGAGGATACATACAAAAGCCCAAACGTCAGCGTCAGCTGGGCGCGGCACGAGGAGGACACAGGCACGGCGAAGGTCGTGTACTACGCTGCGGACATATATGTGCGCACAGCGGAATATATCCGCACCGCCGTGCCGGAGCACGGGTATGACACCGTACAGAAGCTCGCCGCGGAAAACGGCGCGATCCTCGCCATCAACGGCGATTACGCCCCCGCGCGCGAGCAGGGCGTCATCGTGCGCGATGGGATGCTCATCCGCGATACCGGCGGGGATGCCGACGTGCTCGCCCTCTACGACAACGGGGATATGCGCACATTCGCCGCGGATGAATTCGACGTGGCGGCGGAGGGCGCGGCATGGAGGGCTCCGCCGGCATGACAATGGCGGAGCTTGCCGCGCTCTTCGAAGCTCTCGGCTGCAAAACGGCGTACAACCTCGACGGCGGGCAGTCGTCCGTGATGGCTTGGGACGAGGGCAGCGTGACCGTGAACGCCCCGGCAAACGGCGGCCGCCCCGTGAGCGATATAATCTATATTCCGAAGGAGTGATGCGCCGTGGGGCGTTTTAATGCAGTGCTCGCGCATCTGACCGCCGCGCTCGCGCTGGCGGTCGCGGTGGTGCTGGTGATAGATATGTTCTTCAACAGCGCCATGGGCTTTGCCGCGAGCCGCGAGTTCAAATATATGTGCCTTGCGCTGTGCGCGTGCAATATCGTCACGGCGCGACGGCATTAGAAAAGACCGGTCAGATGACCGGCCTTTTCTAATATACATATACCGCTTATAGGAACGAGTTCAGGTCGATCTGCCCGGTGGCGAAGAGATTCCGGTAATAGTTCAGTTCGTCCGCGATAAGCTCATCGAGCACGCGCATACCGAGTACCTCCACCGGCGCCTTGTCGTCCGTAAGGATAAGCTCCCCGCCCTCATACTCCGTCAGCTCTGCGGCGACAGTGTCCATCATGGCGGCGTAGCGCGCGTTTTCAAGCTTTTTGCGGCTGGCGTCAAAACGCGCGGGGAGGTCGTCGGCGTTCGTGCAGAAAACCTCGGTGTTCGTGTTGCCCGCGACATCGGCGACATAGGTGTGCGCAAAGACGCTCGCCATCGTGTCGCAGAGGTATTCATTGATGGAGCCGTTCTCGCGCGAGGTCATGTTGAGGTTGACCACCATCACGCCCTCGGGCTTGAGATGGTTGGAGACCTCGGTGAAAAACTCCCGGCTGGAGAGCTGGAACGGAATGGTGATGTCCTGATAGGCGTCGACCATGATAACGTCGAACTTCTCGTCCGACGCCGTGAGGTAGGCGCGCCCGTCGGCGACCGCGACCTCCACCGTGTCCGGCAGGTCAAAATAGTCATAGGTGATGTCCGCGATCTTGCTGTCTATCTCCGCGCCGCGCACGGACACGCCGGGAAAGTAGCGCGTGCAGTAATTGGCGAAGGTCCCCGACCCCATGCCGAGGATCATGACGCTGCGCTGTTCGTTGTCCGCGCCGTCCATGCCGGACATACAGGGCGCGGCGAGCGCGTAGTCATAGTACATTCCCGTCAGCTCCGCGTCCTTTATCTGCACCGACTGCACACCGAAGAGCACGTTCGTGGAGAGCACGGTCTGGTGCGCGTCGTCCTTGACTTGAAGATAGTTGTATATCGACTCGTCCTCAAGGGCGAGGTCGCGCTCCCAGAAAGCAAAGCTGTACCCCGGCAGCGTGAACGCGAGCGCGATGATGAGCGCACCGGCGATGATGCCGGGGACGGTGCGCCTGCGCTCAAAGATGAAGTAGGCGATGCCGATCGCGGCGAGCACCCCGGCAAAGATGAGGAACGTCGCCGCCGTGCCGACGGCGGGGATGGTGATGAACGTGGGGACGAACGTGCCGATGATGCTGCCGATGGTGTTGAGCGCGTTGAGCCGCCCGACGGTCTTGCCAGTGTCGTCGAGATTATCGACGGTGAACTTCGTCAGCGAGGGCGTGACCGTGCCGAGCAGAACGCACGGGAACGCGAAAATGATAAGGCACGCCGCGAACGCCGCCCACACGAGGAAGTTTTTCGTCACGAACGTCGCCAGCAGCAGGGATATGCCTGCGATGAGCCAGCGCCCCACAAACGGGATGAGCGCGATCCATATCGCGGCGATGATGACGCGGCGGTAGAGCCGGTCGGGGGATTTGCTCTTGTCCGCCATGCTGCCGCCCCAGATGTTGCCGATCGCCATAGCGATCATGATGACGCCGATTATCACCGTCCACACGATCTGGGACGAGCTGAAATACGGCGCCATGAGGCGGCTCGCGCCGAGTTCGACCGCCATGACGGACATACCGGCGAAAAACTCTGTCAGATAGAGAAACCACTTGCTGCGGATGAGTTTGTTTTCCATATATCAGAACGAGACGACAAGCTGCATTTTGAAGCGCTCCTCGCCGTAGACGGCGTGGGGGATGTCCTTGGGCATGATGAGCGTTTCCTGCTTTGCTATATTCTTATACATTTCCTTTTCCTCCTGCGTTATTATTGATACCCCTCGGCGACCTTGCCTATTGCGGTGCCGATGATATTGATGGCAGTTTTCAGCTCGCTCTGGTCGCCCGCGACGCTCTCTATCGCGCCGAACTGCGTGAGTATTTTGTTGAGACTGACGTCTTGAAGCTCCTTGCCCGCGTCGTTGAGCGCGTCAATGTCCAGATTATTGATGAACTGTATCGCGTCCTGAAGCTTGCCGGGGTCAAGCTCCTTGAGCTGGGACGAATAATGCTGCACGGTGGTGGACACTTCCTCCAGCGTGCGCGCCGCCGTCCTCACGCGCGGCATGGAGATGAGCACAAGGATCACCAGCACGACGCACGCGATGCACCAGCACTTCACCGTCCGCGCGCGGCGCTCCGCCTCGCGGCGCTCCATCGCCTCTATGCGCTTTTGCAGCGTTTCTATTATCTCCCGCTCGGTCTCCGGCGTTTCGGCGGGTGCGGTCTTCTTTTCAATCGTTTCCATCGTCAGCTCTCCTCTCACTTGCTTGCGGGATACTGCATATATGCGCTGTCCGCCTCGATGTCCTTCCACGTGAACACGCCGTTTTTATAGCTTATATAGCTGTGCGGCGACGCCTCCTTCGGGATGGAGACCGAGCCGGGGTTGAGATATGTCACGCCGTCCGCCTCGCGGCATTCCGGCACATGGGTATGCCCGCCGAGGACGATGCTGCCGGGGGCGGCAAGCTTTGGCGGGTTGCGCACGGACCAGACGTGCCCGTGCGAGGCAAAGACAAACCGCCCGTCAAGGTCGAGCACGGCGCTGTCGGACAGGATGGGGAAATCCAGCATCATCTGGTCGACCTCCGCGTCGCAGTTGCCGCGCACGGCCATTATGCGCCCGGCGTATGCGTTTAAAAGGCGCGCGGTCTCGCGCGTGTCATAGCCGCGGGGCAGGTCGTTGCGCGGGCCGTGATACAAAAGGTCGCCAAGGAGCAGCAGCCTGTCCGCGCCCTCGCGCTCAAAGCATTCCAGCAGCATGCGGCAGTAATATGCCGAGCCGTGTATATCCGATGCGATCATCCATTTCATCTTACGCGCCTCCCCGATCTTTCAATTCCCATGCGGAGGTATTATTATAGTAAAAATTTCACGAGCAGTCAATGACCGCAGCGGTGCGCTTCGGGATATTTAACAGATAATTTAATTATACCGGTATGTTACCAATAATATTGCTGGCGGTTTGTCACTATTTCGATAGCGCCGGGGCATTGCGAAGCGAAATTTATTGTGCTATATTATTTATATTATATAAGAAAGTATTAAGAACCGTATTAGTGGGAAAGAGAAAGCAAATGGCAGCTGAGGGAAAATCGAAATTCACGCTCATGACGACGGAGCCGGTGGAGCGCCTTGTGTGCAAGATGGCGATACCGACGATAATATCCATGCTCGTCACGGCGCTATATAACATTGTTGACACGTTCTTCGTCGGGCGCATCGGCAACGAGGCGACGGCAGGCGTGGGGCTGGTGCTGCCGATGATGGCGGTGATGCAGGCGTTCGGCTTCTTCTTCGGAATGGGGTCGGGCAACTACATCTCCCGTTCGCTCGGCGCGCAGGAGACGGACAAGGCGGAGACGATGGCGGCGACAGGGTGCTTCTCGGCGCTGCTGTTCGGCATGCTTATTCTCGCGCTGGGGCTGACGTTCAAGGGCGCGCTGCTGTACGTTCTCGGCGCGCGGGAGACGCTGCTGGACGCGCTGACGGTGCGCTGCGCCGGGGAGTATCTGACGATAATACTCTGCGGCGCGCCGTTTCTCTGTGTGTCATGCGTGATGAACAATCAGCTGCGTTTTCAGGGCAACGCCTTTTTCTCGATGATCGGGCTGGTGTCGGGTGCGGTGCTCAACTGTGTGCTCGACCCGATATTTATCTTCACATTGGGCTTGGGCGTGCGCGGCGCGGCATACGCCACGGTGCTCGGGCAGATCGCGAGCTGCGCCCTGCTGTACACAGGGACGCTGCGCTCCGACAGTCTGAAGCTGCACATAAAAAACTTCCGCCCGAACGCATACTATCTCAAGAACATCTGCCTGGGCGGGGTCCCGTCGCTATTCCGGCAGGGACTGAGCAGCGTGACGGCGATGGTGCTCAACGCCGCGGCGGCAAGCGCCGTGACGGCGGAGCTGGCAACGCCCACGGTCGCGGCGTTCACGGTCGTGAACAAAATATCCATGCTGGCGTTTTCCGCTGTCATAGGCTTCGGGCAGGGGTTTCAGCCGATATGCGGCTTCAACTACGGCGCAAAGCGCTATGACCGCGTGTGCGCGGCGTTTCGCTTCTGCGTGAAGCTGGCGACGGTGTTCCTCATCGTCATGGGGGTGCTGTGCTGGATATTCGCGGGAGACCTCGTCGGCATATTCCGGGACGACCCGGACGTTATCGCCATCGGCACGGTGATCATGCGCTGCCAGGGCGCGACGTTCTGGCTCGTGGGGCTCATCGTGATGACGAATATGCTGTATCAGAACATCGGGCGGATGGTGAGCGCGTCCGTGCTCGCCTCGGCGCGCAACGGGCTGTTTCTCATTCCGGCGGTGCTGATACTGCCGCGCGTCATCACTCCCGCCGTGTGGGGCGTATATCTGGCGCAGCCCGTGTCGGACGTGCTGGCATTCGCGATAGCGCTGCCGCTGGCAATAAAAATGTACCGCGAGCTGACCTCGCGGCAAAGTGAACTTGACAAGGAGGAAACAAAATGAACGTACTGAGCGACATTCAGCCGAAAAACGTATTCCGCTTCTTTGAGGAAATATCCGCGATACCGCGCGGCAGCCGCAACACAAAGGCGGTGAGCGACTACCTCGTCGCATTCGCGAAGGCGCGCGGGCTTGAGCACTATCAGGACGCGCTCAACAACGTCATCATCATCGCGCCCGCCGCACCCGGCTATGAGAGCGCCGAGCCTGTGATATTGCAGGGGCACATGGACATGGTGTGCGAAAAAGCGCCGGACTGCAATAAGGACATGGAGCGCGAGGGGCTTGACCTCGCCGCGGAGGGCGACTGCGTCTTCGCGCGCGGCACGACACTCGGCGCAGACGACGGGATAGCCGTGGCGATGGCGCTGGCGGTGCTGGACGACACGACGCTCCCCCGCCCGCGCGTGGAAGCGGTGTTCACCGTGGATGAGGAGATCGGCATGGGCGGCGCGATGGGCATCGACCTCTCCCCTCTCCGCGCTCGACGGCTCATCAACCTTGACTCCGAGGAGGAGGGGATATTCACCGTCGGCTGTGCGGGCGGCGCTGGCGTGTGCTGCACAGTGCCGGTCGGGCGTGAGGCGTTCGGCGGCACAGCGCTGGACATTGCGCTGACCGGGCTTCTCGGCGGGCACTCCGGCGCGGAGATCGACAAGGGGCGCGCCAACCCCAACCTGCTGATGGGTCGGCTGCTGTACGCGCTGGGCAAGGCGGCGGATATGCGCCTTGTGAGCGTGCGCGGCGGCTTGAAGGACAACGCGATACCCACCGCGTCCTATGCCAGCGTCATCGTGCGCGACGCGGAGACGTCGCGCGCCGTGTGCACAGAAATTGAGGCAGCATTCAGGAACGAGTACCGCGTGACCGACGCGGGGATATGCGTGACCGTCACGCCCGGCGCGGAGAGCACGCCGATGGACAAGGTGTCGACGGCGCGCACCGTGACGCTGCTGTGCTGCGCGCCGAACGGCATACAGGAGATGAGCGCAGACATTCCGGGGCTGGTGCAGACCTCGCTCAACCTCGGCATACTCACGACCGACCGCGACGGCGTCCATGCGACGTTCAGCGTCCGCAGCAGCATCGACAGCCAGAAGCGCATGCTCATTGACCGCCTGACGGCGCTGACAGAGAGCCTCGGCGGGGCGGTGACGGTCGAGGGGGACTACCCCGGCTGGGAGTATGCCCCCGTCTCTCCCCTGCGCGAGCTTATGCGCGATGTGTTCATCGAGCAGTACGGCCGCGAGCCGGTCATCGCGGCGATACACGCAGGGCTTGAATGCGGGCTGCTGATCAGCAAGCTGCCGGGGCTGGACTGCGTGTCGCTGGGTCCCGACATTGACGAGATTCACACCTTCCGCGAGAAGCTGCACATCGCGTCGACACAGCGCACATGGGCACTGCTGACAGAGACGCTGAAACGGATGAAATAAGAATAGCGAGAAATAACGTGCTGCACCCGCGGCGCGTTATTTTTTGTCCTAATTCTTGTGTTATGTGAATTATATTATGTATAATATATTGCGTAAATAATTTTAAGTAAATTAGATTAAGTTTATTGTATTAAGTAAATTGTTTTATGATACTTTATTTATGTATATGTAATTATGTATATAATAATATGTAATCTATATTATGTTTAGGGTGCGAAAAAGCACTCCGAACGGGAAATTCGGAGTGCTTTTTGTGTTAATGTTGATTATTCGCCGCCGCCGCTCTCGCCGCCGCCGTTACCAGCATCGGCACTGCCGCCGCTCTCGCTGCCATCACTTGTGGGTGTGGGTGCGGTGAGTGTGGGTGCAGTTGCGGAAGCGGGTTCGGGTGTCTGCGCGGTAGTGGGTTCGGTGGGTGTAGTAGGTTCGAGTGCGGGTGCAGGGTCAGCCGCAGGTGCGGGAGTGTATGCAGGATCTTTTGCGCCGCAGACACTGCAAACGCCGTTCACGAAGCTGTGACCCTTTGCGGGAATCACGCCATGCTGTTGCTCGCCACACTCGGTGCAGGTGTATGTTGTCACGCCGTTTGTTTCGCAGGTCGCTTTTGACTTGACAACGCCTTCACCCCACTTATGCTCATGCGGTGCAGGTTTGGTTGCATCAGCTTCAGTTTTCTGCCCGTCAGTGGCGAGGCTGGCGTTGGAGGCAACATCGCCCTCGTTCTCAAGCGAAGTTGTCGAAATGTCTGTATCTGTATTACCCTCTTTCTGAATCAAAAGGACGTCCTTGACGGTCACCTCCGCCTTGTCGCCCTTATCATGGGTGACCTCGGCGCTCTTATCGGGAGTATACATAGTATATGGATCTGTTTCTCCCGTCTCATCTTTATACCCCGCCGGTGCTTTGCCCGCAAGCGCCTTGCTCGCGTCGGGCGTGGCATCCTTTATGTCTATGGTCTTGACAACGTTCTTGCCGTCTTTGTCGGTGGAGACAAAAACTGTCTTTGCCCAGCCGAGTGCTTTATCATATAAGGCTCTCATGGCTTCTCCAAAGCTTGTAGCGTCCTTTGTCGTGGTGAGGTCTGTCGCTTCCTCTATCCCATCTCTCTTGCCCTCGGCGTAGCCGAGCTGGATATAATAGGTGGTCTTGTCGTTCTTATCCCTTGCTATGCCAACTCTGCTGGGGAAGTACAAACTATCAACTTTTTCCCCATCTTTATATTTAGTTTCCGCACCGGTAGAAGCTTCTTTATCTATTTTATAAATCGTTGCGACATTATAGGAGAAATACACGGTGGTCTTTTCGGGAACCTTTGCGCTGATGGGGTTCTTATCTTTGTCAAAATTCAGAAGCTTCTCGGCGTTTTTCTCATCAACGACCTTGACCTTTATGGAATCGTCCTTCGGCGCGGGATAGATGAAGTTGCACACCTGAACGCGGAGCTTGACCTTTTCGCCGTTGGCGAGGTCAAAAATATCCCCGATGTTCACGCCGACGCGCACAGAGCTCATCAGCGAGGCGACAGCCTGCTGCAGCGCGGCGATCTGGTCAGACGTGAGACCGGTATCGTCCTTGACGAGGACTTTGCCGCCGCGAATGTAGAGATTGGCATAATCAATGCCCAGCTCCTTCGCCTTCTCGGTATTCTCGCGCAGGAGCTTCGCCGCGGCAAGGTCGCCAAGCTGGATGGCGATAACGCCGTCCTCCGCGTCCGCCTTATAGCTGACGCCGTCGAGGCGGATGTCGTCATACCCCAGCTCGCGCATGCGCACGGCGCACGGCTCCATCGTGCCGAGGTTAAATGCGATCTGCACTATCTCCGGCTCTTTCTCCTTCTCCGTCTCCGCGTTGGAGCTGTCGGCAAACGCCGAAACGCCCAGAGACATCACGAGAACGAGCGCCAGCGCAAATGACAGCACTGCTTTTAGTTTTTTGCTCATCTGATTCTCCTCCATCATAAAATTCCTTAACCACTGGCTTTAAGCGTCATGACTATATACATATGTACGCTCAAAACCTCATATGCATATATTAGTGGTTTTCCCATTCAGCGTCAACTACATTTCAGTGACAAACGCGAAATCCGGGTATATTTAAACGCGGGGCAAGTGCATGCCCCGCGTTTTCAACCGTTTTTACTTTTTCAGCGCGGTGATCCGTTCCACCGACGCATCGATTATCTTCCTCAGATTGAAGCCGACCGCCCCGCCGATGAGCGCGCCGATGAGGAAGAACGCGCGGTGATAGCGGCGGCGAGCCTTCGCCAGAATGTGCTTTTTCTTCTTGATCTTCATAATGTATCTCCCTTGTACAGATTAATATGAGCAGTCATCGCGGCACTTCGCCGCTGTGAAAATTATACACGATAAGCTCTGAAATTGCAAGGTGCCACATGATAAAAGACGGCTATTGCAATTTGTCGTTTTCTGTGTTATTCTGTAAATGGTGTTTTGGCACCAAGGCGTTGCCATACAACGGTAGACGTAAGCGAGCGTCCAAATCCTCGATTTGGTCAACGCGAGCTTATATCGCACAGGCGATAGTTAGCCCCCTGTACATACGGGGGCAGCTTCTTGCCCCCAAGATGAAAGGGGGGCTGCCCATGAGCACAACCGAAGTCTTGACACTTTGTCTTGTAATCATAGGTATCTGTGATCTGTTTGTTCAGATCATCGCAATGAGAAAGAAGTAATCGCCGCTCCCTCGTAAAGATCGGCGATTACTTCAATGACCAAATAAGGGGGCTGACCGTCAACCGGCAGCGCCTTTTTGTGTCTATATTATATTACGCGGCGTGTGCTTTGTCAAGCCTCAGAGTCTTGATTAACATAATGCCGTGTTTTGCTTTAATAACACATACTTTTCAGGACACCGTCAAAGCCGTGTATACAACCCCGGCGTTTGGGCGATAATATCCCGAATCCAAGTGATCGGGAGTGAGGGCAATCAAACGCTTCAACATAAGAAAACTCATCGCAGGGGCGGCGCTGGCGTCCGCCATTGTGTGCACGGCTGTCAGCGGGACGGCCGCAGGGCGGAGCGCGCGGCAAAACGCCGCCGCGCCGTCGGAAGCGCCATCGAACACGCCCGCCGCGACAGAGACGCCGGGCGGCGGGGCGGCAAGGCTCGCCGATGGGACAGAGCGGCGCGAGAACGCGATATCGAAGCTGTTCGGCGCGGACGCGGCGCGCGGAGACACTGCCGCGGATGAGAGCGGCATAATCAACATTCTGCTCATCGGGACGGATGAGCTGCTGCCGGACTCGGACGATCTCGGGCGCGGGGACGTGACGATGCTGTGCTCACTCAACCGGGCGAGCGGCAGTGTGAAGCTCGTGAGCTTTGAGCGGAGCACCGCGGTGCCGTGGGCAGGACACGGGGACGTGATGCTGACAAACTCGTTCACCTACGGCGGGGCGGAGCTGACGACGGACAGCGTGCGCAACTGCTTTCGCGTAGAAATCGCGGGGTACGTGCACTTCGACTTTGAGAGTTTCCGTGAGATAATCGATGCGCTTGGCGGCATAGACGTGGAGCTGACCGCCGAGGAGGCCGCCGCGCTGACCGAGGACACGTACTCGGAGGTATGGTTCTCCGAGGGGATGAACCATCTCGACGGGGACGGGGCACTGCGCTTCTGTCGATTGCGGCGCATCGACGACAACTGGGAGCGCGTCGCGCGGCAGAGGCGGGCGGTGCAGGCGGTGCTGACGCGGGCAAAGAGTCTGCGCCTGACGCAGATAGACGATGTGGCGGCGGCAGTCCTGCCGCTGATCGACACCGACCTCTCCGCGCGGCAGCTCGCCTCCCTGCTGCTCGCCGCGCCGAAGTTCATCGGCACGGAGGCCGAGCAGATGACGATACCCGACAGGGACAGCATATGGGTGCACGACGGGTATGACGACGATGTGACCGGCTGCGACTACGGTCACGAGAGCGAGCGTCTGCGCGTGTTTTTATACGGGGAGTGAAAATCACCGCCTCGTCCGTTGATTTGGACGAGGCGGTGATCTTTTTTATTCTTCCGCCGCGGCGAGATGCTGGGTCTGCTCGATCTCCATTATCATGCCGACGCGGGTGGCGTGGCGTCCGCCCTGAAACTCGGCATCGAGCCATGCGTCTACAATGTCCTTGGCGAGCTCCGCGCCGACGATGCGCGCGCCGAAGCATATCATGTTCGTGTTATTATGCTGCTTTGAAAGGCGGGCTGTGGTCGGCTCGCTGCAAACGCAGGCGCGTATGCCGTCCACCTTGTTCGCCGCGAGGGATATGCCCACGCCCGTGCCGCATATCAGCACGCCGCCGTCCACCTCGCCGGAGGCGACGAGCTTGGCCGCCTTATAGCCGCTGACGGGATAGTTGAAGCTGGCGGTGCTGTTGGTGCCGACGTCGACGACCTCGATCCCGCGCTGCTCCAGATGCGCCTTTATCTCATTTTTCATTTCGACCGCCGCATGGTCGTTGCCGATGACAAGTTTCATATTTTTCTCCTGCTTATACGGTTTTTATATCTCAACAAGCTCGTACTCTCTCGACCCGACGCCGAGCGCCGCCGCGCACTCGATGGTGTGGACGCCGTTGCGGCTCTCCACGCGCTCAATAAAGTGCGGCTTGCCGGGGTCGTCGGAGGCATAGACGAGGTCGATGCACGCCTGATCCACAGCGACGGGATCGAGCGAGGCGAGGATGCCGATGTCCCTGATGCAGGGGTCCTCCGCCACGGCACAGCAGTCACAGTCGACGGACATATTCTTCATGACATTGATAAACGCCATGTTGCCGTTGAAGTACTTAACGACCGAGGATGCCGCGTCCGCCATGGATTCGAGGAACGAATCATGGTCGGCAGTCCAGCGCTTCGAAGCGTCACCGACGCCGTGGATATACGCCTTGCCATAGGACGAGGCGCAGCCGATCGACAGCTGCTTGAGCGCGCCGCCGTAGCCGCCCATGGGATGCCCCTTGAAATGCGAGAGGATGAGCATGGAGTCATAATTCGCCATGTCCTTGCCGACGTAGTTCTTTTTGATCTTCCTGCCCTCGGGAATGTCGAGCACCATGTCGGGGCCTTCCGCGTCGAGAATGTCCACGGTGAAGTTCTTGCTCCAGCCGTGCTCCTCCATGAGGGTAATGTGGCGCTCGGTCGTGTTGCGCGCGCCCTCATACGCCGTGTTGCACTCGACCACTGTGCCGCCGACCATCTCTATCATCGGCTTCCACATATCGGGGCCGAGGTAGTTCTGGTTGCCCTTCTCGCCGGAATGCAGCTTCACGGCGACCTTACCGGGGAGCGACTTACCAAGGCGCTCGTACAGCTCGACCACCTTTTTGGGCGTGATCTCGCGGGAAAAATACACTTTGGGTTTCATAAGCTTATGACTCCTTTCAATATAAGTAATTACTTATCCATTGTTAGCAAAACGCTATGTAAATAGTCAACTATTCACACAGCGTTCGGGTCGCGCAGTCCGTCCGGTATGGGCGGACTGCGCATTGATTTTATTCAGATATACCCGATCAGCCGTTCTTGATGGCAGCCTGGGCGGCGGCGAGACGGGCGATGGGAACGCGGAACGGGCTGCAGGACACGTAGTCCAGACCGACCTTGTGGCAGAACTCGACGGAGCTGGGGTCGCCGCCGTGCTCGCCGCAGATGCCGAGGTGCAGCTCCGGACGGGTCGCGCGGCCGAGCTTTGCGGCCATGTCGACGAGCTTGCCGACGCCGGTCTGGTCGAGGCGGGCGAACGGGTCGCTCTCGTAGATCTTATTGTCGTAGTACGCGCCGAGGAACTTGCCGGCGTCGTCACGGCTGAAGCCGAAGGTCATCTGGGTGAGGTCGTTGGTGCCAAAGGAGAAGAACTGAGCCTCGGTGGCGATCTGGTCAGCGGTGAGGGCAGCTCTGGGGATCTCGATCATGGTGCCGACAAGGTACTTCATGTCGGAGCCGGCATCGGCGATGAGCTTATCGGCAACGGCGGTGACAACGTCCTTGACGAACTTGAGCTCCTTGACCTCGCCCACGAGCGGGATCATGATCTCGGGAACGAGATTCCAGTCGGGGTGACGCGCCTGAACGGCGAGAGCGGCCTTGATGACGGCACGGGTCTGCATCTCGGCAATCTCCGGGAAGGTGACAGCCAGACGGCAGCCGCGGTGACCCATCATGGGGTTGAACTCATGCAGGGAGGCGATGATGTTCTTGATGGCCTCAACGCTCTTGCCCTGTGCCTTTGCCAGAGCCTCAATGTCGGCCTCCTCGGTGGGGACGAACTCATGAAGAGGAGGATCGAGGAAGCGGATGGTGACGGGGTAGCCGCCCATCGCCTCGTAGATGCCCTCGAAGTCGCTCTGCTGCATCGGCTCAAGCTTTGCAAGGGCGGCGACGCGCTCTTCCTTGGTGTCGGAGCAGATCATCTCGCGGAAAGCAGCGATACGGTCGCTGTTGAAGAACATATGCTCGGTACGGGTCAGGCCGATGCCCTGTGCGCCCAGCTCGCGCGCCTTCTGCGCGTCGTGCGGAGTGTCGGCATTGGTGCGGACCTTGAGACGGCGGTACTTGTCGGCCCATGCCATGATGCGGCCGAACTCACCGGCGATGGTGGCGTCGACAGTGGGGATGACACCGTCGTAGATCTTGCCGGTGGAGCCGTCGATGGAGATATAATCGCCCTCGTGGAAGGTCTTGCCAGCGAGCTCAAACTTCTTGTTGGCCTCGTCCATCTTGATCTCGCCGCAGCCGGAGACACAGCACTTGCCCATGCCGCGCGCGACAACTGCCGCGTGGCTGGTCATGCCGCCGCGAACGGTCAGAATGCCCTGTGCGGCCTTCATGCCCTCGATATCCTCGGGGCTGGTCTCGAGACGGACAAGAACGACCTTCTCCTTGCGGGCGGCCCATTCCTTCGCATCCTCAGCGGTGAAGACGATCTTGCCGCAGGCAGCACCGGGGGAAGCGCCGAGGCCCTTGCCCATCGGGGTCGCAGCCTTGAGGGCGGCGGTGTCGAACTGGGGGTGGAGAAGAGTGTCGAGGTTTCTGGGGTCGATCATGAGGACGGCCTGCTTCTCGTCGATCATGCCTTCGTCAACGAGGTCGCAAGCGATCTTGAGCGCGGCCTGCGCGGTGCGCTTGCCGTTGCGGCACTGGAGCATGTAGAGCTTGCCGTTCTCGACGGTGAACTCCATATCCTGCATGTCGCGGTAGTGATCCTCAAGGATGCCGCAGACCTTCACGAAGTCGGCATAGGCCTCGGGGAACTGCTCTGCCATCTGGGCGATGGGCATAGGAGTGCGTACGCCGGCGACAACGTCCTCGCCCTGTGCGTTGACAAGGAACTCACCCATGAGCTTCTTCTCGCCGGTGGCGGGGTCGCGGGTGAACGCAACGCCGGTGCCGGAATTCTCGTTGAGGTTGCCGAAGACCATCGGCATGACGTTGACGGCAGTGCCCCAGGAGTAGGGGATGTCATTGTCGCGGCGGTAGACGTTTGCTCTGGGGTTGTCCCAGGAACGGAACACGGCGCGGATAGCTTCGTAGAGCTGCACCTTCGGGTCGGAGGGGAAGTCCTCGCCGATCTGCTTTTTGTACTCTGCCTTGAACTGCTCGGCGAGCTTCTTGAGGTCGGCAGCGTCAAGCTCAAGGTCGGAGGTGACGCCCTTGGCGGCCTTCATCTCGTCGATGAGCTGCTCAAAGTATTTCTTGCCGACTTCCATGACGACGTCGGAGAACATCTGGATGAAGCGGCGGTAGGAGTCGTATACGAAACGCTCAAACTTCGGATCGGGGTTGCCCTTGATCATGGCGGCGACAACGTCGTCATTGAGGCCGAGGTTGAGTATGGTGTCCATCATGCCGGGCATGGAAGCGCGTGCGCCGGAACGGACGGAGACGAGCATGGGGTTGGCGAGGTCGCCGAACTTCTTGCCGTTGAGCTTCTCCATCTTCTCGACATACTCCATGATCTCGCTCATGATCTCGTCGTTTATTTTGCGGCCATCTTCGTAGTACTGAGTGCAGGCTTCGGTGGTGATGGTGAAGCCCTGGGGCACGGGCAGACCGATGTTGGTCATCTCCGCAAGGTTTGCACCCTTGCCGCCCAGAAGCTCACGCATGGTGGCGTTGCCTTCAGAGAACAGATAGACGTATTTCTTACTCATTCTTTTTTCGATCCTTTCTTATGTCGAAATATCTAATCAGCCACTGGTTAGAATAACACAAACTGTCATAAATAATCAATAGATTTTGTGCACAAATATATGTTTTTTTTATCGCATTCTACGTCAAGCTGACGATATAGTGCACAAATCGCCAATTTTTTCACATAGTGCGGCAAATTGTGCAAGGCTGAGCGCCTCCCCGCGCACGCGGATATCAAGCCCGCAGTCCGTCAGCGCCGTGCATATAAGCTCCTTATCCAGCCCAAGACCCGCGCTGAGCGCGTTGACGAGCGTCTTGCGCCGCTGGTTGAACGCCGCGCGGACAATGCGCATGAGGAGCTTTTCGTCGCGCACCGCATACGGCGGCGCGGCGCGGCGCGTGAGGCGGATGACGCTGGATGTGACCTTCGGCTGCGGGATGAAGCAGCCGGGCGGCACGTCGAACAAAAGCTCCGCCGTCATGTGCCACTGCACGAAAATGCCGAACGCGCCGTAGTCGGGCGTGTTGGGCGCGGCGCAGATGCGCCGGGCGACCTCGCGCTGGATCATGACGGTGACAGTGTCGAAAAGCCCGCTCTCTATAAGCTTTGTGAGCACCGGGGTGGTGACATTATAGGGGAGATTCGCGCACACGACGGGGCGCAGCCCCGGCATATGCTCCCCCGTCAGCGCGGCGAGGTTCTGTCGGAGGATGTCGCCGTACACAATGTCGACATTCTCAAGCCCCGCCAGCGTCTCCGCCAGCACGGGGCGCAGAGCATCGTCCAGCTCCACCGCGACGACCCTGCCCGCCCGCTCGCTAAGCTCCTGCGTCAGGCAGCCGATGCCGGGGCCGATCTCCAGCACGCCGGTGTCGGTATCCAGCCCGGCAGAATCGGCAATGTCGCGCGGCACCCAGTCCGCCACGAGGAAGTTCTGCCCCAGCGATTTTGAAAAGCGGAAGCCGTGGCGGGCAAGAAGCTCCCGTATCTCCGCAATATCCGTGAGCCTCATGGTCATTTCATGCGGCTGTACCGCAGCCACTGGGCGGCGATGCACATGGCGATGAGCGCGAGAGCGCAGAGCTTGGCGAACGTCCCGGCGGTGGTGTAGAAAAACAGCACCACGAGCGCCGCCACGGCGATGACCGTCCAGACGATCGCCGCGATGAGATAATACATCGGGCTTCTTGAATTGTTCATTTGAGCCTCCACTTTTTATGTTTATATAATAAGGTGTATCGCTACTTACTCTTAAGTACCTTTTCAAACGCCTGCCGCGCGGGATCTGACGGCTCCTCGTCATAGCGCACGTTGCCGCGGTAACGGTAGCCGCATTCGCGCAGGAGGTTGAGCATGGACTTATTCTTCCTGTGCGTGTCCGTGCGTATGCACCGCACGCCGTATTCCCGCGCCCGCTGCTCGACACAGCGCATCATGTACTCCGCCATGCCGCTGCCGCGGTACTCCACCGCGACGGCACAGCGGTGCAGCACGCAGTACGGCATGTCCGCCGTCCACTTGCCGTCTGTTATCGCGTCATAGCACGGCTGGGGCAGGGTCGTGAGCGTGAACACCCCGGCGATCTCGCCGCCGTGGAGCAGGACGAAGCACTCCCCGCGCTCAAGGTCTGGCACGAAATCCACCCACTCCGGGTAAACGCCCTGCCACTGGTCAACGCGGTGCTTTTTGAGACTGCGCCGCGCATCGGCGACGATGCGCATTATGTCCGCCTCGTCCGCCGCGATCGCCTCGCGGCACGTCAGCGGCAGGGTCAGCTTTTTGCGCCGCGCGTCCTTTTTTATCTCCGCCAGCAGCTCAAGGTCGAGCTTGTCCGTCAGCGTCAGCTTTTCAAACATATCCGGGCGCTTTGCCATGGTGCGCTCCAGCTGCTTTTTGCGCCGCCAGCGCTCCACCTTGCTGTGGTCGCCGTTTATCAGCACCTCCGGCACGCGCTGTCCCTCCCAGACCTCCGGGCGGGTGTACTGCGGGTATTCCAGCAGTCCGTCCCAATGGCTCTCCCCGGTGTAGCACTGCTCGTCCGCCAGCACGCCGGGGACAAGGCGGCACACCGAGTCCGCCACCGCCATCGCCGCGATTTCCCCGCCCGTGAGCACGAAGTCGCCCAGCGATATTTCCTCATCCACGCACTGCTCGATAAAGCGCTCATCCACGCCCTCATAGTGCCCGCAGACGAGCACAAGGTGGTCATAATCGCGCCGGAGGCGCTTCGCGGTCTCCTGCGTGTAGGGCTGCCCCTGCGGGGACATGTATATCACGCGCGAGCGCCGCCCCTGCGCCGTGCTCATCACGTGCTCAAGGCAGGATTTGAGCGGCTGCGCCATCATGACGCAGCCGAAGCCGCCGCCGTAGGGGTAATCGTCCACCTGGCACTGGCGGTTCTCGGTGAAGTCGCGTATCTGGACGCAGTTGATCTCCACTATCCCCTTTTTCGCCGCACGGCCGATAATACTCTCATGCAGCACGGCGTCGACCGTCGCGGGGAAAAGAGTCATTATATCTATGCGCATTTCACCCGCCATGTCACATTCCCTCTATCAGGTGCACCGTGATAACGCCGCGCTCGGCGTCGACGGAGCGGATAAACTCCGGCACGGCGGGGATCATATGCTCACGCTCGCCGCGCACAACATAGATGCGCGAGGCGGGTGTCTCCATTATCTCCTCAAGCGTGCCGACCGCGCCGCCCGCCTCGTCCACGACGGCAGCGCCGATAATATCCTGCAAGAAGTACGCGCCGCGCGGCAGCTTCGCGTCGCCGCGGTCAATGCGCACTTCCCTGCCCTTGAGGCGCATCGCGGCGTTGACATCGTCCACACCCTCAAGATGCGCGAGCAGGAAGCCCTTGTGCTCCCTCGCGGAGATTATTTTCAGCGGCGCGCCGTCGACGAATATGCGCCCGCATTTTTTCATGAACTGCGGCGAGTCGAGCCAGACCTCGATCTTGACCTCGCCCGCGACGCCGTGCGTGTTGACGATGCGCCCGGCCTCGATATACTGCTGCTTTTCCATAGGCATACGCGGTCTCCGCCGCCCCTCCGTCCGTGGTCAATATTGAAACAATTTATTATAACACGCCGCGCACGGTTTTGCCAAGGACAAGATTCCTCACGCGCTGGTGAGCTTGAGCCCGACGATACCGGCGAGCAGGAGCGCGGCGAAGAATATGCGCGCCGCGGTGACAGGCTCTTTAAAAATGACTATCCCGATTATCACGGAGCCGAGCGCGCCGATTCCCGTCCAGACGGCGTATGCCGTGCCGAGCGGGAGCGTCCTTGTCGCGCGGGCGAGCAGGAAAAAGCTCACCGCCATGCCCAGAAACGTCAGCACCGTCCATCCCGGCTTTGCAAACCCCTCCGACAGCTTCATGAATGTCGCCCAGACGACCTCGAACGCGCCCGCGATGCCGAGCATTACCCATGCCATATCCATTTCCTCCTATAAATAAAAAAATACGCTCGCATCCACGTCTCCAATGGCCTAACGACGTAAACACAAACGTTCCCCGTTCCCACCCGGCGGCGGGAACGGGGATAGATTATCATATGGAAGGGGTCTTGTCAAGCAAAGTCGAGCCGGACGATCTGCATTTTCATCATATTATCGCCGACACGCGCGAGAAAGCGGAAAAAGCCGCTGACGGACGGGTCCCTGAGGTCGTGATAGCCGAGCATGTACCCGCGGGAGGACACGCGCATGCCCTCCGCCCACGGCGACAGCTCGCGCACAGCGTCGCTCACAGCAAAGTACGCGCCGACGTTCTTTATCTCCGCGTCCTTTATCCACGTCTTGAGCATCAGCTTCACGGCCTTCTGGTTCGCCGCGTCAAATACAAGCTTCCCGCCGGGGAACGCCCGCGCCATCGCGCCGACGAGCGCGCGCACCTGCTCGGTCAGGAAGTAATAGAACACGCCCGCCGCGAAGAACACCGCGCCCTCGGATGCGTCGATCTTTTCAAACCACGCCGTGTCATTGAGATCGCAGGGGATGTTCTGCTCCCGCTCGCCCGCGGGGAGCAGCTCATCGCGCACGGCGATGACATCGGGGAAATCGAGATTATATATTCTGCACGTGCCGTTATCGCACGCGCGGGCCGCAGCATCCAACCCGCAGCCGAGGTTGACCACCGCCGCGTTGGGGTGCGTGCTGAGATAGTCCCGCACCTCCCACGCCAGATCGCGCTGGCGCATGGCGACTTCGAGAAAGCCGAAGCGCTGCATGAGGGAATTTACCTTCTCCGCGAGCGCGGAGAAATCGTAATCCACCTGATCGATGAGGCGTATCGCCGTCTCGTCGCGGTAAAGCGCCGGGTAAAGCTCAAAGCACATTTTGCGCCCGTAGAGCGGGATGAGAAGCGTCTCCTGCACGGAGTTTTTTTCTATATGATATTTCATTTTATACCTCCCTGTTCAGCGCCCCACGGGCTTGAGATACCCGCTCTTCGCGCCGGTCTCGGTGTCGTCAGATTCCTCATATGCGTCATACGGGGCGTTCGGGTCGTGCACGCGCTTGCCGAACGGCGAGCACAGCTTGTCCTTATGCGCAAATGCGAACTCAAAATTATCCGTCCAGCTGGTATGCCCGGTGATAAACAGCGGGCGCAGACCGCGCTTTTCAAGCTTATCCTCAAGCTCCGCCAGCAATCTGACCGCGAGCTTGTTGTCCTCGGCCAGCGCGCTGATGAAGCTGTACCCCCCGTCCGCGCCGAACCAGATGGTGTCGCCGGTGAAGAGGTATTTATCGTCAATGAGATACACCATATGCCCCCAGGTGTGACCGGGGACAAGGAAGCACTCGATCTTTATGCCGTCAATATCGAGCACCTGCCCGTCATGGAGGAGCACCTTTTCGTTGTTTATCGTCACCTGCGGCAGCTTATAGAGGTGGTATATGACCTTGCGGCGCACCTCGCCCGTGAGATAGCGGTTCTCCGTCTCGCCGACGTAGAGCACGGCATTGCGGAAAAGCCCCGGGCTGTCCGCCTCCACCGCGCCGACATGATCGGTGTCCTGATGGGTGATGAGTATATGGCGGATGGACGCGGGGTCGATGCCGAGCCAGCTCATCTTCTCCGCCAGCCGGTCATAGTTGTACCCGGCGTCGATCATGATCGTGGTGTCACCCTTGCGGTAAAAGAATATGTTCGCCACCCATTCGCGCACACAGGCGACGTTTTCATCTATCCACCCGGTGTTCAGCGGTTTGAATATCTCCTTGCCGCGGTACATCCTGCTCATTTCTTTTTTCTGAAACTCTGTCGCTTTCTTTGACATTGTTATGCCTCCTCCGTTCCCCGCGCCGTGGTCGTGTTAATTCTCTCTAACCGTTGTTGCGCATATGATGCGGTTAGATAAAATTAACCGCATATTGTCTGAAAAGCCGCGCTGCGGCGGCAGCGCGGCTTGCACTTGTGATCAAGCCTGTCATATTTTATCAACATATACGGGCTTTGTCAAGCAAATCAGCTCAGCAGTTTTTCATAAGTGAAGCTCCCGGCAGCGCCGCGCATCAAAAGCGCATCAAGCGCCGCCAGAATAACGCCCAAGCCCCAGAGAAGTCCAGAATTTATGAGAATAATTCCTGTGAACTGCCCGATGACCAGAGCTATGATCGGGAAGATGAGAAATACGGCGCGCTGCTGCGCTTCCTCGACGGTCTGCGCCTTGGCGGAGCTGCGCACAGTCACGGCGATTGCGGCAATGGAGATTGCCGGGGCGATGAGCAGCATAATGATCAGCCAGCTTGCGGACGGCAGGAGCATATTGCCCGTCAGAAACAGCACCTCCGCCTCCAGCACCAGCAGCATCGCTGCAAACGAGACGTATGAGACGATCATCCCGACGGATAGCCCGGCCAATATTTTGGCTTGGAACAGCTGCTTTATTGAGAGCGGGGAATAGAGCAGGGTCTCCAAACTGTGCTTTTCCTTTTCGCCCACAAAAGAGCTTGCCGCCATGACGGACGATGCCATGATCGGGATCATGAGGAAAAACGCCGGCATGACGTTATTGAGCACGAGGGCATATATCATCTGCTGCTGATCTCCCGCTCCGGCGGCGGGCAGCATATCCAGCAGCACCTGAAAATCCGAAACGGCATCGGGCGCAAATGCCGCCGTGAGTATAATGATGGACGGCACAACAATGGAGAGCACGAGCGGCACCACAAGAAGCATCGTGAAAACCCGCTTATTGGACGTAATGCCGCGAATATCCTTTTTCATCACAGCGAGTTGTCCGGCATTCATAAATCTTCACGCTCCTTTTCCGCATTCTCTCTATCTATGAGGGCGAAATATATCTCTTCCAGCGTCAGCCGCTCTTCCGACACATGGTACACGTCGCCGCCCGCCTCCACTATCCTTTTCACGATAAACGGTATTTCGCTTTCCGTGCTCACAGCAACATCGTAGACATGCTCCCCGACCTCGCGGCACGCCATATCGTCCGGCATACGGCTTGCCTTCACCCGTACCTTGGTATTCTGAGAAACCATCGCGCGGAGCTTTGTAATGTCCCCCGCGGCGAACAAGCGCCCCTTATTCACAAGGCCATAGGTCGTGCATATCTCCTGCGCGTAGCGGAGCTGATGCGTGCACAGAAACACCGTGGCTCCCTCCGCGGCCTGCTCCTGTATCAGCGAATTCGCGTTCTGCGCGCTCTCGGGGTCGAGGCCGGAGGTCGGCTCATCCAGAAACAGCACCTGCGGGCGGTGCAGCAGTGCCCTTGCCAAGGAAAGCCGCTGGCGCATACCTGTTGAATACGTGCCCAGCCGACGATCCGTCACGTCAGCCAGTTCCAACCGGCGCAGGAGCAGTCTTGCCCGCTCCTCGCATTCCGCGCGGCTCATGCCGTAAAGCGTGCCGTAAAACTGCAGGTTTTCCAGCGCCGTCATATGGTCGTACATCTGGGCATGCTCCGTCACCACGCCGACTTTTTGGTGCAGCTGCTCCGGCACTTGCGCGGGGTCTAGTCCCAAAACCTCACATTTGCCGCCCGTTGGCGTCAGCATGCCGCAGAGCAGCTTCACGGTCGTGGTTTTTCCCGCGCCGTTCGGTCCAAGAAAGCCGAAAATTTCTCCCCTGTTCAGGGAAAAGCTGATTCTGTCGACCGCGGCAGTCCCGCCCGCATATACCTTTGACAGTCCCTCCGCCGTGATCGCGTTCATCTGTTCAGCGCCGCCAGTCAGTTGATTCATGTGCTCTTCTCCTCGCATCCCGCACAGCTTCCATGCAGCAGCTCTTCCACTGTGTACAGCCTTGCGGGGAACTGATGGCGTGTGTTTTCCTGCACCGTGAGCGTCACATCAGCGCCCGTCCCGCTCACCGCGGCATAAAGCTGCTTTGCCAGCGGGAGGCAGTCCTCATCGTCCGCGCCGCAGAATATCCGAAGCGCAATGTTTTTCTGCCGTATCGCACGCGCCAACGCCTCCGAATGCTCATGCACGACCGGGATCCACGGGCTTTGCAGCACCAGAACATCGCAGCGCGCCTCCGTGAACGTGACCGCGCGCAGAAGCATATCGCACCCGGCCGAGAAGCCGCCGCACATGACCCTGCCGTAGCCCTTGTCCCACACGCTCTCCATCGCGTCTACCACCGGGAGATAAGCCGCCATGTCGTAGCTCCAGCGGTACGTCCCGTACCCGTCCGGCTCGGCGCTCTGTACCGTCTCTATCTGCCAGCGGTCGTCTCCGGCGAAAACCGGCGTCCAGTCCATCCGCGCGGTCATTGCATTCTGCGTGTTCCCGTGAATCGCCAAAAAGAGATCATCCGCCGTCTTTTGTTTCCATGAAAACTCGGCTTCCGACTTGGCAGCAGCTTCGGCATAGCGCGCGTCCGAAAGCGCTTTCAGAGAGGCAAACTCCGGGTCGTCCTTCAGCGCTTCAAGGTCATCATCCTCCAGTACCTCCGGGCGGTACCACCAGCCGCGCTCCGTGATCGCCGTCCTCAGCCAGCGCAGGGCCTCTGTCGGTCTGTCCGCCCCGCCCGCAAGGCAGGAGAGAAAGTACAGCGTCTGCGGTCCGAAGCTGTCGGGACAAGCTTCATAGGCGTCCAGCAGGAACTTGTACGCCTCCGCGTACCTGTTCTCCGCGATGGACAATGTCGTTTCCAATATGTCGTTTTCTTTTACTTCGTTCAATAGTTTTTCCTCACTTCAGATTAAAATGTCCGGGGATGATATGAGGGTTATCCGCCGCGTTTTGCTGTCCGCGGTCGGTTCAGCCTTCATATACTTGAGCCCAAGCTCGTTGATCTCGGAAAGAAAGTCTGTAAACTCTTCATCCGTCAGCATCAGCGTGCAGT
The DNA here is from genome assembly GCA_934572335.1 of uncultured Oscillospiraceae bacterium. GTDB lineage: Bacteria > Bacillota > Clostridia > Oscillospirales > Oscillospiraceae > Limivicinus. The sequence goes on from CAKTKU010000005.1 coordinate 36,471, forward strand.
TTGTAAAGAGCAGCATATCCTTTTTCGGGTCGGCGCTGCCGGTGGAAAAATACTTCGCGAACGCCGCGCATATCCCCAGCAGCGCCATCTGCACGCCGTTTCCGTTTTCGTCCTCGGTCGCCATGGCGTCCTTGTTCAGCTTATACACACTCTCGACCGTTCCGCGGATCCTGTTTTCCCCCACGACCGCAAGGATGGAGCTGTCCGCAAGTATCTTCATATGGCGGTACAGACTTGCGCTCGGAACATCGGGCAATGAGTTTTTGACTTCCTTCACCGTTCCCGTCTCATGGAGCAAAAAATACTGGAATATTCTCTGCCGGACGGGGTTCATTACCACTTCCGCTATCTCCATATTCCGCTCACCTCCTGAATTATTTTCTGTTCAGATTATATTCTCATTTTTGATAATGTCAAGCGTTTTTTATGGGCGGCCCACCGTTCAGGTGAGCCGCCCATGATAAATCGTGGTGTTGTATTTATTGCACACCATTTTGGGGATATTGCCCGTCATTATTGAAGTCTATTTCTTTGACAGCTCATACCGTGTGGTACGACTTCCACCGAGCTGTTTGACTTGACCGTTATCCACCATTGCTTTCAGAATACGGCCAGCCGTGGACTGGCTGACGTCCAGCAATGCCTGAGTTTCTTTACGGGTAATTGCTTGATGCTCCGTCAAAAAACGCAGAACCTTTTCTTCGTTTGGATTTGAAACCAGAGCTGTCGCTTTCTCAATTTCTTTGGGTGTTTCTTCTGCTTTTGGCGTGGCATTCACATTCGGAAGAACGATTTTGAAAGTATTGTTCGTCACTGTGATCTTTGGCTGCACCGGTGCAGTCGCATAAGCCCCCATGATTTTCTTCATGCCCGTGCCATATGCCTCAATCAGCTGCAAGCGATAAAACACATTGGCAAGGTGAGGGTTTCTACAAACAGAAATGCCCATCATCAAATCGTCCAGCTCCAAACCGGGAAGCAGCCCGCCAATGGACACAAATTCAATTCGGTCATCGTAAATGCTTATCAAGGTGCTGGCTCGGAAGGAATAATCCCGGTGCACCAGTGAGTTCAGCAGCGCCTCGCGGACAGCAACCTCCGGGTAGTCCCGGGTATCGATCCGCAGGAGCTTCCGGAAGGTCGCATGGGTCTGATTGTGGAAATCTATATAGTCATAGACCTCATTGAGCTGCTGTATCAGGGAACCGGAAAACTCCCGGCGATCCTTAAATACATTCTGATTTGTTCCTTCAAAAACGGCCGCCTTGATGGTATGAGGGCACTGCTCAGACAGGAGCAGACCTAGATTCGTATAAATGCCGTCTGCGGAAACGATTTTCAGAGTCTGCATTTGCGGCTGACCAAAGGCAACACCCCGTTTTTCAAACTCCTTTTTTGTAGCCCCAAAGGTCAATGTCTGATTGATAGACCGCATGTTCTCGAAGCTGTCCCCATCGGTTTCCTTGATCATCTGCCGAATGGCCGTATCCGTTGCCGGAACAGAAGAATAGCCCTGCCGCACGTAGACACCCTCGGGCCGCAGTCCTTTCTTTGCCAGATAATAAGGACGGTTCGTGCCGCGCTGGACGTTGACTGCCACGACCGCTTTTTCCTCACAGTCCAACGTCTCGTAGTGAATGAACATAGTGACATCCGGCTTTACGGTATCCCGCACCATATTGGAGATCTGCAAGGCGCATTCATCAGCATTCTCGACACCCAACACTGTACCATCGTCCGCCACGCCCACATAGACCGTTCCGCCATCGCAGTTTGCAAAGGCAATGATCTCTTTTTTGATGTCATCCATCACAACGGACTTCAACTCAGCCGTTTCTGTTTCCCGGAATCTCATTCTGCTCACCTCTTAGCTCTATTCTGTCCATATTCTAACCATTCTAATCATTATTGTCAACCATACTGGTTAGAATGATGAGAAGCAGAGACGCAAATTAGCAAACTGTTTGTCCCGAATATTATATATTCTTCGTTACATTCGAAGATACACACCGTTCTTTAAAGCTGGGCAAGAATCTCCCCGATGTCCCCGTCGATGCAGATCGATCTATTTTTGATCTCATCCGGGGCATATGCCTCGCCGTAATTCAGGCAGGCATACACCGCGCCGGGCTGCTCTGCTGTCATGCGCCAGAAGCTGTACTTCACTATGGTCGGCGTGTTGTAGCCGACCCCAAGCTCCAGATAGAGCGTATTCACGTTTTTGTGGCGGCGCAGGAACTCCGAATACCGCTCCGCGGCGCGGTGCCAGCCCTCATCCTCGACAAAGCTGTCGTCCGCGCGGAGGTTCATGGTCATGGGGCTGCCGCAGCGCGGACAGCGCGGGATCAGTTCCGCGGGGACGCTCATTTCCGGCTGCACCCCGTCCGGGAGCGTCAGCGCGCCGTCCGCGCCGATAACGTACCCCTGCGCCTCCACCATCGCGCGGACAGTCTCCGCGTTGTCGTAGGTCTCCTCATGGCACGGGCGGCTGCACTGCCAGAGCCCGTAGTCGCCCTGCGTGTAAAAAAGGCGGTGCTTGTCAACCCCGGCTCTCTGGAAGCAGTGGTCAACGTTCGTCGTCAGGACAAAATAGTCCTTGCCGCGGACAAGCTCAAGGAGCTTATCGTACACGGGCTTCGGCGCAGGCATGTACCGATTGATGTAGATATACCGGCTCCAATACGCCCAGTGCTCCTCCGGCGTGCGGAACGGATAGAAGCCGCCGGTGTACATATCGTCAAAGCGGTATTTCCGCGCAAAATCGGAAAAATAACGCTCGAACCGCTCGCCGGAGTACGTGAACCCCGCCGAGGTCGAAAGCCCCGCGCCCGCGCCGATCACGACCGCGTCCGCGGCGTCGAGCGCCGCGCGCAGGCGTTCAGTCTGCTCTGCGGAGCCGTTTGTATGCTTTGAAAACATTGAATATCACCCTTTTTACCTTGACATTCCGCGGCACGCGACCGGCAGGGTCTCGATCACTTTCCCGCCGGAGACAAGATACGCCGTGTCATAGAGATTTACGGTGGGGCACACATGGCTCGGTATAACCTCGACCTTGTCGCCCACATTGACCAGCTTGCTGAATTTTTCGCTGTTCAGCACGCCGTGCTCATCAAAGAGGTTTTCGATAGTAATATTCTCCGCGCCTTTTATCGCGCCGAAGCCCGCCGTGGCGCAGATGCCCGTCGGACGGTTCTGCGAAACCAGCGCTTTCGCCCCGGTGTCGAGCACCACGCGGTTTTTCTCCGGCTTTGAAATGACGGATGCCAGAACGGTTGCCGCGCAGTGGCTGAAATCATGGATGGCGTTCGATTGACCGACGTCGAAAAACACATACGTTCCAAGGCGCAGCTCCGTGATGCCCTCAAAGCTGTGCCCGTTCATCACGGACGGGGTCGCGCCGATGCTGACGGTGTCGATGTCCACGCCCATGCCGCGGATGATGTCCGCGGCGCGCACGGTCTTTTCATAGGCCGCCTTCGCCTTGCTGCAGCAGTCCTCAATGCTGTCCGCCTTATAGGTGTGCCCCTCGTGAGAAAAAATTCCCTTCAAAACAACATGTCTGCACTGCTTGATCGCGTTTACGAGCCGGATAAGCTGCTCATCATTGGTCACGCCCGTTCTGACCTCGCCGACCTCATATTCGATCAGGACCTCCAGCGGGCGCTCTTCCGCGGCAAACACCTTCTCCATCTGGCCCAGCTGCACCTCGTTGTCGATGCCGATCCTCACATGGATATGCCGGGACAGCTCCCGCAATCTTTCGTATTTATCTTCCCCAATCACTTCGTTTGCGATGAAAATGTCGCCGATACCGTTGGCCGCCATCACTTCGGCCTCGCCGATCTTCGCACATGCGATCCCGCACGCTCCGGCCTCCATCTGCAACTTGGCAAAGTACGGCATTCTGTGTGTTTTGATATGCGGTCTCAGCTTCAAACCGAGAGAATCCGCCTTCTTCTGCATCATCTCAATGTTCGCGAGCGCGATGTCTCTGTCGATGAGCAGACTTGGCGTCTCCAGATACGAATACGGCGATGTGATCATGGTTTTCCTCCTTGTGTTCTCAATCTGCGTTCAGCAGACGTGCGTAGATTTCTTTGTCCAAATCCTTGAAAACGTTGAAAATCACTTTTCCCACGCTGGTTTTTGTGTTCATGAACTGCTTCACGGTCTCCACGGCGATTTCCGCCGCCTGTTCATTGGGAAAGTGGAACTCCCCCGTGGAAATGCAGCAGAACGCCACGCTTTCCAGACCGTTCTCCGCCGCCATCTCCAGACAGGAGCGGTAGCAGGAGGCCAGAAGCTCCCGGTCTTGCCTCGTCACGCGCCCGTCAATTATCGGACCCACGGTGTGCAGAACATACTTGCATGGCAGATTGAACGCCGGGGTGATTTTCGCCCGCCCGGTCGGCTCGGGATAGCCCTGCTGTTCCATCAGTTCCTCACACGCAAGGCGAAGCTCCACACCCGCGAAAGTGTGAATGGCGTTGTCGATACAGCGGTGATTGGGAACATAGCAGCCGGTCATGCCGGAATTCGCGGCGTTGACGATGGCATCGCACCTGAGTGTGGTAATATCGCCCTGCCAGAGGTAGAGCCCCGGCTGCACGGGCGTCAGCTCCGCAATATCTGCGACACCCTTTGCGGCGGTCTCGCCTTGCAGATATGCGTCCTGCACTTTCAAGAAGACCTCATCGGCGCTCCGCGGCGCGCGGATATTCATCAGACCGCGCAGAAGCTGACGCTGGTTCTCCGGCTCTGCCGGTATTTCGATATTCCGGTATTCCGTTTTCTCTTTCAAAAGCGACCGGATGAGAAACATCCGGCGTTCGGATTGATTCATAGCTTTTCCACCGCCTTTGCCGGACAGTGTTCATAGCACGCGCCGCAATGAAGACAGTGCTCCTGCTGAATGGTGTATTTCTCGCCGGGGACGATGCACCTCTGCGGGCAGTGTTCCAGACAGGTGCCGCACCCGATGCAGACATCTGTGATATGATAGCCTTTTTTCTCCGCTTCTGCCCGACCGACAGTATAGGTCTCACGGAAGATGGGTTTCACCCCAAGGTTGAAGTATTCGATGGTGAAATCGTTGAGCTCAAAGACGATGCCGATATTACGGGTGTCTTCAGGGTACACATTGGCAAGATACGGCTGCTCCGCGAATATCGTGCTGATTTTTTCCTCCTGCGCCTCAGCGGGAACAGCTCTGCCGGACAGGCGGATCATTTCTTTGAAGCGTGTGTAAGCGAGGATCTGCACCCGTCCGTCGGACAGCAGCTCATCGCAAAACGCCTTGCCCCGCGCCGTGAAGAAATAAAGCGAATCACGCTCATAATGAATTGCGCTGACGCAGCGGATCTGCGGTGCGCCGGTCTTATCTACGGTGGCAAATGAGAGCACACCGCAGAGCTCTAATTTCTGCAAACAGGTCTGCGCGTTCATTCTGCGGCACCTCCTATACGTATTACGCGCCCCTCTTTTCTCGGCTTCGGGGCGGGATGCTTGTCACCCTCACGGGGATAGCCCAAAAGAAGCTGCATGACGGCGTAGTGGTCTGTGGGAATGCTCCACCGGCGCAGGATCTCCTGTCCGTAAGGGTCTGCAAAGGCTGTCCACCCCTGACCTATATAGCACGAGCCGATACCCAGCGCGTCCGCCGCCAGCATCATGTTTTCCGCTGCCGCCGCACAATCCTCCGCCGAAAACAGAAAATTCTTCGGCGCGAACATTGTGATGACGGTGGGGGCATCGTAAAAAGCGTTCGTCAGCCTGGCATCGTCAACAATGCTGGGCTGCTCGCGGGAGACAAAGCTTGTTGCCGTAGACATTCTGAAGTTGGAGTTTGCCCGCTTGGTCTTGCCGAGGCGCTCATTCACCGCTTCATCCTGACAGACAGCGAAGATCACGCCCTGCCGTCCGCCCGCGCTGGGGGCATACAGACCGGCCTGAATGATCTGCTGCAAGGCAGCCTCCTCGATCTGCTTCGGTTCAAACCGCCGGATGGCGCGGCGGTGCATGATGGTTTCAAAAACATCATGCATCTTTCTCTACCTCCTTCCAGCACTGCGGGTCAGCGGCGTAGAAATTTCCGTCTTTACCGCTTGCCACGGCGGGACAGCCGCGGCAGAATGCCAGCAGCTCACACTTGCTGCACTTCTCGAACCTCGTATAATCGCGGTACTGCTCCATCTGGCACACCCACACATCCGCCAGCCGGTCGGTGAACACATTGGCGACCTTGCTGTTCTGCACCCGGCGGCAGGCGTACACATCCCCGGTGGGGAGAATGGTCAAATGGCAGTTGCCGCAGTTGCAGCCGCCGTAGATCACGCCGTCCTCCACGGTTTCGGGGATTTTGAACGCCCCGGTCTCGTACTCATACAGCGTCCAGAGGTGGTCTTTCTTATTAAAGTATGTCTGGCAACCGGCGGCCTCGTATTCCTTGAACTTTTTGTCGCAGTCAGCGAGCAGCCTGCGGTACCGCAGCGGCTCTATGCCGACATCCTTTTCCTCGCTCGTGGGGCAATAGCGGGCGAAAGCAAAGACATTCACGCCCGCCGCCGCAACGGCGTCGATAATACCGGGGACCTCGTCAATGTTCGTGCCGGAAACGGTGGTCATCACAACTGAGCGGATACCAGCCCGGTTGATGCAGCCGATCTTCTCAAGCGTAATATCAAAGCTGCCGGGCTTGCGGAACCAGTCGTGGGTTTCACGCAGACCGTCAATGGAAAGCTGATACTTTTCACAGCCGTATTCTTTCAGCTTGCGGCACACCTCATCCGTCAGGTGGAACGGATTGCCGAGAATGGTGAACGGAACGCTGTGCTGCTTCATCAGCCCCAGCAGCTTCCAGAAGTCCGGGTGCAGGATCGGGTCGCCGCCGGTGATATAGAAATACGGCAGGCGGCCATAGACCTCGCAGAAGTCCAGACAGTTATAGAAGGTGTCCTGCATTTGCTGCCACGACATCATATCCAGCTTCTTGTTGCAGTTTTCAGAGAAGATATAACAGTGCTTGCACCGCTGATCGCATTCATCGGTGATATGCCACTGGAAAGAAAAATACTGTTTCATGTGATCCTCCTTGCTCAGATGGGACGCATTTCCGAGAGCACAACGGCGGCTGCCTTCTCGGAAATACGCCCCAAGTTTTTTCTTGGAGCGTACCCCGTCGCCATGCGGGAGCCCTGTCTTTACTGCTTGTCACCGGCGCCGCAGGCGGAACCGCAGGCTGTCGGCTGCCCGGTGGGCTTGTCCCCCGCGCCGCAGGCAGAGCCGCAAGCGGCGGGCTGCCCGGCAGGCTTATCACCCGCGCCGCAGGCAGAACCGCAAGCGGCAGCAGGAGCGGCGTTCGCGTCCTTATGCGTCCATCCGAAAAGATTAGAGAGTGCCATAATAATTTACCTCCGAAAATTCTTGTCAAACGGTTTCCCCCGTTCGCAAGCACATTGTAAGGCATCTCCGTTCCGAAAAAAAGTACGCACAAATCTATTACTGAGTCACAAAAAAGTAACCGCTTGCAAAAGCACGAGTATCACATTATAATTGAATGCAGCATTCTGAATTGAACCATTGGAGGTACTGCCATGCTGACAAAAGAAGAAATGCCCGCCTGCCCGGTAGCAACCACCGTGGCGCTGATCGGGAGCAAGTGGAAGCTGCTCATCATACGAAACCTGATGGATCGTCCGTGGCGCTTCAATGAGCTGAAAAAGGACCTTGAGGGCATCAGCCAGAAGGTGCTGACGGACAGTCTGCGCTCCATGGAGGCCGACGGCATCGTCACCCGCACCGTTTATCCCGAAGTTCCGCCGAGGGTGGAATATGCCCTGTCCGACTTGGGCGAATCCATGCGCCCGATCATAAAGGCAATGGAAGCATGGGGCAAGGAGTACAAGGCGTCATTTTCCGGCTGAGTACACCCGCGCCTCATACGGCCGCAGTGTCTGGGAATCGCTGTAGGGGTAATTGCAGAGGATAAGCTCCCCCGCGCCGCGCGTTATCCGGCGCGGCAGCGTCACGGGCTTATCCGAGAATGAGCACACCACCAGAAGCCGCGCGCCCTCATACTCTCGCTCGTAGACGTAGAGCTTCCCCGAGGCGCGGAGCCGCTCGCGGTACGTGCCATAGCGCACGACGGGCAGGGATTTTCGCAGGGCGACCGCCCGGCGGTAAAAGTTCAGCAGTGAATCCGGGTCGCGCTCCTCAGCGGCGACGTTTATCTCCTTGTAATTTTGGTTTACATAAAACCACGGCTTGCTGGTCGTGAATCCGGCATTTGCCTCATCCGACCACTGCATCGGCGTGCGTGCCGAGTCACGCGAGCTGCGCCACAGGCGTTCAAGCCTCTGGCGCGGCGTTTTTTTGAGAGCCGCGTGCTCATACTGCCAGCGCGTCTGCACGTCCTCATACATCTCCGCGTCCTCCGGACGCCAGTTCGTCATGCCGATCTCCTGCCCCTGATAGATGAACGGCGTGCCTTTCTGGAAGAGATACGCCACGGCGAGCATTTTCCCGCTTTCCGCACGGAAGCGCTCACTGCCGTAACGGGAGATGATGCGCGGGTGGTCGTGGTTTTCAATGTACAGCATGTTCCACGCCCTGCCGTCAAGCTTTGTCTGCCAGCTCGACCACGCGCGCTTGAGCTTGCGCAGACTAAAGCGCGTGGGCAGATAATCGGTGAAAAAGCAGTCGGCGCACATGCACTCGAACTGTATCATCATGTCAAAGTCCGCGTCCGGCTTCTCCGCGATGTATTCCAGCGCGCGGCGCGGCCAGATGAGCGGCGCTTCCGCGATCGTGACGCAGTCATAATCTCTCAGCACATCGCGCCTGAACTCGGCAAGATATTCATGCAGGTGCGGACCATGGTTATAAAAGCGTATGCCCTTATAGATGGGGAAAAGATAGTCGTTCGGCAGTCCTTCCTTTTTAGATATGAGCGTGATGACGTCCTCGCGGAAGCCGTCCACGCCGAGGTCGAGCCAGAAACGCAGTATCTTCTTCACCTCCTCGCGCACGAGGGGGTTGTCCATGTTGAGGTCGGGCTGCTTGACGGCGTAGAGATGCAGATAATATTCCTGCCGCAGCTCATCAAACTGCCACGCCTTGCCCTCGAACGAGCTGTCCCAGTTGTTCGGCAGCTTCCCGTTTTTGCCCGCCGGACGCCAGATGTAATAATCCGTGTACGGCTCTATGCGCCGACGGCTTTTCTGGAACCACTCATGCTCGTCCGACGTGTGGTTTATCACAAGATCCATTATCACGCGCATTCCGCGCTCATGCGCCGCGGCAAGCATCGTTCTGAATGCGTCCATGCCGCCGAATTCCTCGGCAATGTCCATGTAATCCGATATATCGTAGCCGCAGTCGACGCCCGGCGACGGGTACAGCGGCGAAAACCATATCCCGTCCACGCCGAGCGACTTTATGTAGTCCAGCTTCGCGCAGACGCCGATGAGGTCGCCCATGCCGTCGCCGTTGCCGTCATAAAAGCTGCGCGGCCATATCTGATAGAACACCATATCCTTATACCAGCGTGTGCGCTCCATATTCTGCCTCCCGTGCGTGATTTTCAGTCTGATTATACCATAAATGCGCGCGGCTTGTCATCATATCGGCGCGCCCGTCCGCCGACGGTTTTTCTTTCCGTTTTTTTGCACAAATTATCCGTAAAAATCCTGTTGATTTTCTCCCTTTTATTATTCAATTCTCAGAATTTCATTTAGCGTATAGCATTGCATTTTTATTAATGTTATAATATGAACAATCTTTTTTGATACACTATATCTAGTGAATCTAGTAAAACCATGCAAATTCTTTAGATAATGGAGGAGACATGAAGAAAGTACAGTTTACCGAAACGGTGCTGCGAGACGCGAGCCAGTCGCTGATCGCCACGAGACTGCCGTATGAGAAGATGGAGCCGATCCTTGAGACGATGGACAAGGCGGGGTACTATTCCGCCGAGTGCTGGGGCGGGGCGACGTTCGACGTGTGCCTGCGCTTTCTCAATGAGGACCCGTGGGAGCGCCTCCGCAAGATCCGCGCGAAGATGCCCAACACGAAGCTGCAGATGCTGCTGCGCGGGCAGAACATCCTCGGCTACAAGCACTACCCCGATGACATCGTCCGCCGCTTCGTGCGCGCTTCCGTCAAGAACGGCATAGACATCATCCGCATTTTCGACGCCCTCAATGACGTCAACAACCTCAAGGTCGCGATCGAGGAGACCGTGAAGTCCGGCGCTATCGCCTCCGGCACGATCTCTTACACCACCAGCCCCGTGCACACCCGCGAGAAGTATGTCGAGATGGTCAGGGAGCTTGCCCAGATGGGCGTCGGCTCCATCTGCATCAAGGACATGGCCGGTATACTCACCCCCGCCGCGGCGTATGACCTCGTCGCCGCGATAAAGGATGCGGTCGACCTCCCCGTCGTGATGCACACGCACTGCACCACCGGGCTTGCGTACATGACCTACCTCAAGGGCATTGAGGCCGGTGCGGACGTTATCGACACCGCAATTTCCCCGTTCTCCGGCGGCACGTCCCAGCCCGCGACCGAGACCCTCGCCTACGCTCTCAAGGAGCTTGGCTATGAGGTCGATCTCGACCAGCCCACGCTCTATAAAATCGCGGATTACTTCAAGCCCATCCGCAACGAGTATATCAAGGACGGCACGCTCAACCCCATCTCCATGGGTACGGACACCCAGTGCCTCAACTACCAGATCCCCGGCGGCATGCTCTCCAACCTCCTCAGCCAGCTCAAGAGCCTCAACGCGCTGGACAAGTTCGACGAAGCGCTCAGGGAGACCCCCGCTGTGCGCAAGGACATGGGCTATCCCCCGCTTGTCACCCCGACGAGCCAGCTCGTCGGCACGCAGGCCGTGCAGAACGTCCTCGCGGGCGAGCGCTACAAGAACGTCGGCGCGGAGATAAAGGCATACTGCCGCGGCGAGTATGGCCGCACCCCCGCACCCATCGACCCCGAGGTGCGCGCGAAGATACTCGGCGATGAGAAGCCCATCGAGGGGCGCTACGCCGATTCCCTGCCCACCGACACCTATGAGAAGACCGCCGAAAAGCTCGGCGATACCGCAAAGTGCGAAGAGGACGTCCTCTCCTACATTGCCTTCCCCTCCGTCGCGGAGAAGTTCTTCGACGAGCGCAGGGCGAACGAGGAGAAGAAGGTGCGCTACTCCATTGAGGCGCTCTGAGGAGGCTGCTTATTATGGATATGGTCAACATTTCTCTCTCCACCGCCGCTGTGACGGCGCTGCTGGGATACCTCGTGGTCTTCGTGGGGCTTATACTGCTGATGGTCGTCATCATACTGATGAGCAGGTTCTTCATCGCGAAGAAGACCGAAGCCTCGCCCGCACCCGTCGCCGCCGGTGAGGCGGCGAAGCCCGAGGCGCACGGCGCCGCCGGTGAGCTCAAGCTCTACGACACCGACCCCAGAGACGCCGCCATGGTCATGGCGATCGTCGCCGACACGCTCGGCAAGCCGCTCAATCAGCTCCGCTTCATTTCCATCAAGGAGGTCAAGGAATAATGAAATATAAAGTTACGCTCAATAACCGCGTATACGAGGTCGAGGTAGAAGAAGGCAGCGCAATGCTCGTGGACGAGTACGCCCTCGCCGCGCCCGCGGCTCCCGCGCCTGTGGCTCCCGTCGCTGCGCCTGCTGCCGCTCCTGCCGCCGCCCCGGCTCCCGCCGCTGCCGCGCCCCTCGCCGCCGGTGAGGCTGTCAAGAGCCCCATGCCCGGCAACATCCTCAAGATAAATGTCGCTCAGGGTCAGTCCGTCAAGGAGGGCGACACCCTTATAGTTCTCGAAGCCATGAAGATGGAGAATGACGTTGTCGCCCCGCGTGACGGCACGGTCGCGCAGATCGTCGTGACCAAGGGCGCTGTGGTCGAGACCGGCTCTCCCCTCGTCATTCTGGCATAAGGGAGGAGACCTATGGATATACTCGGTACTCTCCGGGATCTGGCGCTGGAATCCGGCTTCGCCGCGTTCTTCACGACCGCCGGCGGCTGGAAGAACCTCGTCATGATACTCATCGCCTTTGTGCTTTTGTATCTGGGCATCGTAAAGAAGTTCGAGCCGCTGCTGCTCGTCGGCATCGCATTCGGCTGCCTTCTGTCCAACCTCAGCTACTTCATCGGCATGGGCGAGAACGCGCTCTACCACCCCGAGCTCTGGTCGCAGTTTCTCGACAGCTCCAGCCCGTACTACCACAGCTACGGCTACATCATGAGCAATGCGGGGCTGCTGGACTTCTTCTACATCGGCGTTAAAGCTGGCATCTACCCGTCGCTCATCTTCATGGGCGTGGGCGCGATGACGGACTTCGGTCCCCTGCTCTCCAACCCCAAGAGCCTGCTGCTGGGTGCGGCGGCTCAACTGGGCGTGTTCGTGGCGTTCCTCGGCGCTGTGATGCTCGGCTTCACGGGTCCACAGGCGGCGTCCATCGGCATCATCGGCGGCGCGGACGGCCCCACCGCCATCTACCTGACAACAAAGCTCGCGCCGGAGCTGCTCGGTCCCATCGCCATCGCGGCGTACTCGTACATGGCGCTCATCCCGCTCATCCAGCCGCCGCTCATGAAGCTTCTGACGACGGATGAGATGCGCAAGGTCAAGATGGAGCAGACCCGCGAGGTCAGCAAGGCGGAGAAGATCATCTTCCCCATCGTTGTGGCGACCTTCGTCATTCTCCTTCTCCCCTCGACCGCGCCTCTGGTGGGCTGCCTGATGCTGGGCAACCTCTTCCGCGAGACCGGCGTGACCGACCGCCTCTCCGACACGGCGCAGAACGCGCTGATGAACATCATAACCATCTTCCTCGCGACCTCTGTCGGTGCGACGATGACGGGCGATAACTTCATCCAGGTGCAGACGCTCTACATCATCCTGCTGGGTCTTGTGGCGTTCGGCATCTCCACTGTCGGCGGGCTGCTGGGCGGCATCGCGATGTTCTACGGCTCCGGCAAGAAGATAAACCCGCTGATCGGCTCCGCGGGCGTGTCCGCCGTGCCTATGGCGGCGCGCGTCTCTCAGGACGTCGGCCGCAGGTACAACAAGACCAACTTCCTGCTCATGCACGCGATGGGTCCCAACGTCGCCGGTGTCATCGGCTCCGCCATCGCCGCGGGCTTCCTCCTCTCCGTCTTCGGCGGCTGATAGGGATAATGTAAAAACAGAATACAGCAAAAAATGCCTCTCTTCAAAGCCAGAAAGAGAGGCATTTTTGCAAATTTGTGTTGACATTTGTGCACCGGCATATTACTATATGCTTGCGCCACATCCCCGATGAAATGAGGGAGTGACAGCAGGAGGTAAATTTAATATGAGTAAAGCAGCATCCACCGGCTCTGTCCGCCGTATGACGGGGATGAGCCTGATGGCGGCGATCATCGCCGTCCTGACAGTTCTGGGCAACTTCGTGCGGTTCGGTCCGTTCCCGATAACGCTCGCGCTCGCGCCGATCATCATTGGCGCGGCGATGTACGGTGCGGGTGCCGGGGCGATCCTCGGCGGCGTGTTCGGTCTCGTGACGCTCATCAGCGGGCTTGCGGGCTGGGACGGCGGCACGGTGATGTACCTCATGGGCATCGCGCCTGTCGCGTGCATTCTCGTCTGCGTCGGCAAAGGCGTTGCGGCGGGCTGGTGCGCGGGGCTTGTGTACAGCGCCATTGAGAAAAAGAACCGCCATGTGGGCGTGGTCGCTGCCGGTATCGTGTGCCCGGTGGTCAACACCGGGGTTTTCATTATCGGCATGCTTTTGTTCTTCACGTCCGCGCTGGAGAGCTGGGCGAGCGGGCAGGGGCTTATGTACTACGTCATTTTCGGGCTGACCGGCGTGAACTTCCTTGTGGAGCTTGCGGTCAACCTCGTGCTCTCCTCCGGCATAACCGCGATAATCAAATACGCAAAAGGCAGGAAAGGTGAATGATACTCGCAATCGACGTCGGCAACACAAACATCGTCCTCGGCTGCATTGAGGATGGTAACATTCTCAACATTGTGCGCATCCAGACCGACCCGAACATGACCGTGGACGAATACGTCATCAAGGTCAAGGACATTCTTGAGATCTACGGCATCGACCCAAAGGGCTTCGAGGGGGCAATAATGTCCTCCGTCGTGCCGCCGGTCACTGGGCGTCTGCTGCGGGCGATAAAATTTCTGACCGGGCATGAGTGCATGATGGTCGGTCCCGGGATGAAGACCGGGCTGAACGTCCGCATTGACGACCCCGGAACGCTCGCGGGCGACATCGTTGTCGGCAGCGTGGCGGCCATGGGCTGCTACGGCACGCCGTGCATCGTGCTGGACATGGGCACCGCCACGACCATCGTCGCGGTGGACGGCAAGGGCGCGTATCTCGGCGGGGCGATAATCCCCGGGGTAAAGCTGTCCTACTCGGCGCTGAGCGCCGGGGCGAGTCTGCTGCCCGAAATATCCATAACCGCGCCGAAAAAGTGCATCGCCACAAATACGGTCGACTCGATGCGATCCGGCGCTGTGTTCGGCACGGCGGCAATGATAGACGGCATGATCGAGCGCATGGAGGCGGAGCTTGGCGAGAAGTGCACCGTCGTGGCGACGGGCGGCATCGCGGAGTTCGTCACACCGTACTGCCGCCATGAGATACTCTGCGACAACGATCTGCTGCTCAAGGGGCTGTGGATCCTCTACAGGAAAAACTGCGGCAAATAAGCGACATACACCAAGAGCACGGGGCGCGATGCGTCCCGTGCTCTTTTGCGCTGATTTTTGGTGAAACTGCCATGCTTTGAGCTATTGACATTATGTTCCGACAGCGCTATAATCCGTTCTCTCCCGGACACGGGAGAAGTTGATAACGACAAATAGAGGCAGTGTTTTATGACGGAAAATGCAGATTCAAGGCTCAGTCTGAAAGCCATATTTCACCCTTTGAAGCTCACACAGGGCTCCTGCTGGAGGACGATACTGTTCTTCTCTATCCCGATAATCATTTCATATCTTTTGCAGCAGGTCTACACGATCAGCGACGCCGCGATCGTCGGGCAGACGCTGACCGCGGACGAGGTCGCTGGCGTGACGGACACGACGCCGCTGGTGTTCGTGTTTCTGCAATTCGCGTTCGGCTCAAGCGCAGGCTTCTGCGCCGTGACCGCGTGCCGCGTCGGGACGCACGACCAGACCGGCGTGCGCCGCTCGCTCGCGACGCAGTTCGTGCTGTCGGGCGTGCTGACGGTGCTGCTGACGGCGACGGCGCTGCTGGCGCTCGACCCCATGCTCGCGTGGATAAACGTGACGCCCGCGAACGCCACGGTGTACGCCGCGGCGCGCTCCTACTGCGAGATAATTTTCGCCGGTATCGGCGCACAGCTTTTTTATAACTTCATCTGTTCATTTCTGCGCAGTCTGGGCGATTCGGTGACGCCGCTGGTGTTTCTGCTGTTCTCGACGCTGCTGAACGTCGGGCTTGATCTGCTGTTCATCCTCGCGTTCGGCTGGGGCGTCGCCGGGGCGGCGTTCGCCACTGTCGCGGCGCAGCTCATCAGCACCGTGGCGTGCTTCATATACGCCTTTGCCAAGTACCCGGAGCTTCGCCTCGGGCGGGACGACTGGCGCATCACGTGGTACGACGTCCGCCGCCATGTCATTCAGGGCATACCCCTCGGGCTTCAGTTCTCCGTGCTGACCATCGGCATCATCGTGATGCAGGGCGTTGTGGTGCAGTTCGACATTATCGACGGGGTGATGGTCTCCAACGCCGCGCAGAACGGCTTCGGCGCGGCAAACAAGCTCAACAACCTCCTCATGACGCCGTTCAACGGGCTGGGCTCGGCAATGACGAGCTTCGCCGCGCAGAATCTTGGCGCGGGCGACCACGAGCGCATAAAGCGCGGCACGCTGCAATCGCTCATCATCGCGGCGGTCATGATGGCGGTGATCGTGTGCTGCGGGCTGCTGCTGACGATAAACGGGGCGTATCTGCACATCTTCCTCAGCGCCGACAAGATAAGCGCGGGCACCGTGCGCTACGGCAACACGTTCCTGTATGTCGACCTTGCGATGTACCCGTTTCTCGCGTTCATCTTCATCGTGCGCAACTGCGTGCAGGGCATCGGGCTGCCGCAGTTCATCCTCGGCGCGGGAACGGCGGAGCTTGCCGCGCGCGTCACGGTGTGTCTGCTGCTGCCGCCCGCGTTCGCCGGAGGCGCGGTGAGCGCCGCCGCGCCCACCGCGGCGTACATCGCCATGTGCGCCGCCGACCCCATTGCGTGGATGTCCGCGGACGCGGTGCTGCTCGTACCGTTCGTGCGGAACATCCTCAAAAAGAACTACGGCTACTTCAACCGTCATCGCGCTGAGTGAGAATGTAAGTTTCCGTGTGAAGTCTGCCAAAGTCCTCGATCGTGAGTACGGCATACTTCACCTCACCGTCCTCCTCAAGAAACATGGGCACACTGTTCGACACAGTGGAAAGAACCTCTTCGTAATTAACAAGGTCTGATACCTGACGCAGATTTTTCATGACATAGTCTCCTTTGTTTCAAGTGCCTTTATTATATATGTTATTTTACTGTAGGTAAATAAAAATATACTTATAAGAAATTATATTTCACTTGAATACTTGGTAGCATATATTCAAAGGAGACTTGACTGTATGCAGACTGAGTATAAAGAAAAGTATATAGTATTGGGTTTGAAAATTGCCTATTACCGCAAGAAGGCCGGATATACGCAGGAGGCATTTGCAGAGAAGATAGGCAAAAGCCTCAACTTTCTTGCGCAGGTCGAAGGTCCGAGCACCGTTAAGGGCGTTTCTCTCGAAACACTTTTCAAAATATCCGATGTACTGGGTGTTCCCGCGTCCAAGTTCCTTGAGGACGATTGAGCAGGGTGTGATATGGCTATAAAGAGCGTTTCTATACGGATTGAGGAAGAGATGCTGCACAAGCTCGGTTATGTTGCAGACTATGAGGGTCGTTCCATCAACAGTCATATTCTTGTGCTTATACGTGACAGTATTAAACGCTTTGAAGCTGAACACGGCACTATTGACGGTGATATAAGCCCGGATTCAAATGTGAAACCGGCAAGAAAATAGCGGCGTACGCAACAAAGCTTTTACTTCCCTGAAACAAATTTGCACTTATTTTTGAAACATCTTTTCGGTATAGTATACTCGCAAGTGCAAGAGCGATTCTTTTTCATTTTGTCCTACCTTATAAGAACAGGAGCGGCCGGTCGGCCGCTCCTGTTTTTTTATTCCGGGCAAGCAAAAAACCGGGGCGTATCACGCCTCGGTTCATGCTTTTGTCGGAAAGCTCCGAAATCTCAGTCCATTATCTCGACCGAGACCTTCTTGCCCTTTCGCTGGGCAACGGCCCGCATAAGTATACGGATCTGCTTGACGATCCTGCCCTGCCGGCCAATGACCTTGCCCATATCACCGTCAGCGACGCGAACCTCATAAACGGTCTCGCCGTCGGTCTTGCGCTCGGTCACAGAGACCTGATCGGGATTATCGACAAGGCTCTGCACAATGTAGGTCAAAAGTTCTTTCATGCCGGTTGATGCTCCTTATCACGCCTCGACCTTTTTCAGCAGCCCGCGAACGGTATCGGTGGGCTGAGCGCCGTTGGCGATCCAGTACTTTACGCGCTCCATATCGACCTTGATCTTGTCGCTTTCGGCAGCGGGATCGTAAACGCCGATCTCCTCGATGAAGCGGCCGTCACGGGGGCAGCGGGAGTCAGCGACGACGATGCGGTAGTAGGGAGCCTTCTTCGCGCCCATTCTGCGCAGTCTGATCTTAACCATGTGTATATTCACCTCCATATTTTTTCTCTTAATATATATTACAAACGCTTGCGCGAGTGTAAACGCTTTATACGGCTCAGAAGCCGGGGAAACCGCCCATGCCGCCGAAGCCGCCGAGACCGCCGGGCATCTTGCCCATCTTCTTTTGCAGCTTCTTCATGTTCTTGCCGGAGAACTGCTTCATCATCTGCTGCATCGCGTCAAACTGCTTCAAAAGGCGGTTGACGTCGACCACCGATGTGCCGGAGCCCGCCGCGATACGCTTCTTGCGGCTGGAATTGAGCACGGCGGGATTGTCCCGCTCCGCCGGGGTCATGGATTTGATGATTGCCTCCTGCCGCGCCATGGCGCGCTCGTCGATCTTCGCGCCCTTGAGCGCCTTTGCGTCCACGCCGGGGATCATGCCCGCAATGTCGCCGAGGTCGCCCATGCTCTTGAGCTGATCCATCTGGTCGAGATAATCCGCAAGGGTGAAGCGGTTGGCGCGCAGCTTCTCCGCCGCTTCGAGCGCCTTCTTCTCGTCAAAGCTCTGCTCCGCCTTTTCAATGAGCGTGAGCATATCGCCCATGCCGAGGATGCGCGAGGCCATACGGTCGGGGTGGAACGGCTCTATCATGTCGAGCTTTTCGCCCACGCCGATGAACTTGATGGGCTTGCCCGTCGCGGCTCTTATGGAGAGCGCCGCGCCGCCGCGCGCGTCGCCGTCAAGCTTTGTGAGCATGACGCCCGTGATGCCTAGCGCCTCGTCAAAGGCGTTCGCGGCGTTGACAGCGTCCTGACCGGTCATCGCGTCGACAACGAGCAGTATCTCCGCAGGCTCGACCGCGTCGCGGATATTCTGAAGCTCCTGCATGAGCGCTTCATCAATGTGCAGCCGTCCGGCGGTGTCGAGGAACACAAGGTCATTGCCGTGCTTCTTCGCGTGCTCCACAGCCGCCTTGGCAATATCAACGGGGTCAGTCTGACCCATCTGGAAAACGGGAATATCAAGCTGGGCGCCGACGGTTTCCAGCTGCTTGATGGCGGCGGGACGGTAAATGTCGCACGCGGCGAGCAGCGGGCGCTTGCCCTGACGGCGCATATACGCGGCGAGCTTCGCCCCGTTCGTGGTCTTGCCCGCGCCCTGAAGCCCGACGAGCATCACGACCGAGGGGGACTTGGAGCTGATATTGAGCTTCTGGTTGTCCCCGCCCATGAGCTTGCACAGCTCTTCATTGACGATCTTTATGACCATCTGCGCCGGGCTGAGCGCTTCCAGCACGTCCGCGCCGGTGGCGCGTTCGGTGACGGTCTTGGTGAAGTCCTTGACCGCTTTATAGCTGACGTCCGCCTCAAGAAGCGCCAGGCGCACCTCGCGCATGACCTCTTTCACGTCCGCCGGGGTCAGTCTGCCCTTGCCGCGCAGCTTTTTGAAAGCGGCATTCAGTTTTTCGCTTAAACTCTCAAACGCCATCGGCTTACCTCATATGATCTGAGCTTATTTAAATATCCTGCTTCAAACGCTCCAGCTCCCGCTCGATCTCGAGCGCGGCGCTCTGCGCCTCGCCAGAGCACTGCTCGCTCAATCTATGCGCCTTTCCGCACAGCCGCTCAAGTGAGCGCTGAGCCGCGGTGAAGCGCGCGGCGAGCTTTGTTTTATCCTCAAACTCCGCAAGGGCGGCGTCCGCGCGGCGGATATTGTCCCACACGCCCTGCCGGGATATGCCAAGCTGCTCTGCGATCTCCGCGAGGGAAAGATCCTCATTATAATGCAGCTCACAGCACTCGCGCTGTTTGTCCGTAAGGAGCTCGCCGTAGAAATCCAGCAACATGCTGTGCATCAGTCTGCTATCCTCCACGGGGCACTCCTCCTGTCAAGTCATATCACTTTGCAGACTATACACCATTCCGCCGCCGCTGTCAAGTATTTTTTCTTGTCAGTATTCTACCCTCAGCGCATATTCCGCGCATATTGCATAATGCTTCCTCTTATGGGAAAAATGGACGTATACGGGCGCGGCACACCGCGTCCAACAACGCAAAGAGGATAGATACGCCAATGGATAATACTATGAACTCCGCGATATATATTGAGCTTCCCCAGCTCGGCGAATACGCCGCGTCCGCGGCGAAGCTGCTCTCCCCGGAGAGCGAGGGCAGCGGGCGCACAGAGGCGCGGCGGCTGCAAAAATGCTGCCGCGAGCTGCGCCGCAGTCACGCCGAGATCGCGCGCCGCTACGGCACCGTGACCTCGCCCCCGGCGGCATGCGAGTGGCTTTTGGACAACTGGTACATGATAGAGCGCGAATACCGCGGTGTTCTGCCGCAGATTGAGGGCGCGCGGCGGCTCCGGCTGTGCCCGGACGGGGTGCTCGCCGCGGCGCTGTGCCGCAATATGCTGATGTCCGGGCGGGGCGAGGTGACGGAGGAGCGCTTCAGGGCGTACATGGAGGGGTTCCAGTCCGTGACGGTGCTGCGCCGGGGCGAGCTGTGCCTTATCCCGGCGCTGCTGGGCGCGGCGGTGATAGAGTGCGCGGCAGCGGTCTGCCGCGAGATGCGCTACGCCGCCGACACGGACGCCTACGCAAAGCAGCTGGAAGCGCTGTTCACAACGCTCCGGCTCCTTTCGGTGCTGGACATGGAAGCGCTCATCGAGTCCGCCGACGTGACCGACCGCGTGCTCACCGGCGACCCGACGGGCGAATACGCGCGCATGGACGCCGGGACAAAGCAGGCGTATCTCCGCCGGGTGGAGCAGCTTGCGCGCCGCGCCGACACGGAGGAGCACATATACGCCCGCGCCCTCGTCCGCCGCGCGGCGAACGAGGGGCGGCACATCGGATTTTACCTCTTCCCCGCGCGCGGTCATCACGGCGAGGGCTGGTACATCGGGGCAAATGTTCTACTGACGCTGTCGGCGGCGCTGGCGCTGGGGTTCCACCTGAAAAGCGCCGCCGCGGCGGCGCTGCTGCTGCTCCCCGTGTCGGAGCTTGTGAAGAGCCTCATCGACTATATCCTGCTGCACATCGTGCGTCCGAAGCGGCTTTTCCGCATGGACACGCAAGATGGCGTGCCGCATGACGGACGGACGATATGCGTGATATCAACGCTTCTCGGCGCGGAGGCGAGCGCGGAGCGGCTGGAAGAGCTTTACTACGCCTGCCGGGGCGAGGGTTCGGCGCTGGCGTTCGGGCTGCTCGCCGACCTGCCGGAGGCGGACAGCGCCGACACGGACGCGGACGAAGCGCTCATCCGTCCCGTGCGCGAGGCCGTCATGCGCCTCAACCGCAAATACGGCGGACGGTTTTATCTTTTCACGCGTCCGCGCCGCTTTGACGGCGAGCGCTACACCCCGCACGAGCGCAAGCGCGGGGCGATACTGGAGCTGGCAAAGCTTCTCTGCGATGAGGAGAGCGAGCTTGAGGTTACCGGTGAGAAAGATGCGCTGGGCGGCACGCGGTATATCCTCACGCTCGACAGCGACACGCGCATTTATCCCGGCGCAGCGGGCGAGCTTATCGGCGCGATGCTGCACCCGCTGTGCCGCCCGGTGATCGACGCGCGCACGCACACGGTCACAGCGGGTCACGCCGTCATACACCCGCGCATCGACACGGAGCTTCAAAGCTCCGGCGAGACGGATTTTGCGCTCATCTTCGCCGGGGCGGGCGGCAGTGATCCTTACGGCACACTCTGCGGGGAGCTGTACATGGACGCCTTCGCGAGCGGAGGCTTCGCAGGCAAGGGCGTGATCGACGCGCGCGCACTGCTGACGTGTACGCGCGGCTTCCCCGAGGGGCGGATACTCAGCCACGATGCGCCGGAGGGCGCGTATCTGCGCGGCGCGTACATGGGCGACGCGGAGTTTTCCGACCGCTTCCCCTCCCGCCCGCTGGCATACTATAAGCGTCTGCACCGCTGGATACGCGGCGACTGGCAGAACATCCCCTTCATATTCGCGCGCGGGCTGAGCGACATTGATCGCTGGCGGCTGATAGACTCGCTGCGGCGCAGTCTCATCGCCCCGGCAACGCTCTTTGCCATCTGCGCGGGCTTTTTCGTGCCGGGGACGCCCATCACCGTCGCGGCATGGGCGGCGCTGCTGGCGCTTGCGGCGCGGCTGATGTTCTCGCTGGCGGAGACGACGCTCTCCCGACGTCGCGGGGAGCGTCCGCGCCGCTACACGCGCATACTCACGGGCGCGGGCGGCGCGATAGTTCAGACATTCATCCGGCTGTGGCTGCTGCCGTATGAGGCGTGGGTATCGCTGACGGCGGCGGCAACGGCGCTGTGGCGCATGGCGGTGACGCACAGGCGGCTGCTGCAATGGCAGACCGCCGCCGAGGTGCGCGGCGACGCGGGGCTTTTGGGGCATATACGCGCGATGTATTTCCACGTGCTGCTGGGCGCGGCGCTGTTGGCGTTCTCCCCGGCGGTCATGGGCAAGAGCGCGGGGCTGATGTGGCTTTTGTCCCCGGCGGCGGCGTTCGCGCTGGCGCTCCCGGCGCGCCGCGGCACGGAGCTTGCGGAGAACGAGCGGCGCTATCTCATACAGGCGGCGCAGCGGAGCTTCGGGTATTTTGACAGCTTCTTTTCCCCGGAGGACAGCTTCCTCCCGCCGGATAATTTTCAGGAGCAGCCGCCCGTCGGGCTCGCGCGGCGCACATCGCCGACGAATATCGGTCTCGCCCTCGCGGCGCACACGGCGGCAGTGGACATGGGCATCATCACGCGCAAGGCGTGCCGGGACTATACCGGAACCGTGCTCGACACGCTTGAGCGCATGCCGCGCCACATGGGGCATTTTTATAACTGGTACGACACCGCGACGCTGCTCCCCCTCCTGCCCGCCTACATCTCCACGGTGGACAGCGGCAACATGTACGCCGGGCTTCTCACCGCGCGTCAGGCCATGGCGGAATACGGCGAGGAAGAGCTTGCCGCGCGGCTGGACGCGCTGATGGCGGAGATGGACTTCGCCCCGCTCTATGACAAGACGAGGGGACTGTTCCACATCTGCTACGACACGGCGAACGAGCGCGGCGCGGGCGGATGGTACGACCTGATGGCGAGCGAGGCAATGCTGACAAGCTACATCGCGTGCGCCAAGGGCGACGTGCCTGTGCGCCACTGGCGGCGGCTCAGCCGCGCGCAGCTGCAGAAGGACGGCTACCGCGGGCTTGCGAGTTGGACGGGGACGATGTTTGAATATCTCATGCCGGAGCTTTTTCTGCCGGTATACCGGGGCAGCCTCATCTACGAGAGCGGCAAATTCTGCCTGTACGCGCAGAAAAAGCGCGTGTGGGCGGGCAAGCCCTGGGGCATATCCGAAAGCGCGTTCTACTCGCTCGACAGCGCGCTCAACTACCGCTACAAGGCGCACGGCTGTGCCGCGCTCGCGCTCAAGCGCGGGCAGGACGCGGACATGGTCGTCTCGCCGTACTCCAGCTTCCTCGCCCTTGCGATCGACCCCGAAGGCGGCATACGCAACCTCCGGCACCTTGAGGCGCTCGGCGCGCTGGGGCGCTGGGGCTTTATAGAGGCGCTGGACTTCACGCCCGGGCGCTGCCGCAGTGATAACGGCGAGCAGGTGCGCTGCTACATGGCGCACCACATCGGCATGAGCGTCATCGCCGCAGCGAACGCCGCGTGCGGCGGTTGCGTGCAGCGGCGGTTCATGTCCGCGCCGGACATGGCGGCGTTCTCGCTTCTATTGCAGGAGCGCGTGGACGGCGGTGGGGTCATCATCCGCCGCGACAGCTCCGACATTCCCGAGCGCACAGAGCGCAGCGCCGTGATGCGCTGGCAGCTTCGCGGCGGGGAGGAGGACACGGCGCGGCACTGCTGTGTCCTCTCCAACGGGGCGTACAACATTCTCGCGGCGAACACCGGGCACACGCGCGCCGCGTGCGGCAGCACCGCGATATACGGCGGCATACCCGGTCTCGGCGCGGAGGGCGGCATACGCATCTCCGCCGGGATCGACGGGGAGGCGCTGACACTGCTGCCCTGCGCCGCGCCCGTGCTGTGGGAGCTTGAGGAGGAGTGCGTGCGCATAACGGGGCGCACGGACGAGCTGGAATGGTCATGCTCCGTATCGGCGGCATACGGTGACTGCGGTGAGGGGCGCGCCGTGACGCTGTGTGCATCGCGCGATATGCGCGTTTCGCTCGCGCTGTCGTTCATGCCTCTCCTCGCCCCGATGGCGGATTATATGAGCCACCCGGCGTTCTGGGCGCTGGGCATATACGCCGAGGAGGCGGACGGCATGCTGACGCTCCGGCGCGTGCGCCGGGGCGACGCCGGCGAGTGCTGGCTGTGCCTCGCGGCGAACACGCCCCTGCGCTTCTCCGCCGATGAAAACGGCGCCCTCGGCTGGCTGTCGCGCCCGATGGTGCGCGCGGAGACCGTGCTGGAGCTGAAAGCCGGACAGGCGGAGACCGTGCGCTTCGCCCTCTGCACGAGCCGCGAGCGCGGCGAGAGCGAGCGCGGGGCGCAGCGCATCCTCGTCTCTGGCGTGAACGACCGGGGCAACATGGTCTCGGCGAGCGCGGCGCATCTCGGTATGCGCGGGGAAGAGGTCGGCGCGGCGATGGCGATGCTGGAAAAGCTGTGCCCCGACCGCACCCAGTGCGCCGCGGCAAAGCAGGAGCTGTGGCGCTATGGCATCTCCGGCGATCTGCCGATCATCTGCTGTGACGGGCGGGCGCTGGAATGCGAGGCGCTTTTGAAGCGCTTCTGTCTTTTGAAAAGCTGCGGCGTCAACGCCGATCTCGTGTATCTCACCGACGAGCAGGGCGAATACCGCCAGCCCGTATACCGCAAGGTGAACGAGGCGCTGATGGCGTTCGGGCTGGAATCGCTCATCGGCACGGACGGCGGCGTGCACTTTGCGCCGATGGAGGCGGCGTCCGCCGTGATAAGCCGCGCGGCGCTGACCGTCGGGGCAGAGCGAACTTTTCCCCCTCCCCCGCCGTGGCCGCCGCAGGGCGCGCCGCGCAGGGCGGACTACGTGCCGCGGCATGAGCGCGACGGGCGGAGCTTTGTGTTCACGCTCGACGGTATGCTCCCTGCGCGGGTGTGGCAGCACGTGCTCTCCAACGGCAGCACGGGGTATATCGCCACGGAGTGCGGCTCGGGCTGCATGTGGTTTGAAAACGCGCGGGAGATGCGCATCACCGCGCCCCCGGTGGACGTGAACGCCGTGATGGGCAATGAAGCCCTCTGGTGCGACACGGGCGGCGAGCGGATAAGCCTCTTCGCCGCGGGAGATTCCCGGCGCTGCCGCGTGTGCTATGCGCCGGGGTACGCCAGCTGGGAAAAGGAGCTGGGCGCGCGGCGGGTGAAGACCACGGCGTTCATCCCCGCCGACACGGACGCGCGCGTATTCATCATTGAGGGCGCGGCTGGTCTGCGCCTCAGCTGGGCGATGAAGCCCGTCATGGGCGCGGCGGACGCGAAGGCCGTGCGCATCGAGGCGCGCGGCGGCGCGCTCGTGTGCTCAAACCCGGAATCTTACCTCCCCGGCGCGGAGGCCGTAGCCGTGTGCTCGCTCCCGTGCGAGGCGAGCTGTGACTACGCGCCGCCCGCCGCGGTGATAACGGTGCTGGCGGACGACGTGACGGTGCTCGCGTGCGGGTGCAGCGGCGAGGATGAGCTTCGCGCGCTGTGCACGCCCAAGGCGGCGTTTGAAGCGCTCGACCGTGTGCGCGGCGGCTGGAGCGCGCTTCTGCGCCGGTTTGAGCTGAGCTCCGGCGCTGAGGCTTTTGACGCTTACACGAACACATGGGCGGTGTACCAGTGCGTTGCCGGGCGGCTCGACGCGAGAGCGAGCCTTTACCAGAGCGGCGGGGCGATCGGCTTTCGCGATCAGCTTCAGGACGCGGTGAACATGCTGCTCATCTCCCCGGCATACGCGCGAGAGCGGATAATCGACTGCTGCCGCCATCAGTACACCGAGGGCGACGTCATGCACTGGTGGCACCGTCACCCGGAGGGCGACCGCGGCGTGCGTACGCGCTGCTCGGACGATCTTCTGTGGCTGGTGTGGGCGCTGTGCGAATACACGGAGAAGACCGGCGACTACGCCATATGCGACGAGGAGGTGCTTTATATCGCGTCCGACCCGCTCGCGCCCAACGAGCGCGACCGTTATGAAACGCCGCACCGCGCCGACGAGCGCGCCAGTGTTCTCGCGCACGCACAGACCGCACTTGAGCGCTGCATTGCCCGCGGCTTCGGCGCGCACGGTCTGCCCCACATCGGGCGCGGCGACTGGAACGACGCGCTGGACGAGGTCGGCGGGGAGAGCGTATGGCTGGCGTGGTTTCTCGCGTCAAACGCCGCGCGCTTTGCCGCGCTTCTGGACCGTCTCGACCGCGAGGGTTCGGCGCGCTTTGCCCGCTGTGCCGAGAAGGCGGCGCAGGCGGCGGACAAGGCGTGGACAGGGCGCTGGTACGCGCGCGGGTACTTTGCCTCCGGCGAGGTGCTCGGCGGGGAGGAGCGCATCGACTCTGTCGCGCAGAGCTGGGCGGTTCTGTGCGGCGCTCTGCCCGACAGCAACCGCCCCGGCATCGCGGTGGACTCCGCCGTGCGCCGTCTCGTCGACCGCGCGGGAGGTCTCGTGCGGCTGTTCACGCCGCCGTACTCCCCCGACGAGCACCCGTGTCCGGGCTATATCGCCAGCTACGGCGAGGGCTTCCGCGAAAACGGTGGGCAGTACACCCACGGGGCGATATGGCTGGCGATGGCGTGTCTGCGGCTGGGTCGTGCGGAGGACGGGTGGGATATACTCTCCATGCTCCTGCCGGAAAACCACGACCTTCATCGCTACGGTGCCGAGCCGTTCGTCATCGCCGCCGATGTTTACGCCGCCCCCGGACACGAGGGCGAGGCGGGGTGGAGCTGGTACACCGGCTCCGCCGGGTGGTACTTCCGCGCCGTGATGGAGGAGCTACTGGGGCTGCATCTGCGCGGCGGCAAGCTCACCGTCTCCCCGCGCCTTCCCGCGGCGCTGCGCCTGTGCCGCGTCGTGTGGACGGACTTCTCCGGCGTGCGCCACGAGATAGAGCTGACCCACGGCGGAGTCACTGTCGACGGCGAGCGCTACACCGGCGGAGAAATCGGCTGATATACGCCGGGAAATTTCACACTTTGGCTATCTTTTTCGGCACGCCGGTGTTATAATGTAAGTTACAAAACGAAAAACTCCGCGGAGGTGTTTCATGGATATATCACAGAAAGAAATATTGCCCGGCGTATCTTTGACCTGCCTGCGCTCCGACAAGTTCAAGACCGCGTGTCTGAGCATTTCTCTCCTGTCCCAGCTTGAGCGCGAGACCGCCTCCATGAACGCGCTCATTCCGTTCGTGCTGCGGCGCGGGACGACGGTATACCCCGATATGGAGAGCATTTCCCGCCGCCTTGACGAGCTTTACGGCACGGCGATCGAGCCGGTCGTGCGCCGCGTGGGCGAGATACAGTGCGTCGGTCTCTATGCCAGCATACCCGAGGGCGAGTTTCTGCCCGGCGGGCAGGACGTGCTGCATGACGCGGCGGCGCTGATGGGGCAGCTGCTGCTCGATCCCGTGACGCGCGGCGGGCTTTTCCTGCCCGACTATGTCGACAGTGAGCGCGACAAGCTCTGCGAGCTTATACGCAGCCGCGTCAACGACAAGCGCGGCTATGCCGTCATCCGCTGCATTGAGGAGATGTGCTGCTTTGAGCCTTACGCCGTCGGGCGCTACGGCTCGGCGGACGACTGCGAGAGCATCAACTACAAAAAACTCACCCGCCGCTACCGCACGCTTTTGCAGACGAGTCCCGTCGAGATCTTCTACTGCGGGCGCGCCGACGCGAAGAACGTTGAGCGCGCGCTGCGCGACGCGCTCGCCCTTCTGCCGCGCGGCGAGATAGATTACGACATCGGCACCGACGTGCGCATGAACGCCGTGGAGGCAGAGCCGCGCTATGTCGAGGAGGCCATGAATGTCACGCAGGGCAAACTTTCCATAGGCTTCCGCCTGGGCGACGCAATGGACGAGCCGGACATGGCGGCGCTGTCGGTCTTCAACGCCGTTTACGGCAGCGGCAGCACGTCCAAGCTCTTCGTCAACGTTCGTGAGAAGCTACAGCTGTGCTACTACGCCAGCTCCGCCATCGACCTGCACAAGGGCATCATGCTCGTCTCCTCCGGCATTGAGTTTGATAAATTTGACGAGGCAAAGGCGGAGATACTTGCCCAGCTGGACGAGATACGTAATGGCAGCATCACTGATGAGGAGCTGAGCGCCGCGAAGGCGGGCATCGCCTCCATGCTGCGCTCGGAGATGGACAGTCAGGGCGAGCTTGAGGGATTCTACCTCTCTCAGGCGCTCGCCGGGCTGGACTACGGTCCGTTGGAGCTTGCGGCGCTCGTGGAGGAGGTCACAAAAGAGGACGTTGTCGACATCGCGCGCGGCGTCGAGTGCGATCTTGTATATTTTCTGACCGGCAGCGGCGAGGACGGCGACGACATGGAGGAGGCTGAGGACGATG
Source organism: uncultured Oscillospiraceae bacterium (assembly GCA_934572335.1). Classification (GTDB taxonomy): domain Bacteria; phylum Bacillota; class Clostridia; order Oscillospirales; family Oscillospiraceae; genus Limivicinus. Next base: position 64,829 of record CAKTKU010000005.1, read on the forward strand.
CAGAAAACTGAATACAAAAACATCGGCGAAACGCTCTATGCCTGTACGCTCCCCAACGGTCTGCGCGTGAGGGTGCTGCCAAAGCCCGGCTTCAACAGCTTCTACGCCGTGTTCGCCACGAACTACGGCGGGGCGCACCGCGCGTTCACGCTTGACGGGCAGCATATCGACACGCCCGCGGGCGTCGCGCATTTTCTTGAGCACAAGATGTTCGACCTCCCCGGCGGTGATAATGCGCTCAACATCCTCACTGCGAACGGAGCCGACCCCAACGCTTTCACCTCCAGCGGCATGACCGCCTATTACTTTGAGTGCACGGAGAATTTTGAACAGAATCTCCGTATGCTGCTGCACTTTGTCTCCACGCCGTACTTCACGCCCGAGACCGTGCAGAAGGAGCAGGGCATCATCGCGCAGGAGATACGCATGGGCGAGGACAACCCCGGCGTGGTGCTCTATTATGACCTGCTGCGCATGCTCTATAAATCCCACCCCATCCGCGACCGCGTCGCCGGCACGGTGGAGAGCATCGCCGAGATCACGGACAAAACGCTCTATGACTGCCACCGCGCGTTCTATTCCGGCGCAAACATGGTGCTGTGCATCGCGGGCGACGTCGACCCGGAGCGCATGTCCGCCATCGCGTTTGAGGAGCTTCCCTCCGCGCACACGACAGCGCCCACGGCAGACCTGCCCGACGACGGCGAGCTGCCCTTTGAGCAGTATAAGCGCACGGAGATGCCCGTCTCCGCGCCGCAGTTTTTCATCGGGGCAAAGCTCCGTCCTGAGACTGACGGCGAGGCGGCGCTGCGTCAGCGCCTCGTCGCGATGCTGGCAATGCGTCTTTTGTGCGGCTATTCCTCGCCGTTTTACGCCCGGCTCTACGCCGAGGGGCTTTTGAACCGCGATTTTGACTATGAGGTCGACTTCACCGCCGGGACCGCCACCATCATCATCGGCGGCGAGAGTGCGGAGCCGGAGCGCGTGCGCGACGAGCTCACAGCCGAGGTCGGGCGCATAGTGCGCGAGGGCTTTGCCGCCGATGCGTTCGAGCGCGCCAGACGCGCCTCGCTCGGCGCGCGGCTGCGCGGGCTGGAGGACTTCGACAATGTGTGCCTCTCCATCGCGGAGGGCATATTCGACGGGTACGACGCGCTATCGTCGGCGGCGGTGCTCGAAACCGTGACGAAGGCCGAGTGCGAGAGCTTCGTGCGCGAAAAGCTCGCCGCGGAGCGGCTGGCGCTCGCGGTCATCGCGCCGGGAAAGGAGTGATGCACCCATGACCACCACCGTTATCCAGACCATCCAGCGCGACTCGATCATCAGCTTCCCTATGCTTGGGAACTTGCAGCTCGATCCGCCGTCATACATCACAGTGTTCGGGCGGAACATATACTTTTACGGTATACTCATCGCCATCGGCTTTCTGCTGGGCATACTCGTCTGCACGCGCATCTCAAAGCGCTTCGGCATAAAGGAGGACGATATTTACGATGTGTTCCTCTGGCTGATCCCGCTGTCGATCGTTGGCGCGAGGCTGTACTTTGTGCTCTTCAAGCTTGACTATTATCTCGCCAATCCCGCGGAGATATTTGCCCTGCGCGAGGGCGGGCTCGCCATCTACGGCGGCGTTATCGCGGGCATTCTCGTGATATACTTCGTCTCCCGCCACAAGAAGATACCCCTCGGCGCAATGCTCGACGTCATCGTGTTCGGGCTGCTCATCGGGCAGATAATCGGGCGCTGGGGCAACTTCATGAACCGCGAAGCATTCGGCGCGGAGACCACGGTGTTCTGCCGCATGGGGCTGACCGCCCCAGACGGCACGACTATTTACGTCCATCCGACTTTCCTTTATGAAAGTCTTTGGAACCTTGTCTGTCTGATCTTTCTTGCCGTGTTTGTCCGACGCGGCAAACGCAGGTACGACGGGCAGTGCATACTCATCTATTTCCTATGGTACGGTATCGGCAGGGCTTGGATAGAGGGGCTTCGCACCGACAGCCTCTACATAGGCTCGACCGGTATCCGCGTGTCGCAGCTGCTTTCCGCCGTGCTTGCGCTCGCGGCGCTCATCACGCTCATCGTTCAGAGCCGGCGTGAGCATCCGCCCGAGGCGCTGTATGTCAACCGCGTCGCGGCGGCGGAAGCGGCGAAGGCAGAGGCGGACGGCGCTGACGGCAACGGCACGGAAAGCAGTGAACAAACCAACAACAATGAAGATGGAGGTAACTGAACATGGCAGATTATAAGGACATCATCACCGGCACCATCAAGAACCTCGCGGGCAAGGCGAAGGACTTTGCCGAGAGCAGCACCGTGCGCGGCATATACGAGCACGGCGCGGAGCGTGCGAAGGCCTACGGCGCCATCGCGAAGCTCACGCTTGAGATCTCCGGCGACACGGAGGAGCTCAAGCGCGCGTATACCGAGATCGGCAAGCTCTACTTTGAGCAGGCGCGCGAGAACCCCGAGGGCTTCTTCGCTCCCCTCTTCGCGCAGGTCGAGGAGATCAACGGACGCATCCACGCCAACGAGGACGCGATTGCCGACATAAAGGCACAGATCGAGGCGGAGAACGCCGACAGCGACGGTCTCGGCATCGACATCAGCGTTGAGTTCGGCGACTTTGACGACATGGTCGACAGCACCGAGGCCGACGGCACGGGCGCGGACAGCGCTCCCACTGAGGATAAGCACGAGGAGTAAGCACAGCGGCGTACATACAGCGCATAGCCCCGGCGAAAGCCATTCGCCGGGGCTATGCGGATATTTGGCGCACACTGCGGTATTTTCTCTCAGATATTTTGCCTGTGAGGTTTGACAATGCGCCGCCTTTTTGCTATAATGCTTTCTGCAAATCGAATATGTGCCCGTGGCGCAGCTGGATAGCGCGTCGGACTCCGACTCCGAAGGTCGCAGGTTCGAATCCTGTCGGGCATACCACACCGCCGCAAGCGAAATGACGCTTGCGGCGGATTTTTATGTTTCACATCAAAAGTCATCTCGCGCTCACTCCTCTGCTCCTCCTTTCCAAATCGAACCCGCTCCGCTGGGCTTCGATTTGGGTTTTTAGTGTACTTCTAACTGGCAGCGCTTCCGGCGCGAATATCCGCTTCGCTCAATTTTTTGAGAGGGTCATACTCTCCCCTCTCAAGCTCTCCCCATGCAGATTTTTGAAATGTCACCATCGGGATTCGATTTGGTTTTTATGTTCTCAAAAACTCTTAATCTTACGCAAACCGGCAAGGCTCGAATGAGCCCTGCCGGTTTTTTATACGCTCCACGCCGTGGAACTCCGATATTATCGCAAATTATCCTTTCGCTGCTTTTATCATTGCCGGAACTATATCGAAGAGGTCACCCGGCAGCAGCACATCCGCAAGCTCCGCGATGGGCGCGTGAGGGTCAGTATTCACGGCAACAATAAAGCCGGAATCCTTCATGCCGCCCTGATGCTGGATCGCCCCGGAAATGCCGAGCGCAATATACAGCTTCGGGCGCACAATTTTGCCTGTCTGCCCTATCATGCACTCCTCGCCAAGCCAGCCCTTGCTCATAACATCTCTCGTGCAGCCGACGCATCCGCCGAAGACGTCCGCAAGCTCCTGCGCAAGCTGCAAGCCGCGCCTGCTGTCCTTGGCGATGCCCATGCCGACGGAAACAATGACCTCTGCCTTTGTGACATCCACCGTATTCTTTATCTCGCGGACAACATCAATGACATCCGCCATGACATCGCTCTCCGCAAGCTCAAAGCCGGGGTACTCGACCTTGCACGCCGCGGCGCGCTCAGCACTGTATTCGCCGGGCTGCATCACGCCGGGACGCACTGTCGCCATCTGCGGACGGTACGCGGGGCATACGATCGTCGCCATCATATGTCCGCCAAATGCGGGCATTGTCATTTTCAATCCCTCATACGCCGCGGCGGCGTCTATTTCCTCCGGCTTGAGCGTGGAGTTCTCCTCAAGATAGGCGCGGTACTCCGCGCTGTCAGTGTGCAGCAGCGTGCAGTCGGCATTCAGCCCCGTCACAAGCCGCGCGGCACAGCGCGGCGCGAGCGCGCGGCCAATAGTGGTCGCACTGACAAGGAACGTGTCCGGCATCAGCTTTTCAACGACCTGACAGATAACTTTGGCATACGCCTCAGTGGTGTATTTCTCTAACAGCGGGCTTTCGCACACGAACACCTTATCCGCACCGTAGCCGCCCAGCGTGCGCGAAAAATCGGCAACATTGCTGCCGACAAGCAGCGCATAAAGCACTGATCCCGTTGCGTCGGCAAGTCTGCGCCCCTCGGACACCAGTTCCTTCGAGCAGTCCAGCAGCGCCCCGTCTCTCACCTCCGCGAGCACAAGTATGCCATTAAAGCGGGCAAAATCTTCCTTTGTAACACATTTCATAGCCTTCCGCTCCCCCTTTCAACCCAGAACGTGTCTGTCGCCCATCAGCTCAAAGAGCTCGCCGGTCATTTCCGCCGGCGTACCATGGAGCGCCATGCCGCCGGTCTTCTTCGGCAGAGCAAACGATGTGAGCACTATCGTCGGAGCATTTTTCAGCCCCGTCACATCCGCATCGAAAAGGGGCAGAGGCTTTACGTCCTCATAGGTGTAAACACGCATATTCTCCTTCGCGTCCCACGTGTTTATCCTGTCAATGCGCATATAGCGCGGAATGTCTATCTCCTTCATGCAGCCGATGAGGCAGGGCGTTTTGACACGCACGGTCATATATCCGTCCTCCGTCACGCGGCGGCAGACGAGCGCCGCGCCGTCAAGCTCAATGCCGGAGACATAGGTGAGCTGCGCAATGGAGAGCTTTTCCGCAAGCTCCGGTCCGACCTGCGCGGTGTCGCCGTCTATCGCCTGTCTGCCGCAGAAGATGACATCGTCATCTTCAAGCCCTAGGTCGTCTATGACGGCGGCAAGCACAGTGGAAGTCCCGTAGGTGTCCGAGCCTCCTAGCTCACGCGCAGTGATGAGGACTGTATCGTCCACACCCATGGCGTAAAGCTCATGCAGCATTATTTCAGCGGAGGGAGGACCCATTGTGACGGCAATGACCTTTGCACCGGTTTTGTCCTTCAGCCGAAGCGACGCTTCGACCGCGCCGAGGTCGTCCGGGTTTATGACGGTATCCATCCGCGCGCGGTCGAGCGAACCGTCCTTCTTGAAGTGCACCTTGCCGCGCGTGTCGGGCACCTGCTTTACACAGACAAATATTTTCATTTTTTCGTCCCCCTTAATCTCTCAGCAGGCTGGTGGAGATGACCATCTGCTGGATCTGCGACGTGCCCTCGTATATTGAGGTTATGCGAGCGTCGCGGTAAAGCCGCTCCACCTTGTACCCCTTTATGTAGCCGTAGCCGCCGAACACCTGCACCGCCTTGTACGCAACGCGGTTGCACATCTCCGCCGCGTAATACTTGCTCATTGCGCAGCGAACGCTTGTCTCGGGGCTGCCGGTGTCCTTGAGGACGGCGGTGCTGTACACAAGCTCGCGCGCCGCCTGAAGCTCCGTCGCCATGTCGGCGAGCATGAAGCTCACTCCCTCGAAGCTGCCGATCGTTTTGCCGAACTGCTTGCGCGTCCTGGCATAGGTCACGGCCTCGTCAAGGCAGCCCTGCGCGATGCCGAGCGCCTGTGCCGCAATGCCGAGACGTCCGCCGTCGAGCGTTTTCATCGCGGCGGAAAAGCCGCGGTGCAGCGGTCCCATGAGGCAGTCCTTCGGCACGTGCACATCCGTGAAGCTTATATCACTCGTCGGGTAGCCGCGAATGCCCATCTTGTCCTCATGCGCGCCGCACTCGACCCCGGGCAGCTTCATATCGACGATGAAAAGCGAGATGCCTCGGCTGCCGCGCTGAGATGGATCGGTGCGCGCAAACACGAGCGCGTAGTCCGCCATCGGCGCGCCGGATGCAAAGCGCTTGCGCCCGTTGAGCAGATAATAGTCCCCGCAGTCAACGGCGGAGGTCATGACCCCGCCCGCGTCTGAGCCCGCGTCCGGCTCCGTCAGGCAGAACGCCAGCAGACTTTTGCCCGCGGCAACACCGGGCAGATATTTCATGAGCTGCTCCTCGCTTGCACAGGCGAGCAGCGGACCGGAGCCAAGGGAGTTGGACGTGTTCGCGTAAATGGACAGCACTGGGCTGACGCGCGCGAACTCCTCCAGCATGAGCACATGGGTGAGCGAGTCGCCCCCCTGCCCGCCGTATTTCACGGGGATCTTCGCGCCCATGAACCCGGCTTCCGCCATTTTGTTGTATATGTCCCAGTCAAATTCGCCGGTGGCATCCAGCCGGTCTATAAGCTCCTGAGTAAACTCGTTTTCCGCAAATTCCCGAAACAGCTTCTGCAAAAGCCTGTGTTTTTCCGAAAGTATCATTATCCTTCCTCCTGAAATTTTGCTTTTTGTAAATCGATTCTATCACACTTAGTTAACTAGGGTCAACAGGTTTTTGAACCATCAAAAAGAAACGGACCGCAGCACAATGCGCAACGCATCATGCTGCGGTTCTTCTGTACCGCAGACCTATTTCAGGTCATTCTCAAACGCAATAAGATGCTCCTCCATCGCGGTACGCGCACGCGGCGCATCCTGCGCGGCAACGGCGGCATAAATCTCCTCATGCATTTTATAGACCTTTTTGAACATCTTTTTACGCGCGGCGGGAGTCATGCCCTCCATCTTCGCGCGCATAAAGCTTTCGTTTATGCTGCTGAGCGTCTGGTTCATCATGACGCTGACACTGTTTTTCGCGGCAGCGGCGAGCAGCCCGTGAAACTCCGGGTCGAGGCCGACATAAGTGTCCACATCGTCGATGCTGGCCGCCATTCTGTCCAGCACGGCGCGAAGCTTGTCCAGATCCTCCTGTGTGCGGCGCTCGCATGCCCATGTCACGGCTGCCGCCTCGCTGATAGTGCGGTACTCGCGCATATCCGCAAGGCTGATATGCCCGACCTGCAGCGCGTCCTGCATGGTCATCTGCATATTGTTGTTTCCGCCCGGATCGGTGACGACCGCACCGTTGCTGCCGGCGCTTGTGCGGATATATCCGCTGCGTTCGAGCATGCGCAGTGCCTCGCGCACAGTCGGGCGGCTGCGCTGGAACATCTCCATCATCGCGCGCTCATTCGGCAGACGGTCGCCCGGCTTCAGCTTGCCCTTGACGATCATCTCCCTGACCTGCTCATAGATTATCTCACTGGCGCGTTTCGTCGCGGCAGGCTGAAACGTCACGGAAGGACCCGCATCACCTTTAGCCATTAAATCGCCTCTGCTTTCCGAAATCTATATTAACTATTATACCTATTTATATTTTTCAAGTCAAGCCAAACAGCTCGCGCATGGCCGCCCTGCGGCACTCGCGGCAGCTTACAGCGCCTTTCTGTGTTTTGGGCAGGTCGTCAAGGAAAACTATGTAGCGTGGGAGCTTGAAATATGCAAGCTGCGGGCGCAGACGCTCGCGCAGCGCGTCGGCATCTGCGCTGGCGCCGTCGGCAAGGCGGACGCAGGCGCATATTTCCTCCCCGAAATGCGCGTCGGGAACGCCGACGACCTTGCACTCCGCCACGGCCGGGTCTTTTGTCAGCGCGTGCTCGATCTCCACAGGGCTGATATTCTCGCCGCCGCGGATGATAAGCTCCTTGCACCGCCCGCAGAGCGTTATATTCCCCTCCGCGTCCAGCCGCCCGAGGTCGCCGGTGTGCACCCATCCGTCCGCGTCCAGCGTTTTCGCAGTCGCCATCGGATCGTCAAAGTAGCTTTGCATGGTGAGGTACCCGCGCACGCATATCTCCCCCACTTCGCCGACAGGCAGCTGCGCCCCCGAGGCAAGATCGACGATCTTGCCCTCGACATGGCTCATGAAATGCCCGACGGTATGGCTCCTGACCGCGAGCGGGTCCCCGATATTGCACACGGTCAGCCCGGCGGTGCATTCCGTCTGCCCCAGGCTGGACATGAGCGTGAAGCCCCGGCCAAAGCTGTGCTGGATGCGCTCAAACTCCTCCGGGGAGCAGCCCGCTCCGGCAATGATGCCGATGCGCAGTGAAGCCACGCGCGCGGGCGAAAAATCCTCCTTGGCGAGCATCGCGCGGAACATCGTCGGCACACTGTTGAGCACAGTGCACCGCGCCTTCTGCACGGTGTCAATTACATTCGCGGTATGCCGGTCACGCGGCAGACACACGCACGCGCCCACGGCAAGCGCCGCGAAAAGATTGACGGAAACACAAAAGCAATGATACACCGGCATGGCAACGCAAAAGCGGTCAGCCGCCGTTGCGGCAAGATCGTGCGCCTGCTGTATGCCGCCGTTGACGCGGGAATAGTGACTTGTGCAGACGGCCTTGGGGCACGAGGTCGAGCCGGAGGTGAAGAGGATCATGGCGGTATCCTGCGGCGTGACGGCGGCGTATGCCGCATCAAGCTCCGTCTCCGGCGCGCAGGGCAGATCGGTCAGAAGCGGAAGCGCCCCAGCGCCCCGCTCAAGCAGAACGGTATGCTCGATCGAGGACGGCATATCTACCCCGGCGAAGCGCGGCGCGAAGCCGTCCTGCTCTCTCTCCGAATGCCCGAGCAGCAGCAGACGCGGGCGCGTCTGACCAAGCATTGTCAAAAGCTCTGGAACGCTGAGGCTCGTGTTGAGCATGACCGCTGCCGCACCGATGTACATCAGCGCGTACATCGCGGTTATTCCCTCAAGGCTGGGGTCTGTCAGCACTGCCGCGCGGTCGCCGCGCTTCACGCCGAGGGCGAGGAAGCGGCGCGCGCAGAGCCTGACCGCCGCTTCCAGCTGCGCATAGCTGACTGTGCTGCCGCTGTGCCACACCGCCGGGTTATCGGGATATTTCCGCGCGGTGCATGAAAGCAGTTCGCCAAACGTAGTATTCTCCAAAGGCAACATTTTTTCACCGCCATTTTTCGCAAAAAATCGTATTGTTCACGCTAACATCATCCGCGCGGAGTTGTCAACCAACTGCAGCACAGTCTTTAACCTTTTGAGCAAATTTCGTTTCATATGTCCAAAAAACGTGCTGTTTTTTCGTCATATAACGGTTAATCAAGCTCTTGACAATGTCTCCGCTTCTCCTGTATCATTATTTTGAGCTATATAACATAGTTAACTAGGTGCTGAAAGGGTACTATTCATATGATAACAATGGGCATCGACATAGGTTCGACAACATCAAAATGCGTGCTCGCCGAGGACGGGGAAAAAATACTCGCCAGCGCGCTGCTCGTCGGCGGCATAGGGACGGACAGCCCCGCGCACGCGGTTGGGGCAGCGCTGGCTTCCGCGGGAGTGGACATTGGCGCTGTGGAGTACACCGTCGCGACCGGGTACGGCAGAGCGCGCTATGACGCCGCCGACGAGACCGCGAGTGAGCTTGTCTGCCACGCGGCGGGGGCGCATCTCGTGTTCCCCGGCGTGAGAACGGTCATCGACATCGGCGGACAGGACGCGAAGATAATCTCGCTGAGCGAGGCGGGCAAAATGCGCGACTTCCTGATGAATGACAAATGCGCCGCCGGGACCGGGCGCTTTCTCGACGTGATGGCGACAGTGCTGCAAATCCCGACGGACGAGCTGGGCGCTTACGCAGCGCGCGCCGAAACGCCCGCCGAGATCTCAAGCACATGCACCGTGTTTGCCGAGAGCGAGGTCATAAGCCAGCTCGCCAACGGCGCGACGAAGGAGGCGCTTGTCGCGGGGATATGCGAATGCGTCGCGCGGCGCACGGCGGCGCTGGCAAAGCGCAGCGCGCTTGCGGACGAGATATGCATGAGCGGCGGCGTTGCACGCAACGAGGGTGTGCGCCGTGCGCTGGAAGCGGCGCTCGGTCGGAGGGTACTTTACAGCCCCATGGCGCAGCTCTTCGGCGCGCTGGGTGCGGCACATCTGGCATACACCAAGGCACAGCGCGCAAAGACGCTTTGATTTGTTTGTTTATATTTTAAATAGTAGGAGGAGATAACCATGGCAGAAGAAATAAAGACGCATCGTCCGCCGCCCGACCCCAACAGTGCAAAGTACAAGCTGGGGCAGATCGCGGCGCACGCATACAGCGACGCCGCCGAGGCGAAAGCCCGCGGCGAGCTCGTGGGCTGGTGCAGCTCCAACTTCCCGGTGGAGATACCGGAGACGCTGGGGCTGGCGGTCGTGTACCCGGAAAACCAGGCGGCGGGCATCGCCGCGCGCGGGGCAGGCGCAAGAATGTGCGAGGTGAGCGAAGCAGACGGCTATTCCAACGACATCTGCGCTTACGCGCGCATAAGCCTTGCCTACGCGAAGATCAAGGACGCGCCGGAGCAGAACATGCCCCAGCCGGACTTTCTTCTGTGCTGCAACAACATCTGCAACTGCATGATAAAGTGGTACGAAAACCTGTCCCGTGAGCTGAACATCCCGATGATAATGATCGACGTGCCGTTCAACCCCGACTACGATGTGTCCGACGCGGAGCTGGAATACGTCAAGGCACAGTTCTGGGCCGCGATACACCAGCTGGAGGAGCTGACGGGCAAGAAGTGGGATGACGAGAAGTACAAGGAGGTCATGGAGATCTCCGGGCGGACGAGCCGGGCATGGCTCGCCGCGACTGCGACCGCGCGCTACTCCCCCTCCCCGTTCAACGGCTTCGACCTTCTCAACCACATGGCAGTCATGGTGACGGCACGCGGCAAAAAAGAGGCCGCTGAAGCGATGGAGCAGCTGCTGAAGGAATACGAGGAAAACCACGTCAAGGGCGAGAGCACTTTCCGCGCGGAGGAAAAGTACCGCATCATGTTCGAAGGCATCGCGTGCTGGCCGTGGCTGCGCGTGACGAGCACAGGGCTGAAAAGTCGCGGCATAAACATGGTGACGACGATATACGCCGACGCTTTCGGCTTCATCTACAAGGACTTTAACGATATGTGCCGCGCGTACTGCAAGGTGCCGAACGCGATAAACCTCGAACATGCGCGCGACAAGCGCGTGAAGCTGTGCAGAGATAACAGCGTCGAGGGACTGCTGGTGCACACGAACCGCAGCTGCAAGCTGTGGAGCGGCTTCATGTACGAGATGAGCCGCCAGATCGGCGAGCAGTGCAGCATCCCGGTCGTCAGCTTCGACGGCGACCAGGCAGACCCCCGCAATTTCAGCGAGGCGCAGTACGACACGCGCGTGCAGGGGCTGACCGAGATAATGCAGGCGAACAAGGAGGGCAAGTGACATGACCGTACAGGAAATACTCAGCCGCTTCCATTCCGTCGCGGCGAACCCCTCCGCGCAGAAGGACGCATACCTCGCGGCGGGGAAAAAGATAGTGCTGACCGCGCCGGTGTACACGCCGGAGGAGATCATCCACTCAATGGGTCTCGTGCCGATGGGCGCATGGGGCGCGGACGTGCAGCTTGAAAAAGCAAAGAGCTACTTCCCCGCGTTCATCTGCTCCATCGTGCAGAGCATGGTGGAGCTTGGCATGAACGGCGCATACGCCGGGTGCAGCGCCATCGTCATCCCCAGCCTCTGCGACAGTCTCAAGGTGCTGGGGCAGAACTGGAAGTACGCCGTGCCGGAGATCCCGTTCATCCCCATGACCTACCCGCAGAACCGCAAGCCGCAGTTTGGGCATGATTTCACCGTCGCCGGTTATAGGCGCGTCATTGCCGATCTGGAGAGCGCCGCCGGCGTAAAGTTTGACGAGGCGAAGCTTGCAGCGTCGATAGAGGTCTACGACCACCACAACGCCGTCATGCGCGAGCTCGCCGCGCTGCTCGGCGAGCACTGCGAGATCACGAACTCCGCGCGCAGCGACGTTTTCAAGAGCGCGTGGTTCATGCTCAAGGAGGAGCACACCGCCCTCTGCGAGGAGCTTATCGCCGCGCTGAAGGCCGAGAAGCCGTGCACCGGCGGCGTGAAGATAATGACGAGCGGCATTCTCGCCGACGCGCCGGCGCTGCTGGATATTCTGGACGAATGCGGAATGCACATCGCGGCGGACGACGTTGCGGCGGAGAGCCGCCAGTACCGCACGGACGCCCCGGCGGACGGCGCGCCGCTTGACCGCCTCGCGGCAAAATTCTGCGCGATGGACAATTGCAGCGTTCTCTACGACGCGGAGAAAAAGCGCGTGGAGATGATAGTGGACGAGGCAAAGCGCTCCGGCGCGAAGGCGGTGCTCGTGGTGCTGACAAAGTTCTGCGACCCGGAGGAGTTCGACTACCCGCTGATAAAGAAGGCCTGCGACAGCGCGGACATCCCCTGCGCGCTCATCGAGGTCGACCGGCAGATGCGCAACTATGAGCAGGCGCGCACCGCCATTGAGACGCTCAAGGCGATAATTGAGCAATAAACATATAATCATACCAAGGAGAAATACATATGAACGCCACAAAACGCCCGCTTGAGGGCATCAAGGTCGTGGAGCTTGCGACCTTCATCGCAGCGCCCTGCTGCGCCAGATACCTCGCCGATCTCGGCGCGGAGGTCATCAAGGTGGAAAGCCCGAAGGGCGATCCCCTGCGCTACACCGCCGTGAACGAGGGTCGCCCCTACGGCGACGCGGAGGACACGAGCTTCACGCTCGAAAACGCCGGGAAAAAGGTCGTCACGCTGAACACCAAGTCTGAAAAAGGGCGCGAGGCACTGGAAAAGCTGATCGCCCAGGCCGATGTTTTCATCACCAACTGGCGGCAGTCCCCGCTCAAGCGCGCGGGACTGGACTATGAGACGCTGCACGCGAAGTATCCCTCGCTCGTGATGGGCTTTGTCAGCGGGTACGGCGAGGTCGGCCCGGACAAGGATCTGCCGGGGTTTGACTTTACGGCGTACTTTGCCCGCGCGGGCGTTATGGGCACGCTCTACGACGTGGACGCAATACCCATGACCCCGATCGCCGGCTTCGGCGACCATCAGGTCGGCATGAACCTTGCCAGCGGCATACTGGCGGCGCTGCTGCGCGCAAAGACGACCGGAGAGGGAGACGAAGTCGTTGTGAGCCTTTTCCACAGCGGCGTGTGGGATGTGGCGCTCTTCCTGCAGGCGGCGCAGTACGGCGATGTGTCCACGCAGTTCCCGATAAGCCGTGCGCAGATCGCAAACCAGCTGAACATGACGCACAAGACCGCGGACGGGCGCTGGTATCAGCTCGCCATGCCGCAGTACGATGTGCTGTACAACAAGTTCGTTGAGCAGGTGCTGATGCGCCCCGATCTTGTCAACGACCCGCGCTTTTACCCGCAGACGAATTTACAGAACAACCTGAAGGAGTTCTACGCCCTGATGGTCAACGCCATCGGCAGCATGACCGGCGCGGAGCTTGAGCGGCGCATGAAGGCCGCCGACCTGCCCTACGCCGCGTGCCAGACATGGCAGGAAGTGCTGCACGACGAGCAGGCATGGGCAAGCAGCATTCTTGAAAAGGTGAAGTTCCCCAACGGCGAGGAGCGCGCAATGGTGCGCACGCCGGTGATGTTCGCCGAGACTGAGCTGCCCCCCTATGAGCGCGGGCACTTCTTCGGCGAGGATACGCGCGAGGTGCTTGCCTCCCTCGGCTACACCGAGGAGGAGATCGCGGCGATGTTCGCCGCCGGTGAAGCCGCCGACGTAAAGCGCATTGGATAATTTCAAAACACAGCGAAGACTATACGGCAGCCCAACGGCTGCCGTATGCTTTTTGCGGCATAACGCCGCGTTTTATGCCGCTTTTCGCGGTCATGTTCAAACTCCAGCACAATGACATTTTTTCGACAGATAAATATACTGGGCTATACATTATTACACACAAGGTGGGAAAGTATGAAACAAAAGAAAGCCTCCCTATGGACAAGGGACTTCATTGTCGTCATCGCGGCGACATTCTTCACGGGCATTGTGATGGGCATACTGGACTCGTGCCTCGCGCCGTTTGCCAACGATATGTTCTCATCCAAGACCCTCGGCGGGTATCTGACCTCGCTTTTCAACCTCGGCTCTATCATCATGGCATTTTTCAGCGGCCGCTTCGTCGACCTGCGCGGGCGGAAGAAAATGTTCTTCGTCGGCGCGATAATCTTCGCCATACCGACGTTCGTGTGCGCCGCGTTCCCCACGCCGACTGTCAGCCTCACCACGCGCTTCATTCAGGGTCTCGGCAAGGCGATCGTCGGCGTGGCGGGAGCGAGCATCGTGGCGGACATCGTCCCGGCTGACCGTCTCGGCGAGGGCATGAGCCTCTACGGTCTCGGCTCAACGCTGGCACGCGCGTTCGGTCCGTCCATCGGGCTTGCCATCTGCGAGGGCAGCGGGTACAACATGATGTTTTTCGTGTCGGCGGCGGTGTACGCCCTCGCCGGGGTCGTCATCCTCTTCTCCAACTACGAGAGCAAGCCGGAATACAAGGCGCTGATAGCGCAGAAAACACTCGCCGCGGAGAGCGCGAACGCCGCCGCGGGCGCGGAGTACAAGGGCGTATGGAAGCTTGTTGAGAAGCGCGCGTTCCTCGCCTCCATCAACTACACCATCTATTTCGCGGCAACAGCGGCGCTGCTCGTGTTCAACACGACGTTCTCGCAGGAGGTGCTGGGGCTGAGCTCCGGGCAGATAGGCACGTTCTACATCGTCTCCTCCGTGACCATTCTCATCGGGCGTATGTTCCTCGGCTCGCTCTCTGATAAAAACGCGCTGTACTCCCTCGTGCCGTCGTATATCTTCCTCTTCCTTATGTACATCGTGCTGATGAACTTCTGCGTGGGGAACTACTTCATGTACCTCGTCGCGGCGGCGCTGTACGGTCTTGCGACCTGCGTTGCGATGGCGACATATAACTCCATCGCCATTGTCGACTCCCCCAAGGGCAGGAACGCCGCAGCAAACGCCGTGTTCTACTTCCTGATGGACGCTGGCATGATGGTCGCCGCGGGCGCGCTCGGCCCCGTTATAGACGCGATGGAGACCCCGGCGGCGGGCTACCGCGTGTGCTTTGAGATCTCCATGCTGGTGGCCGGCGTCGCGCTCGTGATGACGCTTGTGTGCTTCAGCAACAAAGCCCGCGCCAAACGCCGTGCCAAATACGGCATTGATTGATGCAGGTATACGAAAAAAATCTGTCGAGGTGTGAAAGCCTTGACAGATTTTTTATATCTTGTTAAGTTGGACGTTAAGTAAATGCTTTTAGCTCAGCCCTTATAATCCTTGAGCTCCGGTGCGCCCTTGCAGTGGAAGCCGGTGAACACGGGAATACCGGTGTACTCCTTTACAGGCTCCTTGCCGGTGATGGCGCGGACAGCGCCGGAAGCGAGACCTTCCATCTCAAACTCGCCCGCCTGATCGATGACCGGGGCGATCCAGGAGATATAAGGTCTGAGGTGCTCCTTGAGATACGGGTCTTTGGACATGCCGCCGGTAAGGATGATAGCGTCGACCTTGCCCTCCAGCACGGCTGCACATGCGCCGACCTGCTTTGCCGCCTGATAGATAAAAGCGTTGTAGATAAGCTCGGCATACTCGTCGCCCTCATTGATGCGCTTTACGATCTCGCGCGCGTCAGCGGTCTTGAGATGGTCGGTGAGACCGCCGCTCTTGGAGATACGGGCGATCATCTCGCTCTCGGTGTACTTGCCGGAGAAGCACATTTTCACAACATCCGTCGGGGGGACCCAGCCGGAGCGCGTGGGCGCCATCGGTCCATCGCCGGAGAGCGCATCGTTGCACGCGATGAGCTTGCCTTTCCTGTGCGCGCCGATGGTCACGCCGCCGCCGAGATGGCAGACGATGAAGTTCATGTCCTCATACTTTTTGCCCATAGCCTCCGCGTAGCGGATGCAGTTTTCCTTGTGGTTGAGCTGGTGGCCGCGGCTCTCGCGGAAATGGTCATAAAACCCGGTAACGCGCTCATAGTCGCAGTACTCGTCCACATCGGGCGGGTTGACAGTGAAGAACTTATCCCCGCCATACTCCTTGGACAGCCCAACAATGATCTGCGGTCCGAGGACGTTGGGGTGGCGGTTGGACCTGCTGGTGACCTCGTAGACAAGGCTTCCCTCGCCGACGTTATAAATGCCGCCCTCAAGACCGACGAGACCGCCGACGATGGTGGCGTAAGCGTCAATACCGGTCATGTCGAGCTTGTTTTCAACAATAGCGCTCTTGACGGTGCTGATGCGGATGGGGAGCTGATCCTGAATGGTGGGGCAGGCTTTCAGCACCGCGATGTCATGGTTGACGTCCTGCTGGAACACCTTCTCGCCGCCGACAAAGAGCGCGATCTTTGTGGAGGTCGAGCCGGAGTTCGCAACGAAAACAACGTATTTATTATCTCTCATGCTTCAGAACTGTCCCTCGACCCACTCTGCGGCTTCGCCGAAGGTCTTTTTCTTCTTGAGCTCCATGAACGGAACCTCAATGTCGAACTCATCCTCGAGCGCCGCGGAAAACTGCACGATGTTGGTGGATTTGCAGTGCAGATCCTCGTCAAATCTGGTGTTCTCGCTGAGATCCTCCGCCTTTGCGCCAAAGAGATCCTCCGCTTTCCTGCACAGAACCTGAACGGCTTCATCACGAATAGACATAATTTTTTCCTCCTATATTTTTTAATTTTAATTTGCAAATGTTTTATCAAACATCCAGCGTCATCATAGCATCTGACCCCGGAAAAATCTTTGTACCCCAGCACAAAGATGACCGGCAGCGGATGCGTTATAATCCTGTCATAAGCTGTGAAAAATATAGTTCGGAGCATGTTGTCTCCGGTAAGGAGTGAGCAAAAATCAAGAGCAAATACCTGTCCACTTACATCACGGAAACGCCGGGTCTGGCGATCGCCCCGGCGCACGGCAGCGCGGAGGACATTGCGTTCTCTGCCGTGGCGATGCTGCCGGTCGAAACAGACGCGCAGTATTCCGACCTTCGCGCCGACACGCTGTATTTCATCCGCAGCGATGTTCCCGCGCGCTTCACGTTCCCGGCGGGGCTGAGCTTCGTTGTGCTGAGGTTCAATGATGTGCTGCCGCCGGAGGAATTCCGCACGGGCGCAAAGCTCGTCATCGTGGTGGAAAACGAGGCGGCGTTCAACGGATTTTACAACCGCTGCCGCGATGTGCTGTCCATTGACGCAGAGATGAACCACGCGCTGCTGCACCTGACAAAAATGGTTTCCAAAAACCGCACGTTCAAGGACATCGTCAAATACATCGCGCAGATATACAACAGTACGGTGAGCATCGTGGACAACGCATACAGCGTCCTCGCCTATGCCGACCCTGTTGATGCGCCGCCGGCAAAGCTCAACAATGAATATACCCGCGGCTGGCTTGATCTCAGCGCGGTAAAGATACTCAACCGCATTGACTTTCTCACGCCCAAGGTCAAAACGCCGGAGTGGAAATTTTACAACATTCCGCAGGATGCCGACCCGTCTGACACCGTCGGGTACAAGCGCAACAACTACTGCGTCATTTATATCAACGGCAACGCTGCCGCTGCCATCAGCATTTTTGATGACTTCAACATTGACGACTACAAGCTCAAATACATGGAGGCCATCTCCTACGTATTGAGCAGCTATATGCAGAAGCAGGAGTTTTATCAGCTCAACCGCGGCGCATACTTCAACCACCTGATGAGCGTCATCATCAGCGATCTGCACTTTGACCCGGATGTGATGCAAAACCGCCTCGCCCTGTCCGGGTATAAGCTGGAGGAGTATAAATACATGATTGCGGTGGAGCGCACGGAGAACAGCGACGAGAACGCCCAGCTCGACTCTCTCGGGCTGTATCTGAAAAATCTGTTTCCGAACTCCATCTACATCATTCTGAAAAACAAGCTTATCTACCTCATGAGCGTGAAAAAGATAATGTGCCCGGAGGAGTTTGCCGGTGTGGACAAGTTTCTCAAGAGCGTGGACGTACGCGCGGGCGTGTCCAATCCGTTCAAGCTGCTGGAGACCGTGCGCATATTCATTGATGAGGCAAACGAAGCGCTGGAGATGGGGCGGCAGACGGACAGCGAACGCAATATCTATCTCTTCGAAAACTACCACACGCTCAGCGTCGCGAAAAACCTTGTGCAATCCTGCGGTCGCCGCCCGGAGATGTATCTCTATCCGCCACTGATGGAGCTAATAGACTATGACCGGGACAACGGCAGTTCTCTCGTGGATACGCTTTATGAATATCTCAAGGACTCAAAGAACCCCAAGGCCGTGTACGAAAGGCTGTACATCCACAAGAACACCCTCTATTACCGCCTTGACAAGATCAAGCAGATAATGGGCGTGAACTACGAGGCGGCAGACGTGCAGATGAAGATAAACCTGACGTTTGCGATATTGGAATATCAAAAGCGCAGCAAGCACGAGCCGGGAGTTATGCAAATCGACTGAAACCGGCATTGTTCGCCACGGTTTTTTGTGCTTTGGTACAAGCGAAAAATGTTGCGCAAATATGGCTTAAATCCCTCAGTTTTGATTTTCACCCGCTCTTTTCGTGCAGCAAACGCATGTGGATGATTTGACAATCTTTTATTTCTCTGGTCTGCCGAACATTTTCTATTCGGGCGCGGGAACATACAATCGCGCCATAGGGCACGCGCCGGAAAAATAAAAAGATTAGGAGAAAAGAAATGAACAACAAAAAACCGGGTCTTAGAGAGGTCTTCGGCAAGAAGGGTTGGGGCATCGTCCTCATAAGCATGTTCTACTTCTTCATTGGCAGCGTTATCACCTCTGACGGTCTGAACTCTTTGCTTCCGTTCTTCATGGCGGAATACGGACTTGACTCCGCAACTCCTCTGACCCTGTGGGTCACTGTCGGCGGCTACACCACCTTCATCGGCAACCTCGTCTTTGGCGTATGGGGCAACAAGAAGGGTGCAAAGCCCATCATCCTCTGCGGTCTCATCGGCAACATCATTGCCTGCCTCATCCTCGCAAACGCCGTGAACATCACGCTCTATGCAATAGGCATGGTTCTGTTCGTGTTCACCACCTGCGGCGTCAGCGGCATCGGCACCGGCATACTGGGCGCTAACTGGTTCCCGACCAAGAAAGGTCAGTACATGGGCTACGCCACCATGGGTATCACCGTGTCCGGCGCGATCGGCGCTGTCTGCTGCAACTTCCTGCTGAATACTCTGGGTCTTGCCGGCTGCTTCTACATCTTCGCCGCCGTCATCGCCGTGTTCGTGCTGATCACGCTCAAGTTCGTCACCAGCAACCCCGAGGAGTCCGGCGCACACCCCGACAACAATCCGAATATGAGCCTCCACGATGTCGAGGAGCTCGCCGCAAAGCGCAAGGCCTACGAGGCCTCCTCCAAGTGGACAAAGGGCACGATCCTCAAGTCCGGCTTCTTCTGGCAGATGGCACTGGGCTGGGGTCTGCTGGGTGTCGGCTCCTTCGGTCTCATCTCTCAGCTCTCTCTCGCCTACATAACATTCGGTCACGGCATCAACGCTTTCCTCACCATGATGGTGTGCGTGTTCCCGTTCGGCATTTTCACTTCCTGGTTCTGCGGCTGGGCGGATGACAAGTGGGGCACGAAGGCCGCCTCCGTCGGCTGCTGCATCATGCTCATCTGCAGCCAGCTCATCATGGGCTTCTTCGGCAACAACCTCGTCGCCATGTGCATCGGCACGGCGCTCCTCTGCGGCACGCTCTCCGCGCAGAACAACACCGCAATGTCCATCGTGCAGAGCAAGTTCGGCCGCTTTGACTTTGCCAACGGCTGGACCGTGTTCTCCATGGTCTACAAGGTGTTCACCGTCGCGGGTCTTCTGGTCGTCTCCCTGCTGACCGACTGGCTGGGCAACTACCACTACTCCATCCTCGCCTGCGCCGGGTTCACCGTCATTGCTCTCATTCTTCAGGCGACCCTCAACACCGAGTGCGTCGGCAGAAACGAGCTCGACTGATCTTATGATCAGCGCTGATTACTAAGCTATTACTCATCTCCACTTTTCACGGTGAAAGGCTGGTGCACGGCATGAAAGCAACTGAATACTTCATCGTTCACCAGCCTTTTGCCAACGTTTATCACATTGAGGACCGGCTCGGCGTGTACGCAACGCTCCTCGTCGGGTCAGAACGTGCGCTTCTTGTCGACACGGGTGCCGGCATCGGCGATCTTCGCGCCGCCGTCGCGCGCCTGACAGACAAACCGCTCACAGTGGTCAACACCCACGGTCACATTGACCACTTCGGCGGCAATTATCAGTTTGACCGTGTCCTCATAAATCCAAAAGAGAAAGCCATCGCCCATCACTCGCTGGCACTGCTGGATATACGCAAGATCGTGCTGGATCAAATGACCAAAGAGGAGTGCGTGCCCCAAGGGTTTGACCGCAAGGCGTACCTCGCCTATGATTTTGCCAATCTCGCGGCGCTGGAGGATGATGAAGCGTTTGACCTCGGCGGGCTGACCGTCCGGTGCGTGCCAATGCCCTCGCACACGCCCGGAATGACCGGCTTCTATATCGACGAGCTGAAGCTCCTTCTTGGCGGCGATTCCGTCTGCGCGATGACCTGCCTTTACTTTGAGGAGGCCTCAGATATAGAAACGCACCTTGAAATGCTGCGCAGAGTGCGCGCGCTGCCGTTTGAGCATATCCTTGCTTCCCACAGCAAGCAGCTCATGGACAGAGACGACTTTGCCGCCTTCATCGAGTGCGCCGAGAATTATGACGAGGGCAAAACCGTCCGCTATCGCGACCCCTACTATCCAAACTACGGCGGACGGATGTTCGTTTACGAAAACAGCAAAGGCAACGTAGCAATCATTGTCTACAACAAGAACAGGAGGTAAAACATGCAGAAGATCACACAGCTTGAAGGTATTCCTACTTATACCCCGGAAGACAAGGAAACCTTTAAGATCGAAAAAAGAGTGTATGAAGGCGTAGAGACCGACGTTATCATGCGTAAGGGTCACCCCGGCATCACTCTGGAAGAAGTACAGAAAATGCGCGCGGAGGGCAAGAAGGTCCCCGATTTCTCCATCTGCGCCAAGTATAATCCCCGCACCTATATCGCCACCGACGCTGCCCCCAACATAATCTGCGAGCAGGATGTCGCCTGCGTTCTGCGCGACGGCACGACTATATACAGCGATATTTACCGCCCCGCGAACGCCACCGAGCCTGTCCCCGTCATCATCTGCTGGGGTCCGTTCGGCAAGCGCCCCCACGAGGGTCAGGATGGCTGGAAGCTGATGGGCGTTCCCCCTCAGACCGTGTCCGACATGGCAAAGTTCGAGGCGGCAGACCCCGGCTACTGGTGCCACTACGGCTACGCCGTGGCAAACGTCGACCCGCGCGGCATCGGCAACTCCGAGGGCGATGTGAAGCTGTGGGGCGTTGAGGACGGTCAGGACGGCTATGATTACGTTGAGTGGATCGCCAAGCAGCCCTGGTGCAACGGCAAGACCTCCTTCTTCGGCAACTCCGGCGTGTGCATGGTCGTGTGGCGTATCGCCGCATCCATGCCCCCTCACCTCACCTGCATTGCTGCCTGGGAAGGCACCGGCAACATGTACACCGAGTCCATCACCTTCAACGGTGTTCCCCGTCCCTGCTTCGAAAACGGCATAGTCGAGACCTGCGCCTGCAAGAACTACGTCGAGGATCTGAGCAACATGTATCTCCAGCACCCGTATTATGACGAGTACTGGCGCAGCAAGACCCCCGTGTGGGAGAACATCAAGATCCCCGCATACGTCTGCGGCGGTATGTGCCATTTCCATCTCAGAGGCTCTGTCGTCGGCTTCCGCAAGATCCGCTCCCCGAAGAAGTGGCTGCGTCTGCACAGAGACATGGAGTGGCCCGACACCTACAATCCCGACAATCTCGAGGATCTGCGCAAGTTCTACGACCGCTACCTCAAGGGTGTTCACAACGGCTGGGAGTTCACGCCGAAGGTGCGCGTGGACGTCATGGATGCTTATGAATATGACTACTTCCCCAACAAGCCCGAGAAGAACTTCCCCATTCCCAGAACCGAGTACCGCAAGCTCTACCTCGACGCAAGAGACGGCAGCATGTCCTACAACGAGGTCTCCGAGGTCTCCGAGATAGAGTACGACAACAAGACCGGTATGGCTTCCTTCGGCATCAAGTTCACCGAAGAGACCGAGATAATCGGCTATATGCGTCTGCACCTCTTCGTAGAGGTCCGCGGTCATGACAACATGGATATGTTCGT
Organism: uncultured Oscillospiraceae bacterium; assembly: GCA_934572335.1. Classification (GTDB taxonomy): domain Bacteria; phylum Bacillota; class Clostridia; order Oscillospirales; family Oscillospiraceae; genus Limivicinus. The sequence goes on from CAKTKU010000005.1 coordinate 86,998, forward strand.
GTTCGTCAAGAAGTACAACGCTGAGGGCAAGTACATTCCCGTCGACTGCATGGGCTTTGACTACCGCGGCGCATGGGGACAGTCCAGAGCATCCCGCCGCGAGCTTGACCCCAAGGAGTCCACAGTATTCCAGCCCGTTATGGCGCACCAGAAGGACGAGCCGCTTGAAGCCGGCAAGATCTATGAGGTCGATGTTGAGATTCATCCCCACGCCAGAATCTGGCACAAAGGTGAGGAGATGCGCGTGGAGATCACGCCTGAGTTCATCAAGACCGACTGGTACGAGGATCACGGCATGAACTTCTACACCGACAACGGTCCCGAAGGCACCAAGCACGTCATCCACACCGGCGGCGAGTACGCCTCCTACCTCCAGATCCCCTATATCCCGCCCAAGTACGAGAGCGGCGACTACAAGTACAAGGGATAAGCGTCACCTAAACGAAAAGAGAAACCCTCCGCGGGTTTCTCTTTTCAATAATGGCATTGATTTTATTGTGTAACTGACAGGATGTGAGACTATGATATTCGGCATCGGCACCGATATTCTCGACCGCGAGCGCCTTGACCGCGGGCTGGACGCGGCGTTCATACGCCGCGCGTATACGGACGCAGAGCGCTTGCAGGCAGCGCAGCGCTGCGACCCCGCCGCATACTATGCCACGCGCTTTGCGGCGAAGGAGGCGGTGTTCAAGGCCATCAGCGCCTGCGTCACCGACTTTCGCCCTCAGGATATAGAGACGCTTGCCGACGAGCACGGCAAGCCCGGCGTTTTTCTCCACGGCAAAACCGCCGAGGAGGTCAGCGATAGTCTCGCTGGGCGGGAATACAGTATTCTCGTCTCGCTCTCCTGTGAAGATAAAACCGCCATTGCCTACGCCGTTATAGATGCGGCGCAATGAGCAAAACACCAGAAAGGAACTATTGTATGAATATTCTTGACCAGATCTATGAGCACGCGAAGAGCAATCCCCAGCGTGTTGCGTTCCCAGAGTGCACTGAGGAAAAAATACTCCGCGCCGCGCGCGAGTGCGCCGACAAGGGTTACTGCCATCCCTACCTTGTCGGCAATATTGCCGAGGTGAAGGCCGCCGCGGAGCAGTACGGCATCTCGCTTGAGGGCTTTGAGCTTGTCGATGCCTTTGATGAGGCGTTCCTCTCCGAGCTTATCTCCGCCTATACCGCCAAGTACCCCATTCTCTCCGAAAAGTCCCTGCGCCGCAAGTCCAAGGACCCGATGTACCCCGCGCTCATGATGCAGGCGCTTGACCGCGTCGACGTCATGTTCGCCGGTCTCGCCCACTCCACCGGCGACGTTATTCTCGCCGGACAGACGATCGTCGGGCTGAAGGAGGGCGTGTCCACGGTCTCCAGCGTCGGTATTTTCAACATTCCCGGCTTTGATGGCACGGAAGGCGCGCTCCTCGGCTTTGGCGACAGCGCCGTCTGCGTCAACCCGGATTCTGAGCAGCTCGCCAGCATCGCCATCTCCGCGTGCGACACCATAAAGGCGCTTTTGAAGTGGGAGCCCCGCTGCGCGCTCCTCTCCTACTCCACCTGCGGCAGCGGCAGCAGTGAGCTTGTCGACAAGGTCACTGAGGCTGTGCGCATCGCGCATGAGCGCCGCCCCGAGCTCGCCATCGACGGTGAGTTCCAGCTCGACTCCGCCGTTTCCCCGGCAGTCGCGGCAAAGAAGGTCAAGCGCGAGAGCGCCGTCGCCGGCAAGGCAAACATCATCATCTGGCCCGACATCAACGTCGGCAACATCGGCGTCAAGCTCGTACAGCAGTTTGCCCACGCCGACGCCTACGGTCCCATGCTCCAGGGCTTTGCAAAGATAGTGTGCGACTGCTCCCGCGGCGCTCCCGTGTCCGAGCTTGTCGGCAATATCGCCATGAGCTGCGTCCGCGCACAGGAAAACGGTTAAGCGCGGGATGGCACACATGGATCTCAACAAAAAACGCTGGTTTGTTTTCGCGGCGTCCTGTCTCATCAACCTCTGCATCGGCTCGCTGTATGCGTGGAGCGTCTTTGCCACACCTCTGGCGCAGCACCTCAACGCTGTCACCGGCTCCAACATCACGAGCCTTGCCATAGTCTTCACCATTGCCAACGCCGTCGGACCCATAACCATGATAGGCGGCGGCGCGCTCAACCGTAAGCTCGGCACGCGCAATGTCATTCTCATCGGCGGAACGCTCTTCGGTCTCGGCATGATCGCCACCGGCTTTGCCCAAAGCCTCGGCGCGCTCATCGTCACCTACGGGCTTGGCGTGGGTCTCGGTCTCGGCATGGTGTACGGCTGCACCATTTCCAACACTGTCAAATTCTTCCCCGACAAAAGCGGGCTTATCGGCGGCGGCGTCACCGCCGCCTACGGGATAAGCTCCGTCATCGTCCCCATCGTCGCCTCGGCGCTCATGTCCGTTGTGAGCGTCACCTCCGCTTTCAAGATCCTCGGCGCGGCAATGCTCGTGATAATCGTGGGCTCAGCCTTCTTCATTGAGGCCTGCCCGAACGACTTCTGCCCCGCTGGGTATACCCCTCCCGCAAAGCAGAGCGGCGCGGCGAGCGAGGGCAAGGACTGGCGCGCAATGACGAAGGACCCCGTGTTCTACGTCATGATCTGCATGCTCTGCTGCGGCGCGTTCTCCGGCATGATGATAATCTCGCAGGCATCCCCTCTTGCCCAGCGTATCACCGGCATCACCCCCGCCGTCGCGGCGACGGTCGTGTCGGTAATCGCGCTGTGCAACACCGGCGGGCGTATCATTGCCGGGTATCTGTCGGACAGGCTGGGCGTCATGCGCACGATACGCCTTGTGTTCATCGGCTCACTCATCGGGCTTGCGATGCTCTTTGTGTCCGGACTTGGCGTGCACGTGCTCTTCTATGCCGGTGTGTGCATCATCGCGCTGATGTTCGGCTCTATCATGGGCGTGTACCCCGGCTTCACGGCGGCGCAGTTCGGGCGTCGGCACAGCAGCGTCAACTACGGCATAATGTTCATCGGCTTCGCCCTCGCGGGCGTGTTCGGGCCGATGATAATGTCCTCGCTTTACGCCTCCACCGGCAGCGATCAGACCGCGTTCATCGTCGCGTTCGCGCTGGAGCTCGTCGGGCTTGCGCTGACCGCGGTGTATGCGAAGCTGAACAACTAAACTCTTCACTCCTTTCTTTTGCAACACGCCCCTGCTGTAAAATACAGCAGGGGCGTGTTTTTATGATGTATGTCAGAGGCGTCACATATTTATACCCTCAATCCCTTTTTGCTGGCGTTCCGCGCCGAGGGTCAGCTCAGTTTTTGTCAATCCCGCATAGCGCAGTATCAATTCATTGGTGCGCTGTCCCTGCCGCTCCACAGGAACTGCATATACGCCGCAGTGCAGCAGCTTCTGTATATTCCCGTCAGTAAAGCATACACCGCGGAATGCAGCAACGAGATTCATGCCGGAGGCTTCGCCGCTGATCTGGACACTGTCTCCGAAAAGCTGACGCAGGCTTTCGATAAGGCAATGGACTGATTACGCAGAAGGAAGCTGAAAAGATCCTTTCCCGCGTTGCAAAACAGGCCGCGCGACGTTGATTATTTCCGTCTGAAAATGCTCATATTTCAGTAGCTTTGTGAAAGGTGTTGTGGTATTGTGTGTTGCTGCAGAGGGAGGTGAACAGACGCATGGCACAGGAAAACACCGCAAGAGTTATAACGATAGCGGCAATCGAACAGCCGCAGGATATACGGCTGAGAGTTGCAGCCTACGCCCGCGTCAGTTCATCATCCGACGAGCAGCTAAATTCTTTCGCTGACGCTGTGGACATGATAGGCACGGGGCGCTACAAGCTCATCGACATCGACCTCACGGGCGAGGTCGCGGAGTCCGACGGAATGGTCTGCGGCGGGACGATGAAGATCCTCGTCGAGGACGGCACGGAAGCTTGACATGGGCATGATCTATGCAGACAACGCCGCGACGACGCGCCTGTCCGACGCGGCGCTGGAGGCGATGCTGCCGTATCTACGCGAGGAGTACGGCAACGCCTCGACGCTCTACAAGCTTGGGCGCGTCGCGCACAAGGCGATAGAGGACGCGAGAAGCGTGTTCGCCCGCGGGATAAATGCGATGCCGGCGGAGATATATTTTACCTCCGGCGGCTCGGAGAGCGACAACTGGGCGATAAAGGGCACGGCGCGCCGCCTTGCCGCACAGGGCAAGCGGCACATTGTAACAGATAATATTGAGCACCACGCTGTTTTGAACAGCGCAAAAGCCCTCGAAACCGAGGGCTTTGACGTCACGTATATAAAGGCTGACAAAAACGGCGTTGTCCATGCTGAGGCTGTGAAAGCCGCGCTGCGCCCGGACACGGCGCTCGTCTCCGTAATGTTCGCAAACAACGAACTTGGAACGATCCAGCCCGTGGCGGAGATAGGGCGCGTGTGCCGCGAGGCGGGCGTGCTCTTCCACTGCGACGCGGTACAGGCGTCGGGCATACTGCCCATCGACGTGAAGGCGATGGGGATTGACCTGCTCTCCACGTCCGCGCACAAGTTCCACGGCCCCAAGGGCGTAGGCATACTGTACGCGCGGCGCGGCTGCGTGCCGCCGGTGTACATTGACGACGGCGAGCAGGAGTGCGGGCACCGCGCGGGGACAGAGAACGTCGCCGGTATCGTCAGCGCGGCAGCCGCTTTCTCGGAGGCTATGCTTGAGCGCGAAGCCAAGGCTGCGCGCCTTGCGTCAATGCGCGACAGGCTACAGGCGGAGCTGTTGAAGATACCCGGCTCGCAGGTAAACGGCGGCAGCGTGTCGCGGCTGCCGGGGACGCTGAACATGTCCTTCGAGGGCATAGACGGGCAGTCACTCATCTTTGCGCTCGACCTCAAGGGCGTCGCCGCGTCGAGCGGTTCGGCGTGCGCGTCGGGTTCCGTGAGCCCGAGCCATGTGCTTCTCGCGCTCGGACTGCCGTATTCGCTTGCCCACGGCTCGCTGCGGCTGAGCCTTGGGAAGTACAACACCGAGGACGAGATAGATGAGATAATACAGGCCGTGACAGATGTGGCCCGTGAATTGAGAATGTGACCAAAGCTTATCCCCCCACGGCTCAGTTGAGCCGTGGGGTTGTTATCCTTATATCTCCAGCGCATTATGCAGCTTGTCGCTGGCGGCTTTCTTGTTCTTATCAAATGCGTGAGTATAGATATCCAGCGTTGTTGAGACCTGCGCGTGACCGAGGAGACTTGAGACCGTCGCAACGTCTGTGCCGTTTGCAATCAGCAGGCTTGCGTTCGTGTGACGGAGCGAATGCACGTTCAGATTGTACGGCAGATCGTTTTTCTTGAGGATCAGTTTGAATTTCCAAGTGAATGTTGTCGGTGTCATCGGCTCGTCCAGTTCATGCTTCCTGAACAGAAAGTCGTTGTCGGTTATAGTCCGCCCCTCATAGTGCAGAGCCTCGGTCTCACAGTAGCGGCGGTACTCTTTAAGCAGTGTCCCCATCTCCGGCGAGAAGTACACATATCGGTTGCCGGCTTTTGTTTTCGGCTCTTTGATGCAGAGATCCTCGCCGCTGACCTTAACTACATTGCGGCAGATATGTATGCTGCGCCCGGCGTAGTCAATGTCACTCCACTTGATGCCGCAGCATTCGCCGCGCCGTATCCCCGTTGCGATGATGAGCTTGAAGTAAGTCTCGTACTTGATGCTTTCCTTATCCAGCGCGCAGATCAGCTTTTGCAGTATCTCTTCGTCGGCAACGACCTGCTGCTTTTTATCGATATTTGAATACTTGTAGGTGCGCCACGCAGGGTTATGATCCAACAAACCGCTCTCCACTGCATCGCTGAGTATCCCGCACAGACATGCGTGGACTCCCTCAACGGTCAGCTCGGAGAGCGGTTTGCCGTTTATCATATTCTTTTCTTTGCGCAGGGCGACGTAGAGCTTTCGGAAGTGCTCTGGCCGCAGCTCTGTGAGTTTGTAGTGACCTATGTGCGGAAGGAAGCGGTCGATGTCACTTTTCTCACGCGCTACGGTGGAGCTTGCGAGCTTGTTTGGCGCGATGTTCTCGAACCAGTACTTTGAGTATTCGGCGAGAGTCATGTTGGATGCCATCTGCTGCGGCTGCTGCTTGCAGCTGAGCTCAAAGAGCACAGCCTGTTCGTTGAGCCACTTCTCAGTCTGCTTCGGCGTCATGCCAGCAGGCGGGTGTACCGTCTGCTGCATGGATTTGAGTCTGTTCCCCGCACAGTCATAGCCCATTGAGACTACGATCATGTAGCTGTTCCCACGTTTTCTTATGCTTGCCATATCTGTCATTTCCTTTCTCTTGACCTCAGCAGAGTAGAGGTCTGTTTTGCAGACACAACATACTGCAAACAGGTACGGAAAGCTATTACTATTTTCGCACGCAGGAGAAATTCTACCAAACCAACAATAATTACGGTCTTGATCTTATGGACTCGCCAAACTGCACGGCGGCAAACGCTTCAGCAGCGCTGCGCTTTTTGTCGAGCCGCGGGTGACAGTACGTGCGTTCGAGGAAAGATGTATCGCAGTGACCGACGAGATCAGCAACGGTCTGCTTGTCAACCCCGCTGTGCAGAAGAGTCGTCACGTAGTAATGCCGCAGTGTGTGAAGATGGAACTCGTGCGGCAGACCGATGCTGTCATATATTTTGCGGAGAGTCTTTGAGAACGTATCGGGGTGGATGAGTTTGCCATGCTCGTTCGTGAATATGTATTCGCTTATCTCTTCTCCGCGTTCATTTGCTTCGCGCTCCTTCTCTGTATAGAGACAGGCGATGAGTCCGGCAATATCACTGTCCACGGCGACTGTCCTCGACCGGCCGCTCTTAGTGCTTCCCTCGACGACACCCTTACCCGGAACGGAGCTGCGCGATCGGGAGACATTTATGGTCGCCCAATCGTAGTTGTCGTAGATAGTCACATCGGACCACTTCAATGCGCACAGCTCCCCGCGGTGGCAGCCGGTGAACATGGCGAGCACATAGTACGTCTCGTATGTGAGCGGCAGATTACAGAACGCCGTCAGCAGGAGCTGGGCTTCTTCATCGGTCGGCACGAACTGTTTGCTCTGCTCGCATTGTGGCAGGTCGATCATGCGAGCAGGATTCTTTTGAATGATCTCGTTTCGCTTGGCATCACTCAGCACCGCAGACACTACCGTGAGATATTTTTGAACCGTGGATTCTTTTATGGATTTCCCGTGGTGCTGCATCTTGCGCAGCTCGGCCAGCATATTCTCAAGGGCAAGCGGGCGGAGCTTTGCGATTTCTATGTCTCCGATGTACGGATACACTTTTTCAAGGATCCGCCGGTATGATTCTCTAGTGCCCTGCGAATATTTAAACTGCCGGGAGAGCCAGTGCCGAGAGTATTCTTCAAAGCTCATCTCTCCGTACTCTGCGTACCCAATTTTGAACACACGTTCGAGCTCGACGACCGCATGATTCACATACTGTTCTATCTGCTTGCGCGGCACGGTATCGGGAACCGTGATCGTTTTTGCTTTGCAGATCTTCCTGCCGTCGGCGCGGTAGCCGTTGCTGATCGTTATCTTGAATTTTCTTTCGTTTATCTTCTTTATACTTGCCATTTGATTCCTCCTTTGAGAACAGAAATAATTTTTGCAAGAACCGCTGAATACCCTGAAATAAGCCAGATTTTCGGCTCTATGTGCACCTGAATTATTGATTTCCCCGTAAATGTGCACGTCACCGACATCCCAGAAAAGACCCGCGTTGCGGGGCTTTGTGGGCGGGAGGTGCGCCCTTGGGTGCACCTCCCTTTATCATAGTGCCATTTTCGAACGGGCACACCCAGACGAAAATGCCGCGAAACGTGCCCAAACACCGCGCGTTCTCCTGCCGGGGTATCGTTGCTCCACCTGCCCCCGTAAGAGCGCACACAGCGCCTCGTGTGCGGACACGTGCGGGATGCATCGCGGGAAGAAGGCAAGGGTGCAAAGACTTAAGAACGTTACACTCTTACACCCTTGGGTAGCTTCCAATACCATTGGTCGCCGCGTTTTGCGGAGACGATGCCGAGATTCTTCTTTGCAATTTTCAATGTGCGTTCTGAGATCCCAAGCTCGTCTGCATGGAGAAGTATCTTTTCTGCACTAACCTCACCGGCGTTCAGCATCTTTTTGAGTTCATCTTCCATCTGCATAGTCTTTGTCTGTACCTGACCTCTGCCGCTCAGCAGTTCATCGACTGTGATCTCACAGACACCCTTCCACTGAAAGCCATGTTCTGGGTCTAACTCAAACGCGATGGACTTACCCTCAGGAGCAAGACTGTTCTTGCTCTGCGCGATGACTCTTATGGTCGGCTCATCCTGTATGCGTCCGACGGCAAGGATGCTTCTTGCGGCAGCGGTGAAGTCTATTGAGCCGAGCCCGCGGTACCCGGACTTCATTCCGCTTGCCTTATTCATGTGACCGATGAGGACCACAGCACAGCCTGTCCGCTCCGCGACCGCAGACAGTTTTTTCATTATCGGTCTGATCTCATTTGCCCTGTGCATATCCACTCCGCTACCGAGATATGCCTGCAATGGGTCAAGCACGAGCAGTCTGGCGTCTGTACTGTGTATTGCTTCCTCAAGCCTTTGGTCTGTCAGCGTCAGCATACTCTTGCTGTCGTCGATGGTCTGGACATGTGTACAGTCTGCGCCGACTGCTTCGAGCCGTGGCTTTATTGTATCGGCGAGCCCATCCTCGGCAGTCTGGTAAATGACATTCATCGGCGGCAGTCCGGTCTCACATTCCGGCAGAGCCTCGCCACGGGTCAGTGCGGCTATGACAGAGAGAACAAAAGTTGTTTTGCCTTCGCCCGGGTCTCCCTGCACGATCGTCACCTTGCCGAACGGGATGTACGGATACCACAGCCACTTTACCTCTTCTGTCTTTATTTCGCTGAGCGAAATTATTTTCAGTTCTTTTCTCATTTTATCCCTCCCTCAACGCAAGTAGATAATCTGATTCGCACAATCATAATCTACTTCTAAACTTACCCTAACATAGAGATTGACATTTGTAAATAGATAATGTATGATTCGACTACATACACTATATTGCTTGAAATACATTATCTACTGAGAGGGACACCGGCATGGGGATGTTAGGCAAAGATCTATTCGATATTAGGAGACCACGCAGAAATACAAAAGTTGAGTTTGGAGAATCATGCTACTGGGTCGAATCAAATCCCGCGCCGCAGCCATACGGAACTATACTCACGGAAATCCTCAACCTTGACGCTACGCCGTACCAAGCGGTTATGGACAAACTCGACGACGTTGTGAAACACAAGAACTGCAAAGAAGCCCCGAGAGCTTACTTGGATATGCTGAGCGTTTCCGCGGAGCTGCCGCTGTACAGATTGTACGCCACTGATTACCAGATGCTCAAAGATATTCCTGTTGAGATGCTTGTCGTCGGTGAAGCACGAGAGGCAATTGAAGAGCATGTTATAGAGCAAAAGTCTGATACGCCGGTCTTTGTTCAAAAGCAGTTGGACGATATCCGGTTCATTCAGGAACGCTACGCATGGTTCCTTGACTCCATGTTAAAGGGCGTCAGCTTTGAAAAGAAAAAAGGCCAGAGAAAAGAATCCCTGGCGAAGCAATTATATTTGCATAACCTCGGCGCGTTTGTTAGTGGAGTGAGTCTCGGCGCTGACTCCAAGGTCGACGTACCGCAGGTGAAAACCCAGTACCGTATGCGCGGCGAAGTGCAGGGCGAGTGTGAGATCGTCGAGAAGATGTACTTCAACGGACTGCTGGATTTTGTTTACGTGGAGCTAATGAAGGGACTGCAAAAGGGTTTTGTTCCGAAGCGCTGCGCGAACTGCCGCCGCTGGTTTTTGCAGACTCCGGGTGCGACGTACTCATACTGCAATGAACCTGCACCGGGGCAGGGCGGGAAGACCTGCCGTGAAATAGGAGCGGCAAAAAGTTTCAAAGAGAAAGTCGACAACAACGATATCTGGAAGGTCCACCAGCGGGCATACAAAAAATACTTTGCCCGTGTGAGCAAAGGTAAAATGTCCAAGCCCGATTTTGAAGCCTGGGCGCGCGAGGCAGAGCGCATGCGCGATGAGGCACTTGCGGAGGATGAGATGGCGAGAGATAAAGCTGCGCATGAGCAGATCGTGCGGAGGCTGACGGAGGAACTGAACAGAGCATGAAAGGATTGATGCCAACTTTGTGGCTTGTGACTCGGCGGAATACGTGATAGAATATTTTAAAATCGTTTTACTTTGACGGCGGTCTATTATTTCTTTTATCAGCAGTCTGTGACCAACCAATTTACAAACGTGTGGGTAGGGATTGAAGTATAAATGAGAAAAAACATATATGACGTTTTGCATACAGGAAATATTTCATTAAAAAAAGAAAGATTAGCCTTATGGCTGTTCCATGCGGAAAATAGTCATATTCCTGAATTTGAAGCCTGCATCACCGCTGTGCGCAACTGGTCCGAGTACATTCTCAACAGCTTCGATGTCCCGTATTCCAACGGCTTCATCGAGGGCTGCAACAACAATACCAAAGTACTCAAGCGTGTCTGCTTCGGCGTCAGAAGTTTCCCCACATTTAGGAACAGGATCCTCCACTGCGCTTCATGACCGACTGGGAAAGATAATGATTGCGTTGGAATAATCCTTCCAATCCAGCTCCTGACCGCAGCGGTCACAAAAGTGCTGGTATTCCCTGTCAAGCGTCAGTTTACAGTACGGGCATACGGGACAGCAGCTAAGTCCGCAGATAAAGCGTCTCTCCGCAACAGCCATGGGCAGCCTGGGATCCGACAGCGGCGGAACCCTCAGCAGCTCGTTCGGTGTGAGCTCAAAGCCTTTACACAGCTTCTCAAGGGTAATGATCGATGCGTTGGTCTGTCCTCTGGCAACGCTGCCGAAGTATCTCGGACTGAGGCCGCAAAGCTCCGCGGCTTTCTCATAGCTGAGATCACGGCTGCTGCACAGATGAAGGATGGACAGGGATAGATTTTTTGAAAACATCTTTTTCGCTCTCTTTCTATTCAAGATGCTTTCAGATTAAGAGCAGTATGCTGTCGCCTCAAGGAACGATGCTGCCTGTTTTTTACTTTTTCTTACAAAAACTCTAAAATCTCAAGCGGCTATTTTATTATGCAGCAAAGGCGTAGCACCACGCCGCCCACGCCTTCGCTGCTATCATTTTTTGCTAAGCTCTACCCCAACTATTGACTTTGAACCACTTTTTTTACGATAACGTCTTCCAATCCGAGCAGTTTTGCGGTATTATCTTTCATAGAGCATACAGTATCCTTTCTGATGGTGTCTAAGCAGCTTCATTTTAAAGGATTTTTCTGTTATGCTCTACTATTATTTTTCCCCTCATGCTAGAAGTTGGAGTACCCGGGCTTACCCAGGTACCCCAACTTTTAGTTTACAACCAAAATCAAAACCACCGGTTGAACCGGTGGTTTGAACAGACCCTATAAGGGTCTATCTCCTGTGGTGGCTCCCTAAAG
>CAKTKU010000006.1 GCA_934572335.1 uncultured Oscillospiraceae bacterium
TTTAGGGAGCCACCACAGGAGATAGACCCTTATAGGGTCTGTTCAAACCACCGGTTCAACCGGTGGTTTTGATTTGTGCCGGTGCGGCGCGCTGTCAGCACAGCGCCTGTCCGTCGACAAAATAGGTCGAACGTATCTCGTGGTTCAAATTGCTTTCGTCGCGGTTTTTCAGAATGTTGAATATCTTTTCGTGCACCTCGTAGAGCGTGGCGGTCTCGCCCTTGCGGATCATCACGTCAACGCTCTCATAGCGCATGGCGTGCGTCAGCATGCGCACGATGTTGCTGATCTTTATGACCATCTGGTTGCCGCCAAGCTCGTTTATGGCCTCGTGGAATGCATTGTCGGCGTTGAAGACAGTGTCAAGGTCGGGCTTTTCGGCGCGGCACGCGGCCTCCAGCGCGGAGAGCGGCTCGCGCAGCTTTTCTATCTCCTCGTCGCTCGCTTTTTCCATGACGAGGCGTATCACACCGACCTCGGTCATCTCACGCAGCTCCATAAGAGAATCATAGCTGTCGTCCTGATTGAGGATTATCCCGTAGACCATCGGGTCGATGAGAGATTCCGTGAACCCTGAGCGCACGAACGTCCCCTCCGGACGCCTGATCTCCAGCACGCCCATGAATATAAGCGTTTTTATCGCCTCGCGCACGGTGTTGCGCGATACGCCCAGCTTTTCCGAAAGCTCTATCTCCGTCGGGATCTTGCTGCCCGGCTTCAGCTCCCGGCGGATGATAGCGTCCGTCAGGAAGTTGATGGTCTGCTCGACCACGGAGGTGCTGTTGATCTTGTTGTACTGCAAATCGGCCATAAATTACACATCTTTCCACGACTTTTATCCACATTTATTGTAACAAGCTGTATACTCAAAGTCAAGATGATAATTTCTTCACAATATTTGCGGCTGTTTGTCGGTTATTTATTTAACTTTTTGTGTATAGTGCTCAAAACCGGACTGCAAGTTTACTGCACAACTCCGAAAAACTATGCATTTTGCAAAATGTTGTTGACTTTTATATTTTCTTGCCTTATCGTGTAATAGAAATATGTTCAACGTAGGATGTTGAACAATGAAAATACGCTCCGATACGGAGAATAAAAATGAAAGGAAAGAGAAAATGAAAAAAGCATTATCTCTCCTGCTTGCAATGGTCATGATGTTTGCGCTGTGCGCCTGCGGCAGCAGCAGCGCGCCCGCAGCAAGCGAAGCCCCGGCGGCAGCCGAGGCACCCGCACAGGACAGCGCCGCGGCAGAGCCCGCCGCCGAAGTGCAGACCGAGAACTTCTACACCGACGACATCGACACCACCGGCATCAGCGTTGAGGGTGCGGAGATAGTGTATCTCGCTCCTTCTCTGGACATTGAGTACTGGCAGTGGGTCGAAGAGGGCGTCCGCCTCGCGTGCGAGGAGTACGGCGCGACCTACACCACCTTCGTCGCTGAAAACAGCGCCGCAACTCAGGCCGAGAATGGCGAGACCGCAGTGACCCTCGGCGTGGACGCCGTCGTGCTCAGCCCGGTCTCCTCCGACTCCTGCGCGTCCGTGCTCGACCCCTGCGAGGATGCGGGCATCCCCGTCACCATCGCGGCCATCGGCTCCACCACCGATAATTACTTCTCCTTCATCTCCGCTGACGACTACACCTCCGGCTATGACGCCGGTACCTTCCTCTGCCAGCAGGCAAAGGCTCTCGGCGGCGACTCGATAGGCGTTCTGGCGCTCCCCATGGACCGCTCCAACGCACAGGCAAAGATGGCCGGTCTTGAGCTGGCATGCCAAGAGAACGGCATCACCATCGCCCAGGTCATCCAGACCTCCACCCTCACCGTTTCCGACTCCACCGACATGTGCAACGACCTTCTCACCGCGCACCCCGAGATCACCGGCATCTACGGCATGTATGAGCAGGCCGGCGTCGCGGCTGTCGACTGCCTTGAGACCGCGGGTCTCACCGGCAAGATCGCCATCGTCTCCTCTGACGGCTCTCCCGCCTCCATCGCCGACGTCCGCACCGGCACTATCGCCGGCATCGTCGTGCAGGAAGCAGTCGGCCAGGGCTACTACGCCGCCATTGAGGCCTTCAAGGCCATCAGCGGGCTTGAGGCAGACGCACACATCATCCAGACTCCCGAACCCCTCGTCACCGCCGAGAACATCGACTCCGACGACATTCAGGCAGTCCTCAAGCTGACCTACCCCGCATCCGCCGGCGCGTACTGATACAACAAACGAATCCCAGAGAGAGAACTTCGGTTCTCTCTCTGACATAAATCAACAACTTGTGCGGAGAGATACTATGACAGAGAATGTTAAGCCGATATTGGAACTGAAAAACATCGTAAAGGCTTACGACGCCAATATCGCGCTGAAAAATGCAGGGCTGACCGTCTACCCCGGAGAGATACACGCTCTCATGGGCGCCAATGGCGCGGGCAAGTCCACCATGATAAAGATTATAGCCGGTGCGCACAGACCGAACGACGGTGAGATAATCATCAACGGCGAGCGTGTGGTGCTCAATAACCCCAGAGACGCGCTGCACAAGGGTATCGCGGTCGTCTATCAGGAGCTGTCGCTCGTTCCGCACCTGACCGTTTCGGAAAACATCTGCCTGAGCGTCGACAGCGTCGGCCGCGGAGGGCGCTACAACTGGGCGGAGTCCGACCGCATCGCAGCGCACGCGCTCGCGAAGCTCGGCAAGGCGGCAGAGGGCATAAACGTCCACGACAAGGTGAGCACTCTGCGCGCCGACCAGATGCAGATGATAGAGATCGCGAGAGCCGTGGGGCAGGAGGCCTCCATCGTGCTGCTCGATGAGCCGACCTCCTCGCTGAACTTTGAGGAGACGGAAAACCTCTTCTCCGTTGTGCGCGAGCTTGCCAAGCACGGCATCGCCATCATATTCGTGTCGCACCGGATGAACGAGATACGCGAGATATGCGACCGCATATCCATCCTCCGCGACGGCGTGCTCGTCGTCGACGGAAGACCGATGTCCGACATATCGGACGACGATATCGTCACGGAAATGCTCGGCGAAAAGCTGGAGACGAGCGCCGTTGAGAAGGCGAGCCGTGAAGAGGTCGAGAGCAGACCGCCGATCATAAGCTTCGGCTTTGACGGGCAGGACGACGACTATGTCATCCACGAGGGTGAGATCGTCGGGCTGGCGGGGCTTGCGGGCTCCGGGCGCAGCTCCGTTCTGCGCGCCATATGGGGCGGCGCGCCCCGCGGCGATATGCATTTTGAATACCTGGGCGAGGAATTTGTCCCCACGAAGCCCGTGAAGTCACTCAAGCAGAAAATGGCGTATGTCGGGGAGGACCGCGCACTGAGCGGACTGTTCTTCGGCCAGCCCATACTTGAGACCGTCATCATGGGCAAGCGCAACGCAAATTCCCGAAAGCTCATCAACAACCGCCGTGAGCTTGAGATACTGCGCGACGTCATAGACAGGGTGCAGATCAAGATCCCGTCGGAGGACTGCTCGCCGAGTGCGCTGTCCGGCGGCAACCAGCAGAAGCTGCTGTTCGGCCGATGGATCATCGACGATGCCAGACTTGTGTTGCTGGACGAACCCACGCGCGGTGTCGACGTGCGCACGAAGGAAGAGATATATCAGCATATCCGATCCATGGCCGCCGACAACAACGCCGGGGTGCTGCTCGTCTCGTCAGAGCTCAACGAGCTTGCGCTGCTGTGCGACAAGGTCATTGTCATGCGCGACGGCACCGGCGAAAACGTCCTTTACGGCGATGATATCACAGAGGAAAATATGATGCGCTATATCATACACACCACAGGCACCTGACGCGCATCAAGGATATAAAATAACATTTACATGCTGCCCGAACGCAGTCAATGCTGACCGCGGCAGAAGAAAGGTGGAATATAAAATGGGCGAGGATTCCCCCGTCACCATAAAGTCTGAAAGCAGATTCAAAAAGCTGCTGCATGCCTACAAGCTGGAAGCCGGCATGACGGTGATACTGATCGTGCTGTATCTCGTGCTGCACCTTGTGACAGGCACGGCACTGAAAAAGGGCAACCTTCTCAACGTTTTGCAGTCGTCCGCGCCGCTGCTGATCATGACGATGGGGCAGCTGGTCGTTGTCATCACGGGCGGCATTGACCTGTCGGTCGGCTCGATATACTCTCTCTCCGGCATGTGCGGCGTGCTCGTGATGCTCGACACGCAGAGCATCGCGGCGGGCGTGCTTGTCGCGCTGGGCGTGGGCATCGTGTGCGGGCTCATCAACGGCGTGCTCGTCGCCAAGGTGAAAATGGCGCCGTTCATCGTGACGCTGGCAATGCAGGGCGCGGCGGCGTCGCTGACGAAGATAATCGCGGGCGGCAACTCCCAGACGATAACGCTCACGGCGTTCCGCGCGTTCAACCGCGGCGAAATGATCCCCGGCGTGCGCAATTACATCATCTATATGATCGTCATCGTCATCGTGATGTATCTGCTGCTGCGCAAGACGCTGCTCGGGCGCTGGATATACGCCACGGGCTCCAATGAGGAGGCCTCCCGCCTGATCGGCATTCCCGTTGACCGCGTGAAGATAATCTGCTACTGCATGAGCGGCTTTTTGTCCGCAGTCGCGGCGCTGCTGGGCGCGTCCCGCCTGATGAACGTTGAGGTCACATCGGGCGTCGGGATGGAGCTTGACGCCATCGCCGCGGTGTGCATCGGCGGCGCGAGCCTCTCCGGCGGTCTCGGCACGGCGTTCGGCGCGCTCGTCGGCACGCTGCTGCAAAAGGGCATCAACAACGGCATCAACCTGCTCGGCATCAACTCGTTCTGGTCGGGCGCTGTCACGGGCATCGTGATCGTCGTCTCCGTCTACATCGGCATGGTCGCCGGAAAGAGCGGAAAGAAACTGAAAAAGTAAGCAATTTCATCTGTCTGTATATCACAAAACAAACATCAGGAGGAATAAAAAATGAAAATCAAAAAAATCATCGACTGCTCCCAGACCTTCTTTCACAACAACCCCGGCTATATGCCCTATGAGCTGTGCGAGATCAACTATGAAACGCTCATCCCCAAGGACGGCTATCAGTCCGAGCGTATCTACATGAACACCCACACCTCCACCCACTTCGACGCGCCCATGCATCACTTTGTCGACGGGCTGGACGCGGCGCAGTACCCCATCGAAAATCTCATCGGCGAGGCTGTCCCCATGGACTTCTTTGATCTGCCCGTCCACTCCGCGATAGGGCCGAAGGAGCTGGCCGCTTACGAGGGCAAGGTCAAGCCCGGCGACATCGTGCTTTTGTGCACCGGTATGGGCTATAAGCGCAATTGGGGCGCTGACTATGTTGACAACTGGACGTTCCTCTCCCCCGAGGGCGCGCAGTGGATGGTCGACCACAAGGTCAAGGGCGTGTGCATTGACAGCATGAGCGTCGGCGGTCCCCGTCCCGAGGACGGCGGCGGCCCGACCCACAAGATCGCGCTGAGCAACAACATCTGGTACGGCGAGGAAGTTTATCTGCCCAAGGAGCTTCTCGAGGAAGAGCGCTGGAACTTCGCGTTTTTGCCCCTCAAGATGGAGCGCTGCAGCGGCGCACCCGGCCGCGCCGTCGCGTGGGCCGAGGAATAAGCCCGGACGCGGCACAGGTAAGGAGTGTGTGGCAAATGCAGCAAGCAAACATAGCAGCGCTCAAAAAGACGGCAAATGAGCTGCGCCGGAACATCATAACGATGATTTACGAGGCGCAGTCGGGGCATCCCGGCGGCTCGCTGTCCATTGCCGACTTCGTCACAGCGTGCTACTGGCACGCGATGAATGTCGACCCCGCGAATCCC
Organism: uncultured Oscillospiraceae bacterium; assembly: GCA_934572335.1. Lineage (GTDB taxonomy): Bacteria > Bacillota > Clostridia > Oscillospirales > Oscillospiraceae > Limivicinus. Next base: position 5,821 of record CAKTKU010000006.1, read on the forward strand.
CGCTGGAGCGAGCGCGACCGCTTCGTGCTCTCCAAAGGGCACACCTGCCCCGCGCAGTATGCGGCGCTGGCGATGAAGGGCTTCTTTGATATGAGCGTTCTGAGCACCCTGCGCAAGGAGGGCTCGATACTTCAGGGACACCCCGACATGAAAAAATGCCCCGGCATAGATATATCCACCGGGTCTCTCGGTCAGGGCTTTGCGTGCGCGGTCGGCATGGCGCTCGCGGCAAAGCTCGACGGGAAGAAGTACCGCGTGTTCTGCGCCATCGGCGACGGCGAGTGCAACGAGGGCGAGATATGGGAGGCCGCCGGCACGGCGTATAAGTATAAGCTCGATAACGTCATCGCCTTTGTCGACTGGAACAACCTCCAGCTCGACGGAACGTGCGAGGAGATCATGCCCCCCATAGACCTTGCAAAGAAGTTCGAGGCCTTCGGCTTTGAGGTGTGGCGGATAGACGGCAACGACATGGAGCAGGTCGTCCGTGCGCTGGACGAGGCCATGGCGGCAAATAACGGGCTGCCCAAGTGCATTATCGGCAAAACGGTCAAGGGCAAGGGCGTCTCTTATATGGAGAACCAGTGCTCCTGGCACGGCACAGCGCCAAACGAGGAGCAGTACAGGCAGGCAATGGCAGAGCTCGACCGGGCGTGCGATGCGTGCTGAGGAGGGCAGAAGATGAATTTTGAAAAGATCATACCCACCAGAGACGGCTTCGGCGACGAGATCGTCGAGCTTGGCAGAGAGAACAAGGACATCCTCGTCGTTGACGCGGACATAGGCAAGTCCTGCAAGACCGGCGCATTCCGCAAGGCGCTGCCGGAGCAGTATCTGAACGTCGGCATTGCCGAGCAGAACTGCGCGGGCGTCGCCGCCGGGCTTGCCACCTGCGGCAAGATCCCGTTCGTCGTCACCTACGCGGCGTTCGGCTCCATGCGCATGCTGGAGATGATACGCCAGGAGATATGCTACCCCCATCTCAATGTGAAGATCGCCTGCTCGCACGGCGGCGTCACCCCCGCAAACGACGGGGCTAGCCATCAGGCGATAGAGGACATGGGCATACTGCGCACGGTCCCGAACATGACCGTCGTCATGCCGGCGGACTACTGGTCGGCAAGAAAGCTCGTGCGCGCGGCGGCGGAGTTTGACGGCCCTGTGTATCTGCGCTTCACGAGAGATGCCATACCTGTCATTTATAATGAGAACGACACGTTCGAGCTCGGCAGGGCCAAGCAGCTGCGCGACGGCGGCGACGTGGCGATCATCGCCAATGGCGACACTGTGCGCCTCGCGATAGAGGCGGCGGAGCAGCTCTCCGCCGAGGGGATACAGGCGCGCGTGCTGGATATGCACACCATAAAGCCGCTGGATAATGAGGCGGTGATGGACTGCGTCAGCAATATCGGCAGGATCATCACCGTCGAGGATCACAATATCCTCAACGGTCTCGGCAGCGCCGTGTGCGAGCTTGCCGCGGAAAGCGGGAAGGGCATCGTCAAGCGTATCGGCATTCAGGATCAGTTCGGTATGTCCGCGCCGTACGAGCGCCTGCTGGCAATGAACGGCGTGACCGTGGAAAACATCGTGGGCACTGCCCGCACTCTTGTCAAATAATAAGGAGATCAACAAATGAAAGTATTTCTGATCGGCGCGGGCGACATTGCCCGCCACCACGGCAGAGCCGTTGTCCGCCTCGGCGGCGAGGTCATCGGCGGCTTTGACATCAGCAAGACGAACGCGGACGTCCTGTCGGCTGAGTTCAACTGCCCGATATGCACATATGAGGAGATCGAGGACTACGTTGCCAAGTCCGACTACGTTGTCATCAGCACGCCGCCCACGAAGCGCCTTGACTACGTGGAAATGGTGCTCAAGCACCATGTGCCGCTCTACATGGAGAAGCCCGTCAGCGCGACGTGGGAGGACGCCATGAAGATAAAGAAAATGGCGGACGAGTACGATGCGAAGATAATGGTCGGCTTTGCACACTATTACCGCCCGGCGTACAGAAAGATGCTGGAGCTTGTGCGCACCGGTATGTTCGGCCGCCCGGTGAACATCGCGTTCTCCCGTCTCAGCCCCGGCTTCGGCTTCCACGCGAAGAACATGGCGGCCTCATGGCGCACCGATCCCAACCTCGCCTGCGGCATGACCATTGAGTCCGTCTCTCACGACTGGAAGCTCATCACCGCCATGGCGGGCTCGTTCGAGACGATCAGCTGCAACTACACCGGCACGCTTGACTCTGTGCCGCGCTTTGACAACCACACTTCCATAAGCGCCCGCCTGAAAAACGGCGCGATCGCGACCATCGCGGCGTCCTGGGCGTGCGACATACCCACCTGCTCGCGCGCTTACATCGGCGACAAGGGCTCCATCTTCCTCACCGGCGAGGGAATGTTTGAGTTCACCGACCTCACGTGGAAGACCGAGGATATGCCTTATGCCGAGACGCTCCGCTTCAACGATTCCTACGACCACGCCACCGGCGACGTCATCTTCTACGCGCATGAGGCGTTTCAGGACTGCCTCATAAACAACAAGCCCATTGAGACCCCGCTGAGCGACGGTATCTCCGCCCTGCGCTACTCTCTCGCGGCGAAGAAGTCCTCCGAGGAGCACATAACCGTCCGCGTTCCCGAGTGGGGCGCAGACGAATAAGAAAACACACAGCAAAGCCCGCATACGTATCCGATACGTATGCGGGCAAAAGCTTTTTAAAGCTATACTATGATCTTATATCGCGCGGAGCTTTACGCGGAAGGTTATGCTCGTCCCGTCGGCGCTCTCGGCCGCTATCGTGCCGCTGTGCGCCTCGGTGATCGCCCGCGCGATGGACAGCCCTATGCCCGTTCCGCCGGTGCTCGCCGTGCGCGACTCGTCCGGGCGGTAAAACCGGTCAAAGAGCCGGTCAATATGCTCCGTGTCCATGAGCGCGCAGGGGTTTGACACCTCAATGATATTCTCCCTGTGGCGCTTGAACGCCGCGAGGCGTATCTCGCCGCCGGGGGAGGAATACTTGAGGGCATTGTCCAGCAGGATGGAGACGAGTTGCCCGATGCTGGCGCTGTCGCCGTGCATGCGCATGCCGTCCTCAATGATCTGGGTGAACGTTTTGCCCTTTGCCTCGGCGAGCGAGCGCATCGGCTCCGCGATCTCCCATATCACGTCGCTCAGCACGAAGTCCGTCTGCTCCGGCAGGGGCTGCTCCTCATCAAGGCGCGAGAGCGTCACCAGCGCGTTTACGAGCTTTGCGAGCCGCTGCACCTGAAGCTGAATGTTCTGCACCCACTCGTTGTTCTCATCGTCCATGGCGAGCACGTCCGCGCTTGCGGCGATGGCGGTCAGCGGGGTCTTTAGCTCATGCCCCGCGTCGGTGATGAACTGCTTTTGCTGCTCAATATTGCGCATATACGGGTCAAGCGCGCGCTTGGAGAGCAGCAGAATGATCACGAACGCCAGCGCCATGCAGAAAAGAGACACCGCCGCGCACCCGACTATCAGCGCGCGCTGCAAACTGAGCTCAAACTCCGCATTGAGGAACACCACCGTCACCGTGTCGCCCTGCGACACGATGTAGCGGTAGCCCTTATAAAACCCGAACTCTTTCCCGCGCGCCACGGCGGCCTCGGCGTACTGCACGGCCTCCTCGTCGCTGACGGAGGCGATGTAGTCGCGCGAGGTGTGGCTCACCGTGCCTGTGTCGCTGAACGTGACGGAGAAAAAGCGCGTCATGTACGGCCGCTCGGACGATGCGCGTCCGTCCCCGCCGGGGAAGCCGTCGGCAAAGGGGTCGCGCTGGTGCTGCTCGCTGACGAGGATGCCGCGCAGTGTTGCGTCCAGCCGCGTGACGTTAGACTGATAAAACCATATGCACACGCACACCGACAGCATTGCCACGATCGTGAACACCGCCGTCATTGCCGCGAGGATGAACCTCCGGCGCATTTTTTTCAGCATTTTTTCAAAACCCCGCTCACTCGCGCGTGTCGAGGGCGTACCCCGCGCCGCGTATCGTCTTTATCTCTGCGTCGGAGTCTATCTGCCGCAGCTTCTTGCGCAGAAACGAGATGTACGTCCATATCACGTCCATCTCTGCCTCCGCGTCAAAGCCCCAGATAAGCTCCATTATATGCTCGGTGGAGAACACGCGCCGCGGACTGCGCATGAAAAGCTCCATCAGCTGATACTCCTTATTGCTCAGCGCGGCGCTCTTGTCCCCGCAGCGCAGCTCGTACCGCCCGGAATCGAGCTGGGTCACGCCGACGGTGATGACGGAATGGGTGTAGCTTTCACTGCGGCGCGTCAGCGCGCGCACGCGCGCGACGAACTCCGCCGTGGCAAAGGGCTTGGGCAGATAGTCGTCCGCGCCGCACTCCAGCCCCGCCACGCGGTCGGCGATCTCGCTCTTCGCGGTGAGGAGCATTACCGGGGTCTTTATCCCGGCCTCACGCGCGCGGCTGAGAACAGTCAGCCCGTCCAGCCCCGGCATCATGATGTCCAGCACGATGGCGTCATAGGGCGTGCTCATGATGTAGTCGAGCGCGTCCGTGCCGTTGAACACGGCGTCCACCGTGAATTTGCTTTTTTCCAAAATGACCTTGAGCGCCTTGGCAATGCCCTGCTCGTCATCTGCTATTAGTATACGCATAGTCTGTCACCCTGCTTTTGTTTCTTTGCCGCAAGTATATATTCTGAAGCTTAAAACTCCCTGAAAACAGCTCAGGTCGAGGCGAGAAAGCACAGCTGGCTTTCAACCTCGGAATATAATAACGCCTTTTCATCGCTGAGGTCAACCACGGTTATCACGTCCGCCATCGGGTCGTCCGCTGCCGTGCCCATGAGCTTTGTGTAAACATTCTCGTGCCGCGCGAAAAGCTCCCCATTGAATTCGCACCCGTCCTCGCCGGGGTAGAGCGCCGCGTAGAATACGCCCGCCTCCACAAGGTCCTGGAAGAAGTGACTGCCGTAGCTCAGCTCCGGGCGTATCCCGTGCGAGGAGTACGCCAGCTCCGCCATGCAGTTGAACGATGAAATTTCCCGGAAGTTCACCGGCACGCCGAGGCTTGCCGTCGTCGTCCCCCAGCGCCCGGGACCGAGTAGCACGGTGTTCTCATCCCGCAGCCGCGTGTTCAGCTCGCCGATGCAGCGCGCCACCTGATACTTCTTCTGCTCCGTCAGCTCAAGATACGGCTCGACGCGCACCAGCACCGCGTATTTTATCGGCAGGCAGTTGTTGCCGCCCATGAAATTGCCGTGGGTCTTGAAGTAATACTCGCGCACGGACGGCATGATCTCTGCCTTGCTGATGCCCTGCGTCTGGAGCGGGCGGCATTGCAGCAGGTTGATGCGGTATTCGCCCTGCGGCGTGATGTTGCTGGCAAACTCTATGTCCACGGGGTAGCTGTACTTATCCTGCAAAAGGCTCATGATGGACACCATCGTCTCGGTGAAGTCCGTGCTCTTCAAAAGCTTGCGGAAGTTCACGATGTCCGGCACGCGCTCGCCGTACAGCCCCATCTCGCGAAAGCGCGCCGCGGTGGCGAGGTCCGGCTCCATATAGAGCGACACGTCCGTTTTCAGCGTGCTCTTGTCGACGCTGTCGATGCGCACGGAGGTGAAGTCGTTCCCGTCGAGGTCTATCACGTCCGCCTTGTGCTGGGAGTAGCGGTACTCGTCGCCGTACTCCACGCGCGGCGGGGCGAGCGGGTCGCTCAAGTCGACAAAGCGCGCGTAATCATCCGCCCCGCGGTCGACCGCGCGCGTCCCCATGCCGACCACGAGGCGCAGCATGCCGCGGTTGACCTTCGCGGTGCTGCCCGTGATGTAGAGGTTTTTCGAGTGCCCCACGCCCGCGAAATGCGGGAAGTAGAGCCGCCCGTGAATATCGCCGCACACGCGCATCACGAGCAGCGCCATCTGCTCGTCCTTGTTGAGAAGATTCCTGTCGGCGCGGTATTTTATCGCCTCGGGGTTCATTGTGCTGGCGTACACCGTGCGCACCGCCTGCTCAAAGACCTCGTACCGCTCTTCAAGCGTCCCCTGATTGGGGCAGAATACGCTCTCATACTTGCCGACAAAGCCGTTGCCGAAGCCGTCCTCAAGAAGCGAGCTTGAGCGCACGATGATCGGCGACTGGCCGAAGTATTCCAGCATGGATATGAACTGCTCCTTTATCTGCGGCATGAATTCGCCGTTGAGCAGGTTGTCCTTTATTATCGGCGCGCAGCGGAAGTAATCCTCCTCGTGCACCATCTCCGTGCGCTGCGCCCACACGCCGTTCTGCACGGCGTAGGTGTAAAAGAGGTCCGCCCCGATGTAGTACGAGTCGTGCGGGTCGATGCGGCTGTGGTACAGATCGGGGTTCTCATCGCGCAGGATGTTGCGCGCGAGCAGCATGCCCGTCGCCTTGCCGCCGATGCAGCCCGTGCCGATCTCGCGGCTCTTTATATACATGAGATCCTTCATGCTGAAATACTTCCGGCACAGCTCAAGGCGCGTCGGCTCATTGCCGAGAAGGCAGCTCATGATGTTTTCTTTCAGGCGCAGTCCCGCCTCGTCCGTCGGCTCCGCCCCCTGCGGGTCGACGGAGTCGAACATGCTGTCCCAGCAGTCGCGGTGTTCGCCCGTGAGCGTGAACATATCGAACACGGCGGAGTTTTCCGTGCTGGATGTGATGCATTCGCACTGTGCCCCGCGCACGCGCAGGGGAAAGAACATGTTGGGCGTGTGCCGCCCGTCCACCTTCACGGGGTGGACGTACACACTGCCGTGCACCGTGCGCACGTTTATCAGCACGCTCGTTGCGCGGCGTATGCCGGCGATGGTGTCATAGGTGTGGCGCTCATAGGTTATCGCCTGATACGCGACGGCCTCCTGCTGCTGCAAAAAAGGGTTGAGCAGCACGAAGAAGTTCGAGATCATCAGATCGGAGAACCAGTATTTCTGAAGCTCCGACAGGCAGTCGAACACGAAGAAGCTGCCGCGCTCCTCGGCCTTGATTATCCTGTGCACCTGCACGGCGAAGGTCTCAAACCCGACGTGCGGGTCGAGCACGTATTTTTTCACGTTGGAGCCGCGCGCGGCGAGCGCGTCTGCGTCCATTATCTCCTCGTGGTCGCCGAAGCGGATGTATACTATCCTGTGCCCCGTGCGCGCCACGCTCGTGACAAAGCGCGTGGCGACATACATATAGTCGCTTATATGCTCGCACTGCCATATCACGGTGTCCCCCGGACGGAGGAAGTCTATCGCCTCGTCCAGCCCGCCTATCCCGGTGCTGATCCTCTGCCTTTCGTCCATGCGCAAGCCGCTCCTTTGCTATTTAATGTATAATAATATAATAGTATATAACGCACGCGCCGCGCTGTCAAAACTTTTTCTTCACAATTTGATCTGTCTATTGACTTGCCGCCCCAATCCCGTTAGAATAAGGTTACTTTTTCAAAAGTGTTGGGAGGGAACAAGGGTGCACATACCAGAGGAAGAGATACACACCCATGTCCACGCGGACGGCACGGTGCACACGCACAGCCACGGTCATGAGCATACCCACACGCAGACCAAGGCGGTCGTCAACCGTCTGGCGCGCGCGATCGGGCATCTGGAATCCGTCAAGCGCATGGTCGAGGACGGGCGCGACTGCTCCGAGGTGCTCATTCAGCTTGCCGCAGTGCGCTCGGCGCTGAATAATACCGCGAAGATAATCCTCAAGGATCATATCGAGCACTGCATTTCCGGTGCGGCGACAGACTCCGCCGAGCTGCAGGAGCTCAACGACGCGATAGACAAGTTTATATGACGCGCAAAGCGATACGCGAAAAAGGTCACGTGCTGCGGCACGTGGCCTTTTTCAATGCGATGTATAAAATTTCACAGCATACAGTGCTTAGAACGCATATGAATTTGTATATACGCATAAATATCTGAATATCAATGAATAAATGCTTTACAATCATGAATAAATATGCTATCATCCGCATATCGAAACGAAAAGCAATGAATATTATGCGAGGCTCGATATGGCAAAGAAGATAATAGAAATAAAAGATGTGACAAAATCCTTTGACGGCGCGGCTGTCGTCAAGGGCATCAGCCTCGACGTGATGGAGGGGGAGTTCCTCACACTGCTCGGACCGTCCGGCTGCGGCAAGACGACGACGCTGAGAATGCTCGCGGGGTTTGAACAGCCGGATTCGGGCACCATCCTCATCGACGGGGAGGATGTCGGCGGCATGCCGCCGTACAAGCGCGCGGTGAACACCGTGTTCCAGAATTACGCGCTTTTCCCGCTGATGAATGTGTATGACAACATCGCCTACGGTCTGACGGTCAAAAAGCTGCCGAAGGACGTGATACGCGGTAAGGTCACGGCGGCGCTGAAAACGGTGCAGCTGGAGGGCTTTGAAAAGCGGAAGATAGACCGCATGTCCGGCGGACAGAAGCAGCGCGTCGCCATTGCCCGCGCCATCGTCAACGACCCGCGCGTCCTGCTGCTGGATGAACCGCTCGGCGCGCTGGACTTCAAGCTGAGAAAGCAGATGCAGCTGGAGCTCAAGCGCCTCCAGAAGCAGCTGGGCATAACGTTCATCTATGTCACGCACGACCAGGAGGAAGCGATGACCATGTCCGACCGCATCGCCGTCATGAGCGGCGGCGTTATCGAGCAGGTCGCGCCGCCCGAGGTCATCTATAACGCCCCGGCGACGAGCTTCGTGGCGGACTTCGTGGGCGAATCGAACATCTTTGACGTCACGGTCGAAAACGCACAGCCCGGCGGGGCGTGCACGCTGACGGGCAGCTTCGGCCATGCGGCGGGGATATGCCCCGGTCTTGCGGCGGGGAAGACGGCGCGCATCTGCGTCCGCCCGGAGGCGATGAAGCTCTCCTATGAGCCGACGGACGGCTTTGATATAGAGGGAACGGTGACGGAGAACATCTGCGCGGGAAACCTCGTGAAGATACTTGTCCGCGTCGGCGTGGAGGAGCTGAAATGCTCCCAGCTGTCCGGCGTGGCGCATCCGAAGCCGGGCGAGCGCGTATATCTCCACTGGGACGCCGCCTCCGCGGCGCTCATGGATCGCTGAGGGGGAGAAGCACGTGAACAGCAAGCAGAAAAAATACGCAGTGCTCGCCACTGCCGGTCCCTACGCGGCGGAGACGGTGCTGCTGGTGATAATCCCGCTTTTGTATGTGTGCCTGATGAGCATCATGACGCGCCCGTCCTATGGCGGGGTGGAATTCACGGTGTCGTTCAACGGCTACAGGTCGCTTTTTGAAAAGGCGTATATGGCGGCGCTGTGGAACTCGATCAAAATGTCGCTCATCTCCACGATCATCATCCTCGTCATATCCTATCCCATGGCGTACCTCCTCGCGAAATGCAGTCGGAAAACGGCGTCAAACCTCATCATCCTCATGATGATACCCTATTTTACAAATAGCCTCATACGGCTTTACAGCTACATAACGCTCTTCAACACAAAGGGCATACTGACAAAGCTCCTCGCCGTGTTCGGCCTCAGCTGGAACGCGGACTTCCTCTATACGGAGAGCGCCGTCATACTGGGGCTTGTGTATGTGTGCATCCCCTACGCGGTGCTGCCGATGTATTCATCCATCGAGCGGTTGGACAAAAACCTGCTCGAAGCGTCGTATGACCTCGGCGCGGGGCGCGTGAGAACGTTTCTGAGCGTCACGCTGCCCATGACGATGCCGGGCGTATACGCCGCCGCGATCATCTCGTTCGTCCCGTCCGTGGGCAACTATTTTGTGGCGGATGTGCTCGGCGGCAGCAAGACGCTGCTCATCGGCAACCTCATCAAAAATCAGTTCATGTCATCCCGCAACTGGCCGCTCGGAAGCGCCCTGTCGGTGTTTCTCATCGCGGGCACGATGATACTTGTGTATCTCTACGCAAGGGTCAGCGGCATGCAGGAGCAGGAGGAGGGCGCGGTGTGAAAAAAAGATCGCATACCAGCCTCGGCGTACTGTACATGGTGCTGATGTTCGTGTTCATCTACATCCCGACCGTCATAATGGCGGTGTACTCGTTCAATGAGCAGTCGTCGAACAAATGGTGGACGGGCTTCACCACTGAGTGGTACGGCAAGCTCTTCCACAATGCTCAGCTCTGGCAGACCTTCGGTCTGTCGCTGAAAATTTCGCTTTTGTCGACGGTGATCGTCGTCATCATCGGCACGCTCGGCGCGATGGCACTCACGCGCTACCGCTTCTTCGGGCGGAAGCTGCTGTCATACTCGGTGTATCTGCCGATGATCGTCCCCGGCGTGGTGTTCGCCGTGCCGATAATGGCGCTGCTGGTGCTCATGGGGCTGAAAAAGGGCTTCATGGCGGTGGTGCTGGGCAATGTCATACTGATGCTGCCGTATATGATACTCACGGTGCGCACACGCTTTCTCGGGCTTGACCGCTCCATAGAGGAGGCGAGCATGGATCTCGGCGCGAACGCCATAACGACGTTCTTCCGCATCACGCTGCCGAGCATCGCCCCCGGCATATTCACCGGCGCGCTGCTGAGCTTCGCGCTCACACTCGACGATGTTGTCATGGCGGACTTCCTCGCCGGACCCAACTGCCTTACCTTTCCGATGAAAATATACAATTCTGTCAGAAAGGGCGTTTCCCCGGAAATAAACGCGCTGGAGACGCTGATCTCCGGGCTTATCTTCGCGGGCGTCGCAATATACCTCTTCGCGCGCCGCCGACGTGAGACCGCAAGCGCCGAAGAACAGGAAACATAAGGACAAGAAAGAAAAAGAAACAGGAAGCAAAAGAAAAAAGAAAAGGAGAAAAACATGAAAAAACTTATTGCTGCCATACTCGCGCTGACCATGGTGTTCGCGCTGTGCGCCTGCGGCTCCACGAGCGCGGCTCCCGCCGCGGCGACCGAAGCCCCCGCCGCCGATGCTACCGTTGAAGACATCGCTGCTGCCGACGCCGCGCCGGAGTACGCCGATTCCATCAATATCCTCGTCTACCCCGACTATCTCTCCGAGGACGTGCTCGCCTCTTTCGAGCAGGAGTACGGCATCGCGGTCAATATAACCTACCTCTCCTATGAGGAGGACAACATCACCCGCGTTGAGTCCGGCGACGATTTTGACGTTATCAACCCCTGCCAGGAGACCGTCCACCAGATGCTTCAGGAAAACCTCCTCAGCCCCATCAACAAGGACAACATCCCCAATCTCGCCAACCTCTACGATGAGTTCAACACCTACGAGTACCCCGGCGAGGAGGATTACAGCATTCCGTATATGTGCGGTTCCGTGTCCATCATCGTCAACAAGGACACCTGCCCCATAGAGATCACAAAGTGGGCAGACCTCGCCGATCCCGCGCTCAAGGGCGAGATCGTCTCCACCGATATTGACCGCCGCTTTGTCGCAACCACGCTCGCCGAGAACGGCTTTGACCCAAACAGCGAGAATCAGGCTGACCTCGACGCCGTGTTCGACTGGCTGTGCGCGTTCAACGACAATGTGAAGGTCTACGACAACGGCGCGCCGCGCACCTCCCTTGAAAACGGCGACTGCAGCGTTGCGATAACCTACACCACGGATTACATCCTCATCAAGCAGGAAGACCCCGACGGGAACTATGAGCTCGTCACCCTGCCCGACGGCTGGTACTCGCGCGGCGAGTGGATGCTCGCCATCCCGGCGTCCAGCACCAAGCAGGCCGAGGCGGAGCTTCTCATCAACTACATCCACGACGCGAAGAATTATGCCGACAACGTCATGAAGTACCCCGGCGTCCCCGTGAATGAGGCCTGCACCGAGTACCTCACCGATGAGTACAAGGAGCTGTTCAAGGCGTTCGACATTCCCGAGAGCGCGAACTTCTTCACCCTCGCATCCCTGCCGAGCGAGAGCATAGAGATGTACGATCTCTTCATTGCCAACGTCATGGCGAGCTGAGCGCAAAGGGGCGCAGGTAATTATGAAAAAGGTCAGAATAACGGTCATGAAAATGGCGTCCTACCCGGAGCTGTCAGCGCTCTATGAAAACCCGCTGGAGCACGCCTGCGACATGAAGCTGGGACAGGTCTTCATTGCCGACGGCTGGCGGCAGCCCGAGGGCATGTGCGACAGCGCGTGGTCGTCCGTCTCGCCGTTTGTGATGACCCTCGCCTACGGGGGAGAGGACATCTACAAGGGCTGGATGAAAAACAAAAAGTCGGCAATGGTCTCGTGCAACGACGGCTTTCGCCCGGTGAGCTTTTATATAGAAGCGCTCGACGAGGAAGCCAGCGACTGGTTCTGATAAACACATAGGCATTAAAAAGGAGTGCTGCGGCTGCGCAGCACTCCTTTTCTGGCATCTTTTTACCCTTTTATCAGCCGCTCGTTTATCGCGCGCACGGCGGCGATGTCGAACTTCACGCACTCGCGGTCGTAGGTGACAAAGCCATTGACCTCGTCCTCCACGTCGCTCAGCTGGGTGTAAACGCTCGCGGCGAGCCCCTTTTCCCGCGCGGTGATTATCTCGCGCCCGTAGAGCCGCGTGTATGCCGCGCCGAGCGCCTCGCGCGTTTTGTACCCGCGGTAGCCGAAGTTCGCGTCGTTCCACGTGTGCCCAGCAACGGGCAGCTTGTACCCGCCGAATTCCGACAGCACCACCGCACGGCCGTGCTTGTCCGGCGCGAAGCGGTAGGGGTAGAAGTACACGTGCAGACTCTTCACGTCGGATATGCCCTGATCGTGCCAGCCGCTGGCGTGGTCAACGGTGCGCGTGCGGTCAAGGGCGCATATGCGGCGCACGGCCTCGGCGGCGTCGAACTGCCCCCAGCCCTCGTTAAACGGCACCCACATCACGATGCACGGGCAGGAGTAAAGCTGCCGCACCATCGCGTCCAGCTCCTCATAATACTGTGCGCGTCCGTCCGCGTCCTTGCGGGCAAAGCGGCGGTAATCATCGTCGCGCCTATGGCGGCGGGTGATGAGCGGGGCGGAGATCGTGAGCAAATCGTACTGCCCGCCGCCGTTTATCATGTCTTGCCACACCAGCATGCCCAGCCTGTCGCAGTGATAATACCAGCGCATAGGCTCGATCTTTATGTGCTTTCGCAGCATGTTGAAGCCCATGTTGCGCATGAGCTGAATGTCGTACACCATCGCCTCGTCGCTCGGCGCGGTGTACAGCCCGTCCGGCCAGTACCCCTGATCGAGTACGCCGGAGTGAAAATACGGCTCGCCGTTGAGCATAAGGCACGGACGCCCGTTGCTGTCATGTCCTGCGGCGACGGAGCGCATGGCAAAATAGCTTTGCACCCTGTCCTCGCCCAGCTCTGCTGTGAAATCATATAGCTTCGGCTGCTCCGGCGACCAGAGCACGGGGGAGGCGACTGGCACGGTTATTTCGGCGTTCGTTCTGCCCTCGTGCCGCACTCCGCCGAACACGACGGCGCACGGCGCGTCGGCTGCCGACTGCACCTCAATGCGCACGCACGACGCCGCTATGTCCGGCGTTATCCGCAGCGCTGATATATACGCCTCCGACACATACTCCATCCACACCGTCTGCCATATGCCGCTCTGGGGGGTGTACCATATGCCGCCGCGCTTTGTGCGCTGCTTGCCGCGCGTATATTCGTTTGTGTCCGTCGCGTCCTTTACGCGCACGGTCAGGATATTCTCACCGTCAGAGATAAAATCAGTTATGTCAACCTCAAAAGCCGTGTATCCGCCGCGATGTGAGGCAACCGATGAATTATTTATGTAAACCTCTGCTTCCTGGTCCACCGCGCCGAAGTGCAGTATCAGCCGCTCGCCCTCGCGTCTCTCGGCGGGTATCGCGCGGCGATACCACAGCGTCTCCTCCGGCGAAAGCGTCCGACCCACGCCGGAGAGCGGCGCTTCCGGCGAGAAGGGGACGAGTATTTGTCCGTCGTACCCGCGCGGCGCGTCGCCGCCGCGCGTGATGGCATAGTCCCAGTAACCGTTGAGGTTTATGTAGCTCCCGCGCACGAGCTGTGGGCGCGGGTATTCGGGCAGAACGGCGTTCGCATTGAGCGCCTTGCCCCAGCGGGTCAGCATTGTCATTTCGCGTTTTCCTCCTTTTCACCGCGCTTTTTCAGCGCCGCCACAAACGGGATGATCAGCACCAGCACCACCGCCGCCGCGAGGAAGATACCCGGCGTGGGCACGGTCTTCACAACGCCGAGGTCGACATACGTGCTGTCCGACCCGCGGATGACCGCCGCGCCTATCGCGGGGCCGATGATCATCGGCAGCAACACGCCGAATATCATGCGTATGCCCTGAAAATGCCCGACCTTGCCGCGCGGCGTGTTGTCGCGTATCACGCCGGAGAGCGCCGCCGTCACGAGCATGTACCCGCTCATCATCACGCACCCCGCGAGAATGACGCCGAGCATACCGCGCACAAAGTACATCCCGATAAGCCCTGCGAACATCACGCACGCCGCGGGCAGCACGAAGCGCAGCTTGCCCACGCGGTCAATGACCTTGCCGAACACCACGCTCACCACCGACGCGGTTATCAGCACCACGCCCAGCACGATGGCGTATCCGTCGATCTTGAGATAGTTCTGTATATAAATAATAAGGTAGGGGAAGAACACCTGCACCGCGATGGAGAACACGCAGAACGCCGCGAACGAGAGATACAGCGCGGGGTTATCGCGCACCACGTCCGGCCGCAGACCGTAGACGAGGTTTTTCAGATACGGCTCGAGCCGGGGCTGGAGCTCCGGCTCTTTTATGAGGAATATGCCCGCGATGCCCGTGACCGTCACGAGCGCGCCGAAGATTGCGAAGAACCTCTGCCATTCGCCGCGCTGCGTCATGCCGTCAAACGCGCCGAAGATCACCAGCATGGACAAAAGCGGCAGCACCGCGAGCACGGACTCCGTTCGACCGCGGTTTTCGCTGTCCACCGCGTCCGTGATGTAGGCGTTGAACGCCGCGTCGTTCGCCGTGGAGCCGAAAAACGTCATCACGCAGTCGAGGATGACAACCATCGTCGCCGCGGCGGCGACCGCCTGCGCGGGGAAGAGCTTTGCGGCGTTGTCCACAGTTATGAGCCCGAACGCCGCGGTGGACAGCCCCCAGAGTATATATCCCGCGCAGATGAACACCTTGCGCTTGCCCACGCGGTCAGAGAGCGCGCCCATCAGAAGCGTCGTGAGCGTCGCGGCGGCGGCGCTCCACCCCACCATCGCGGAGATATAGCCGGGATCGGTGGAGATGGTATTGTAGAGGAACACGTTGAAATACATGTTCTCTATCGTCCATGCGAACTGGCCGACAAGCCCGATGATTATCAGCGTCAGCCATAGCCGTACGGAGATTTTTTTCATTGTACGCACCTCGAAAAAAGGAAGTGACTGCATTATAGCACAGCTTTCGCCTGATATGCCATACGTTCACAAAATGTGTGTAGATTTCACAAAATTGCGCGTGTATAATTATATATAATGAACAATTAATGAATGAAGTGAGGAAAGACTTTAATGCTGAAGCTTCTGAAGAAAATGCGCCGCCGGGAGGTCGCCATGGCGGCGGTATGCGCGCTTCTTATCTTGGCGCAGATATACTTTGACCTCGCCCTGCCCGATTATATGACGAGCCTTACAAAGCTTCTCAATACGCCTGGCAGCGCCACGGCGGAGATAATGGGCATCGGAGGTGAGATGCTTGCCTGCGCGCTGGCGAGCGCGGCGCTGTCCGTCGCGTGCGGCTATCTCGCGGCAAAGACCGCCGCGGGGTTCAGCTTCACGGTGCGCAAGTGTGTTTTTGACAAGGTCATGTCGTTTTCCCACCGCGAGCTGGGGCAGATCTCCGTCCCCAGTCTCATCACCCGCACCACGAATGACATCACCCAGCTCCAGATGATAGTGGCGATGGGGCTGCAGATGATGATAAAATCCCCGATAATGGCGGTGTGGGCGGTCATAAAAATACTCGGCAAGAGCTGGGAGCTGTCGATGGTCACGGCGGGGTTCGTGGTGGTCATCTGCGCGCTGATCCTTTCCATCATGCTCGTTGTGCTGCCGCGCTTTCGTCTTGTGCAGCGCCTCACGGATAAGATCAACCGCGTCGCGCGCGAAAACCTCACGGGCGTAAACGTTGTCCACGCCTTCAACGCCGAGGACTACCAGAACGCGAAGTTCGACAAGCCCAGCACCGAAATGATGAACACCCAGCTGAAAAACCAACGCCTCATGGCGGTCATCCAGCCGATGATGGGGCTTTGCATGAACGCGCTCGCCCTCGTCATCTACTGGTTGGGCGCGGCGCTGATAAACGACATACCCGTCGCGGATGCGGCGGCGCGGCTGAATATGTTCTCCAACGTCGTCGTGTTCAGCACGTATGCCACCTATGTCGTCATGTCCTTCATGATGATGGTCATGATCTTCATGATGTTCCCCTCGGCGCAGGTCTCCGCCGAGCGTATAAACGAAGTGCTTGAAAGCGTGAACGACATCGTCCCCGGCACGGTGACGTCCGCGCCCGAGACCGGCACAGTGGAGTTCCGGGACGTGTCGTTCGCGTATCCCGGCTCGCCGGAAAACCAGCTCAGCCATATATCCTTCAGGCTTGAGCGCGGCAAGACCCTTGCCATCATCGGCGCGACAGGCTCCGGCAAGTCCACGCTCATCGGGCTCATACCGCGCTTTTATGACGCGACGGAGGGCGCGGTACTCGTCGACGGGGTCGACGTGCGCGACTATGCGCCCGGCGCGCTATATGACCGCCTTGGCTATGTCACGCAGAAGGCGGTGCTCTTCTCCGGCAGCATTGAGGACAACGTCCTCTTCGGCGAGAGCGCGGCGGCGCAGACAGCGGAGACCGCCGCCGCGGCGATAGAGGCGGCACAGGCGAAGGAGTTTGTGGATAAGCTCCCCGAGGGGACAGACTATCACATCGCCCAGCTCGGGCGCAACGTCTCCGGCGGGCAGAAGCAGCGCCTCGCCATCGCCCGCGCGCTTGCCCGCGGCGCGGAGATACTGGTGTTTGACGACTTGTTCTCTGCTCTGGACTACAAGACGGACGCGGCGCTGCGCGGTGAGCTTTCGCGCCGCTTCGCGGACACGACGAAGGTCATCGTCGCCCAGCGCATAAGCAGCATCCGCCACGCGGACGAGATAATCGTGCTCGACCGGGGCGAGGCTGTCGGCATCGGCACGCATGAAGAGCTCATGCGCACCTGCCGCGTGTATCAGGAGATCGCAACGTCGCAGCTGAGCGCGGCGGAGCTGGCGTAAGGAGGGGAGAGCATGCACAACAGAATGACAGCTGTGGAAAAGGTCGACCTTGGCGCGTCGCTGAAAAAGATCGCGGCGTATATGCGCGCCGACCTGCCCATCATCGTCGCCGCCCTCGTGCTGGCGGCGCTCGGCGCGGTGCTGACGATCATTGGCCCGGATAAGATCGGCGAGATGACGAATCTCATGGCGGAGGACTTTGCCTCCGGCATCGACCTTGCCGCCGTCGGCAGGATCGGCGTGTTCCTCGCCGTTATATACGGTCTCAGCGCGCTCTTCACGTTTTTCCAGCAGTATATAATGGCGACGGTCACGCTCAAAATGTCCCGCCGCATGCGCGGCGAGCTTTCGGAGAAGATAAACCGCGTGCCGCAGAAGTATTTCAACACGACCTCCCAGGGCGATATACTCAGCCGCATCACAAACGACGTCTCCACGCTCCAGCAGGGGCTGACGAACAGTCTGCCCACCATCATCAGCGCGGCGACGCAGTTTGTGGGCGTGCTCATTATGATGTTCGTGACGGAGTGGCGCCTCGCACTCACGTCGCTTGCGATAACGCTCGTGGGGCTTGCGCTCATCGTGCTGATAATGCGCCGCTCGCAGAAGTATTTTGCCGCGCGGCAGACGAGCCTCGGCGCGCTCAACGGATATATCGAGGAGATGTACTCCGGGCTTGACGTCGTGCAGCTCTCGCGCGCGGACGCGAAGGTCAGGGCACACTTTGACGGGCTGAATGCCGAGGTGTACGACGCAAACTGGCGCTCGCAGTTTCTCTCCGGCATGATGCAGCCGCTGATGAACGTCATCGGCAACGTGGCGTATGTTGCGGTGTGCGTCATCGGCTCCATCCTCGCGCTGAGCGGGGCGATAAAGTTCGGCGTGATCGTGTCGTTTATCATGTATGTCCGCCTTTTCACCTCGCCCCTGACGCAGATCGCGCAGGGCATGACGAATATGCAGACCGCGGCCGCCTCCGCCAACCGCGTTTTTGACTTCCTCGACAGTGAGGAGCTTTTGAACGAGAGCGAAAAGAGCGCTGATATGCCCGCCGTGCGCGGCGCGGTCAGCTTCGAGAACGTCCGTTTCAGCTACCCCGATACGCCTGACAAGGTCGTCATAAAGAACTTTTCTGCCGAGGTAAAGCCGGGGCAGAAGGTTGCCATCGTCGGTCCCACCGGCGCGGGCAAGACCACCATGGTCAATCTCCTCATGCGCTTTTTCGAGATAAACAGCGGCAGCATAAAAATAGACGGCACGCCCATCTCCGCCCTCCGGCGCGAGACCGTGCATGCAATGTTCGCAATGGTTTTGCAGGACACATGGCTCTTTGAGGGCACTGTGCGTGAGAATCTTGCTTATAACATGCAGAACGTCACGGACGACGATTTGGAGCGCGTGTGCCGCGCGTGCGGGCTGGATAAATTCGTCCACTCCCTTCCGCAGGGGTTTGACACCGTCCTCACCGACGCCACCAGCATTTCCGCCGGGCAGAAGCAGATGCTCACAATTGCCCGCGCAATGCTGCAAAACGCGCCCATGCTCATCCTCGACGAGGCGACCTCCTCTGTCGATACGCGCACTGAGCTCATCATCCAGCGCGCCATGGACACGCTCATGCAGGGCAGGACGAGCTTTGTCATCGCCCACCGCCTCTCTACCATTAAAAATGCCGATCTCATCCTCGTCATGCGCGAGGGCGACGTCATCGAGAGCGGCACGCACGATGAGCTGATGGCAAAGGGCGGCTTCTACGCCGAGCTTTATAACAGCCAGTTTGAACAGACCGCGTGACGGCGCAAGCACCCGCCCGGGAAATCCCGAGCGGGTGCTTTGCGTCTGTCGTTATTTGGTTTTGGTTTCAGCAATCAATCGGCCTCTCCCGCGTCGGCCTCAATGCCGGTGTCGATTGGGGAGTCTGCCGCTGCAGGGGTGGGGTCGGCGGCAACCTCTACAACAGGTTCGACCGCGGTGAGTTCAACGGCGTCCGTGACCTGCGCTGTCTCGACAACGGTATCTGCCGCACTGTCCGGCGCGCTCGGGGCGGCAAGTGTTGTTTTATCAACCTCTGCCTCTGTGATGAGCCTGACATTATTCCTGATGCTTATCGTTGTTTCCTCACCTGTGGGATCATCAATGCGGGAAACATAGTTTATACCGTCGGGATCATTTTTATCGCCGGGCTTGTAAGCATAGCCGTATTCGGGTGTGCCGGGTTTGTTGCCGTCAGCGCGGATGAAACCTTTGTCATACTTGCCAGAGGGGACAGAATCAAACACATAGCCGTCTGGTGCTGAACCGCTGCTGGGAGGCAGATTGCCGGTGAAGAAATCTTTTGCCGCGGGGGTGACATCGTTGAGCCTGATTGTTTTCACAACAACGTCCTGTCCGTCGCTCCTGATCGAGATATATATCTTATCTGCCATCTCACCGATGTTTCTGCTGCCCTTTATTACAACATCACTGCCGCTTTTGCTTTTCAGAAGCTCATCAAGGCTGTTATTATCCTTGAACAGCGTCGATTCCGTGACAGTGTCGCCGTATTTGAAGGAGATGTAGTATTCGTTTTTGTCATCATCACTGCGCACAAGACCGATATTAGCAGTAGCACTATGCCCATATCGCGTGGAGTCAGTTATGTACTCATACCCCGTGGAGCTGCCGCCCTCGGCGCTTGCGATGTAATACGTCTCTGCTTTGCTGTAACCGAAGTATACGGTGGTGACAGCGGGGCTGACGTCCGAACTGACAGGATAATCGTCGGAATCTAAGTAGAGTTTTTTGTCACTGCTGTACCTTATGCCTTTGACGTCGAGCGTCGGCTTCTCTGCCGTCGGCTCTTCTGCCTGGGGGACGTTGTCCTCCGCTGGAGGAACATCCGCCGCCATCTCCGGCATTGGCGCAGATGTATCGCCGCCGCTGACAAGCTCGGACACAGCGACGACGACGCGGTCTATCCCGCCGCTCGCGAGAATGTATTCGTCCCCAACGCTCACGCCCACGGGCGCGCTCTGCGCCATCAGCGCGTCAAGCTTTGCCTGAATTGCGGCGATCTGCGCCGCCGTTCTGCCGGTGGTCTTGATAAATATCTGCCCGTTCTCAATATAAAGGTCGTCATAGTCCAGCCCCAGCTCCGCCGCGAGGGCGGCGTTGTCGCGCAGAAGATTTGCCGCCGCAAGGTCAACAATGAGGATGTGCACCTTGCCGTCTTAAATGCGCGCCTTGAAGCTTATGCCGTTGAGCGTGAGATTGTCCTCCGTCAGATCGTTTGCCGGTACGGCGGCGGCCTCCTGCCGGCTGTAGTCAAAGCCCACCGTTTCCCGCGGCAGGGCGTCCGCGCTGGCGCATATGCCAAGCGACAGCACCGCCGCCAGCATGACCGCGAGCGCGGGAATAAACCGCAGAATTCTCTTCATGTCGTTCCTCCTTGCAAGAACAGATGAATGCATTAAATCTATATGGTAGTATACATGAAGTTTTGAGCGCAGTCAACAACGCAAAAAGCCGTATGCCTTTTTATCAGCATACGGCTTTTGCCTTGTCGCGCTTACTTGCCGGTCTTTGACGCCATGGTGCGGTAATCGGAGCACTCGCACACGCTGTCGGGAGGGAAAAACTCCTCCACGGGGAAGCGTATGCGGCTGAAAAGCATGCACGGGTCCTCGTCGCTGGCAACGCCGGGGCACTCCTTGTCGGGCATGCAGTAGTCATACGCCGGGATGAGCAGCTGCGTGTCGCGCTCGAGGCGGATGATGCTGAACTGCCCGATGGTCACGAACCACCGCCGCGCCGTGTCGCTGACAACGAGCGTCTCGGCAAAAGCGGAGGTGATGAAATCCGGGATGCGGCGCTGCTCAATATCGGTGGGGATGAGGCACTCCGCGTCCACCAGCTTGCAGTGCAGGCAGATGGGGTCGACGGAGTTGACCACCGCCGTGGGCAGATCGTCGATGCTCGCCTGTGCCGCGGCAGTGTCTGACGCGAAGGTTTTCACGCTGCCCTCGCTGCCGAAGAGCATTACGCGCTTGTCGAACACCGCCAGCCCCGTGCATTGCTGCCCGGCAGGGAAGGTCTCGCAGGTGACGCGGTAAAAATACGTGCAGTCGACCGTGTAATATCCCCGGTTGAAGCTGATCGGCTCGACATTTACATCTACGTAAAGGAGCTCCGCAGACCTTGGGCGAATGCTCAGGGCGTTTTCTATGTAGGACTGTGATGTGACGGTGGGGTAAACCCTCAGATCGTCAACGCAGTCCTTGTCGCGGCAGCTGTCGAATATCTTTTTGGTGTTGATGCAAACGGCTTCGCGGATGCTTGCCGAACTCTCGACGGGTCCGGGTACAACTCTGTCCGCCATAGACATACCTCCTTTGAAGAGACCATATAAGAGACTTCAATACAGTGTATGCACCATTGTGCTATTTCGCTCTTGAAAAGAGCGGCGGATTATAATAAAATAAGATGTTAGTTATGGCGTGAGAAAACCAAAGGAGGAGAATCCTATGCCGCAACACGGAATGATACACGAAAAGCTGGATATAAAGATCCTCATCCTCTTTATCCTGCGCCGGCTTCCCGGCGTTGTCGAGCCGGAGACGCTGCTGGATCTTGTGCAGTGCGACGCGGGCGTGGGGTACTTTGACTATTCCGACTGCCTTGCCGAGCTTGTCGCCACCGGGCATATCGACGAGGTCGACGGCGGCTACCGCATCACGGAGAAGGGAGCGCGCAATGCCGACACCGTGGAGAGCAGTCTGCCGTACTCCGTGCGCATGAAGGCCGAGCGCGTGCTCGCCCCTGTGGCGGAGCGCATCGCCCGCGACGCGATGATAGTGACCGAGCACTTTATGACCGACAGCGGGCTGACCGCGCATCTCGCGATGTCCGACGGCAAGGGCGAGATCATCGACATGCGCCTGCTCATCGCAAGCGAGGCGCAGGCAAAGCTTATCGAGAAGAACTTCCGCCGCAGCGCCGAAAGCATTTATCAGCAAATAATCGCTCTTGTGAGCGAGGAAGAGAGAAAAGACAAATGAATTCAATTATCCCCGACGGCTACAAAAGCCTTTTGAGCATCTATGACACGCAGAAGGCCATCGGCCTTCTCAAGCGCCTTTTTGAGGACAGGCTCTGCGCGCTTTTGAATCTTTACCGCGTGTCCGCGCCGCTCTTTGTGGAGGCGGGCTCCGGCCTCAATGACGACCTCAACGGTGTGGAGCGCCCCGTGTCGTTTGACATTCTGCGCTCTGACAAGACCGCCCAGGTCGTGCACTCGCTCGCCAAGTGGAAGCGCATGGCGCTCAAGCGCTACGGCTTCTATCCCGGACGCGGGCTGTGCACGGATATGGACGCCATCCGCCGCGATGAGGACACGCTCGATAACCTCCACTCGGTGTATGTCGACCAGTGGGACTGGGAGAAGGTCATCCTCCCGGAGAATCGGAATATAGACTACCTCAAGTCCACCGTCATGGACATCGTCACCGCCATCTGCGACACGCAGGACACCATGCAGGCGATATACCCCCAGCTTCAGTCCCTGCCCAAGCTTGAGCGGCGCGTGTCGTTCGTCACGGCGCAGCAGCTTGAGGATATGTACCCCGACCTCACGCCCAAGCAGCGCGAGAATGCATACACCAGGGAGCATAAGACGGTGTTCATCATCGGCATCGGCGGCGCGCTCAAGTCCGGCAAGCCGCACGACGGGCGCGCCCCGGACTATGACGACTGGACGCTCAACGGCGACATTCTCTTCTGGTGCGACTGGCTCGGCTGCGCGATGGAGGTGTCCTCCATGGGCATCCGCGTCGACCCCGCCGCGCTCGACCGCCAGCTCACGCTCTCCCACCATGACGAGCGGCGCGCGCTGCCCTATCACAAGGCTCTTTTGAACGGTGAGCTGCCGCTCACCATCGGCGGCGGCATCGGACAGTCGCGAATTTCCATGCTGCTGCTGGGCAAGGCGCATATCGGCGAGGTTCAGGCCTCCATCTGGGATGACGAGACCGTCTCCGCCTGTGAGAAGGCGGGCGTGACGCTGCTGTAAAGAAATGAAACAAAGGAAAAAGATAAATGTCTTTTGTCAGTATACAATTCTGGGCGCTGCTGCTGCCGTTGTGCTTTCTGGCGTACGTGCTTGCGGGGAAGACCGCGCGCGGGCAGAACATCGTGCTGCTCATCGCCAGCGTAATATTCTATGCCAGCTATGATGTGAAATATCTCATCGTCCTCGCGCTGAGCATCGCCGTGACGTACCTCGGCGGGCGCATCGGCTCAAAGCAGGAGGACGCGGCAAAGCGCGGCAGGATATACACTTGGGCGTTTGTGGTGAATCTTCTTATCCTCGTTGTGTTCAAGTATACGGGCTTTCTCGTGGGCAACCTCAACGCGGTGCTGGGGCTGTTTGGCGCGTCCGTCGCGCCGCCGAAGATACTGCTGCCCGTCGGGCTGGCGTTTTATACGTTCCAGAGCTCTACATATCTTCTCGACCTGAAAAGCGGAAAGGCGAAGCCGGAGCGGGACATCATCAATTACAGCCTCTTTGTCGCGTTCTTCCCGACCATCGTCTCCGGTCCCATTCTCCGTGCGGCGGGCTTTCTGCCCCAGATACGCGCCCGGCGCGATGTGACGTGGGAGCGCTTTCAGGTGTTCATCTTCACGTTTTTATGGGGCGCGATGCTCAAGCTCGTGCTCTCCGACCGCCTCGCCGGGTTCGTCACGCACGTTTTCCAGAGCTATTATAACTACGGCGGCTTCGTCATGCTCATCCACATGGTCTCCGCCATGCTGCAGCTCTATGTGGACTTCGCCGGGTACAGCTATATGGCGATCGCCGTGGCGGCGCTCTTCGGGTTTGACATTCCGGATAACTTCCGCCAGCCGTGGTTCGCCACGTCCGTGGCGGGCATGTGGCGGCGCTGGCATATCTCCATGACCACGTGGTTCACGGACTATCTCTACATTCCCCTCGGCGGCAGCCGCAAGGGCAAGGCGCGCAAAATGCTCAACACGCTCATCGTCTTCACGGTCAGCGGGCTGTGGCACGGCGCGTCGTGGACGTTTGCGTACTGGGGCTTTGTCGCGGCGGCGTATATGGTCGTCGGGCAGCTCACACTGCTGTACCGCAAGAGAGCGTGCGAGGCGCTGCATATCGACCGCGGGACCTTCGGCTATAAGTCGCTCCAGCGCTTTATCGTGCTGCTTCTGATGTCGGCGAACGTCGTGCCGTTCAGCATCGGCGGGCTCAAGGCGACGGCGGTGTATTTCCTGCGCATGTTCACGGTGTGGAACCCGTGGGTGCTCGTGGACGGGTCGTTTTTCACCATGGGCATGACGGCGACGGACTGGGCGGTCGTGCTGGTGTTCGGCGCGGTGCTGCTGACGGTGTCCGCATTGCGTGAGCATGGGTACAGCGTCAAGTTCATCCTCAAGCAGAACCCGGTGTTCCGCGCCGCGCTCGCGCTCATGATGTTCTTTGCCATCGTCGTGTTCGGCGTTTACGGCGCGCAGTATTCCGCCAACGCCTTCGTGTACGCAGGATTCTGAGGGAGGCGGCAATGAAAAAGTATTATCTTTCACGCATCATCTGCGTCCTGCTCGTCATTGCGCTCGCCATCGGCGGGCTGTGGTACGTCAACGGCGTGCTCATCATGAAGCGCTCCGACGGCATCCTCACCATGCAGGACTTCTATGCCCAGCCCGACGGCACAGTGGACGTGCTGCTCGTGGGCAACAGCCACTCCGGCATAAATATCGACACTGCCACGCTCTGGGACAGCTGCGGTATCGCCGCGTATGACCTCTGGGGCGGGGTGCAGCCGCTGTGGAACTCATATCATTATATTGTGGAGGCGCTCAAATACCAGACACCGAAGCTCATCGTGCTTGAGGTCATGGCCTCGACCAGTGATTATGAGTATTCCGAGGAGCAAAACCAGATCAAGAATACCGCGGGTATGCGCCTTTCAAAGAATAAGATAGAGGCCGTGCGCGCCTCCGCGCCGGAGGACAGGCAGCTCAACCTCCTCCTCGGCTTCCCGCTCTATCATGGGCGCTTTGATGAGCTCACCATGGAGGATTTTCAGCATTTCCCATGGTCAAAGGGGCTGGAAAACTTCAAGGGCAGCGTGCTGCGCTACGGCACGGGCAGCTATGAATTCGAGAGCGCCGAGGGCATAAGCGAGACTGCGCCCGTCATGGACAAGGAGCTTGAATATCTCAACAAGATCATCGACCTCTGCCGCGAGAAGAGTGTGCCGCTCATGCTGCTCAAAACCCCGTCGCTCGAACGCGAGCAGACACAGCCCATCCTCAACACGGTCGCCGGGATAGCGGAGGACAACGGCCTCGCCTTTGTCAACATGAACCTCATGGACGATGAGCTTGGCATCACCGCGGACGATTGGTCGCTCGACCGGCATATGAACGCCAGCGGCGCGCGCAAGGTGTCCGCGTGGCTTGCGGATCACCTGCAAAGCGAGTACGATATCCCCGACCGCCGCGGCGACGCGGCATATGCCAGCTGGGATGTCAACGCGCACAACGTGAATAACGTTTATCTCGCCGCCGTCACGGACAGCGCGGATTACTTCGCCGAGCTTCGGCGCAATGGGCGCGCACTGCTCGTCATAAAAAACAGCCCTTGGGAGAGCGACGCAATGGCGGCACTCGAGGCGGAGCTTGAGAGCGTCGGCGTGCAGAGCGAAGTCTATGATGAGAGTGCGAACAACGCCATCCTCATTGCCGACACTGCCACCGGGGAGAATGCTCCGGCGCAGGTGGAGGGGGAGAGCATGAGCTTTACACTCGGCGGCGACACGCTTCAAGTCAATTTTGAGTATCAGGACGTCTACCTCAACGATAAGAAGCTCACATACTACGGCGGCAGCGAAATAACGCTCATCGTTTTCGACATGCTGACGAATGAGGTCGTCGACACCGTCGGTTTCAATACGCTCAACGGCTGCGTGCTGACAAGGGCTGAAGAGTAAAACAACACTATCCGGGAGTGGCTTTATGCCGCTCCCGGCAGATTTTCTGCGCGCGTGATTTTTCTCTTGAAATCTGCGCGCGGGTGTGTTATACTACCAATGTTCTTTCGGCGGAGCGGTGCGCTTTGCCGTCCATACCGTTTGCAGGGTTGGTATATCGGTATTACTCCAGCTTCCCAAGCTGGCTAGGCGGGTTCGACTCCCGTACCCTGCTCCACTTTTTTGAGAAATCCCGCAGTTGTTGAAACTGCGGGATTTTCGCGTATTATCAACGGTTCGCGGCTTTTTGCCGCATCGCGCCAACGCGACAGCAAAGGTCTTTCTTCGTTCAAAATCGTGACCGCTTTGCTGGGTCACGATTTTGCTTTTCTGATTAGGCAGTTGATCCATAGTGTTCTGATCACGCATAATATAATGATCCCGCAGTCTCAGGGCTGCGGGATCATTTTCATCATGTTCTCAAAAAAGAGTGCGTCGGCGTCTGGCATTTTCTGCTTACGTCAGGACGATTCCCTCCAACGGTCGGCTTTCAGCTTGCCGGCAGTATCGCGCCGCGTCGGCGCACTCTTTGTATATACAGCCCCGGCACGCCTTTGTTATTGATCCCAATTTCTTCTTTGGGCGCGCAAAATAGCGGCGCGGGGGTGTACGCGGTTGGATTACGTGGATTATATCTTCATGCAGACGTCCCAAGCACGCCAGATAACGGTGCGCAGGTTGCCGATGGCAACGCAGTCGCCGACGCGGTGGGCGTTCTTGTTGTCCTTGCCGCCGACGGGAGTGGGCACAAAGCCGATGCCGTTGACGACGCTGTCACACTCGACAAAGAAGGTCTCGCCGGTTTGAACGTTCTTCACGGTGCAGCCCTTGTCGGTGATCTCGGTGACGGTGGAGTGCAGGTACACGGGGACCTTGTGATACTCCATTGCGTCGCGGAGGTAGGAGGTGTTGGCAAGGCAGGTCGCCTGTGCGGCAACGAGGTCGCCCGCGTACTCGACGATGATGGGGTGCTTGCCGAAGTTCAGCAGCAGGTCATATGCCGCCTCGCAGGAGGACTGGCCGCCGCCGAGGAAGAGCACCTTGTCGCCCACGTCGACCTTGTCCTTGAGAACCTGCGTGAAGGTGAGTGCCTTCTCGAAGCCCTTGATGCCGGGCATGGTTCTGGGGACAGAGCCGGTGGCGACGATGATCTCGTCATAGCCGCGCATAGTGCCAAGATCGTTGACCTCGGTGTTGAGGCGAACGTCGATGCCCTCGCGCTCGATCTCCTTGAGGTACCAGCGGATGAGCTCCTTGTCGTTCTCCTTGAACGTCATGGCGGAGGCAGTCAGGAAGAGACCGCCCAGCTCGTTGGTCTTCTCAAAGATGGTGGGGATATGGCCGCGCTGCTTGAGGACAAGCGCGCACTCCATGCCGCCCACGCCGCCGCCGATGATGGCGACCTTCTTGGGCTTCTTGGTGGGGACGATCTTGTACTTGTTGTGCTGCATCGTGGTGGGGTTCAGGGCGCAGCGCGCAAGGTGCAGGGAGTCATCCAGCTTCTGCAGGTTGGAGGTTCCCTTGTACTTTGCGAAGTTGAAGCAGCCGTTGTGGCAGCGGATGCAGGGCTTGATGTCGTCCTCGCGGCCCTCTTTGATCTTGTGGATCCACTCATGGTCGACGAGGTTCTGACGCGCGATGGCGACAGCGTCGAGACGGCCGGCGGCGATCTCTTCTGCAGCTTTGACCGGGTCCATACGTCCGGCGCAGACGACGGGCTTGTCAGTGAACTTCTTGATGTGCTCGACATACTCGAGGTTGCAGTTGTCGGGCATGTACTGAGGCGGATGTGCCCAGTACCAGGCGTCGTAAGTACCGTTGTCGCAGTTGAACATATCGTAGCCCGCATCGGCGAGGTACTTGATGGCCTTTTCAGACTCTTCCATGTCGCGGCCGAACTCTTCAAAGTCGGTCTCGTAAGGCATTGCGCCCTTGCCCCAAGTCTTCGTCTTGGAGACGACGGAGTAGCGCAGGGAGACGGGGAAATCCTTGCCGCAGGCGGCCTTTATCGCCTGTACGATCTCCACAGGGAAGCGGTAGCGGTTCTCGAACGACCCGCCGTACTCGTCCGTGCGGTAGTTCATGTTGGAAATGGTGAACTGGTCAAGCAGGTAGCCCTCGTGCACGGCGTGGATCTCAACGCCGTCAACGCCAGCGTCCATCAGCTTCTTCGCCGTCTTGGCAAAAGCGTCGACCTGATCGTGTATCTCCTTGACGGTCATCGGGCGGCTCTTCACGTCCTCTGCCCAGCGGTTGGGCGTGGCGGACGCGGACGCGCAGATGTAGTCAAGGTCGGCGACAGGGGAGGCAAGTCTGCCGAGCAGAGGGTGCTTGAGCAGCATGACCATGGGCTTGGTTATCGCCATGGAGCGCCCCATACCGGCGGCGAGCTGGACAAAGAGCTTTGCCCCGGTCTTGTGCAGCTCATCCATGTACGGCTTGAGATCCTTGAACATCTTGTCGTTCTGGTAGAGCCAGCGCCCGCCGATAGCGTCCTTGATGCACTGCATGCCGGGCAGTATGAGGCCTACGCCGTCCTGCGCGCGGTTGAGCAGGAAATAAGCGGCCTCCTTGTCAAGATGGCTCGGCTCCATCCAGCCGAAGAGCGAGGTGCCGCCCATGGAGCACTGGACGATGCGGTTGGGTATTTCCACATTGCCGATCTTCCACGGGGTGAACAGCGGTTCATACTTGGGATTCATGAAATTTCTCCTTCCATATGTATTATGGTCTCCATATATGACTGCGGCGGGGGACGGCCCCGCCGTAAAGTCCGGTGTCACTGCTTTGCGGAGAACTCCCGCGTGAACATGTCGCACATCGCGCGCAGACGCTCGCGCGCGTCCAGCTCGTTCACGCTCGGCACGCCCACAGTCAGCCGCTGCATCATGCCGAGGATGGAGTCATAGGCGTTGTAGTACAGCTCCTTTATGTTCGCCTCCGGG
Organism: uncultured Oscillospiraceae bacterium; assembly: GCA_934572335.1. Lineage (GTDB taxonomy): Bacteria > Bacillota > Clostridia > Oscillospirales > Oscillospiraceae > Limivicinus. The sequence goes on from CAKTKU010000006.1 coordinate 35,058, forward strand.
TCGACCGTCCCATCGGCCAGCCCGCACCGCAGCGCGAGCGCCAGCGGCCCCGTATATGCCTCAAAGCGCTCAGGCGGGCGGTTGACAACATGGGTGTTCTTGCCGACGTTGAACAGTGCGACCTCCGCGTCCAGCGAAAAGCGTATGCCCTCCGGGTCGACGAACAGCAGCCCGGCGTAGCTGTTGAGGATGATGTTTATCTGCTCGATGCCGGTCATCGCCGTGTCGGCGCTGAGATGCTGCTCCAGCTCACGGGCGATGTGCGCCTTCGCGCGCTCCCAGTAGCAGAATGCCGCCGCAATGACAATGTCGCTCTTCGTGGCAAAGTAACGGTATACAGACCGCTCCGTCAGCCCTGCGGCGTCCGCGATCTCCGACACGCGCGTGTTGTTTATGCCCTTTTTGATAAAGCAGTCCAGCGCCTTTTCCGTGACGAGGCGTATGTTCTGCTCCCTCAGCTCCTCAAGTGACATTGCCCGACCTCTTCTTCAAAAAATGTCATATCAACTGACATCTCCATTATACACAATATTTCCAAGATTGCAAGAGAAAAAACATAAACAAGCATGGAGAAATGGGGCTCATTCTTGATTTTGGGTGATAAAAAGACCGCTGACTTTGCACATACAGCATAGCCAGCGGACGAAGAGTATAATTGTTTAATCTGAGAATCAGGTTACAAATCTCACGTCAGTAGATTTGCACCAAAGGTAATTATTGTATTGATAAGAGCCTCTGTAAATACTTGATTGCTTGTTCCTTGTCACAAGTGCTGTCTTTCACCGTTGACCACTGCCACACAAGGAACAGCGTATTGCTGTAATGGTCGGCAAGCAGTTCATTCGGAATATCTTTGTGCAGCGCATCCGGGCAATCCCTGAATATCCGCCGCATCTGGCTGTTCAGAAAGTTTCGGAAGCTGGAAAACATATAGCCGACCTCCGGATTGTGAGACAATACCCGGCTGATCAATTCGGTGTTCTGTTTTGTAAAGGCGTAGATACGGTCAAAGAAAAGATACAGCATCTCATTTTCCGGTGCATGATGGTATTCCGAAAGTCCTATTTTCTCTGCAAGCGAGAGCCAGCAATAGTTCAGAAGGTCATATTTATCGTCAAAATAATTGTAGAAGGTCGCACGGGGGTACTGTGCCTGTTCGCACAGCTCGCCAACGGTGATTTCTTCAAATGATTTCCCCGACAAAAGCAAGAACATTGCACCGCTGAGTGCGTCAAGCGTTCGCTTGGCTCCCCGCGTGATAGGCTTTGAGAGATCGTATTTCATGGCGTTCCTTTTGCATTTTTTGAAATTTGTCCAAGGCTGAACATACGCCCCATTCTGTGTCTTGAAATGGACTTGATGATATTGTACCATAATAGCAGTTGATTTGCAAGTGTCCAAATATATACGCTTGTTTAACTATGGAGGAACAATTATGAGTATTGCTGTGATTACCGGAGCATCATCCGGGCTCGGAGCCTGTTATGTGGACGCCGTAACCAAGGTGTTCCCGGAAATTGAGGAACTATGGCTGATTGCAAGGCGGGAAGATCGGCTGAAAGAGGTTGCGTCAAAGTCTTATGTGTCTGCGTTCTGTCTTGGCTTGCGCGAGGAATTGAAGCATCGGAGAATCAATGTATGTGCCATGTGTCCGGGGCTGATGCTCACGGAAATGAATCAGCATAACGGAAAAGCCGAGCTGCCCAAGGGGCAAAAACGCTTGTCCGTCATTGATCCGAAGGTCGCTGCTGTGAAGTCGCTGAAAGCGGCAAAGAACGGTCGGGCGGTCTACACCACCGGGGCGTTCTATAAGTGCTACCGGCTGATTGCAAAACTTGTCCCGCATACACTGCTCGTGAAATTTGCGGGCTTAGGCTAAGGAGATGAGAATATGATTTTCTATTTTTCCGCGACAGGAAACAGCAAATATGTCGCTGACCGCATTGCCGCCGCAATGGGCGATAAAACCATATCTATTACCGATTGCTGCAAAGGAGGTAGCTTTTCCTTTGATGAAGCGGACAAAACGGTGGGGATCGTCAGCCCGACCTACGCTTGGGGCTTGCCGGTCATTGTTCGGGAGTTTCTGCAAAAGCTGACGCTGAGTACAAAGCCGGATTATCTCTGGTTCGCCGCGACCTACGGCACGACGCCGGGACAGACGGGGAGATTTACCGAGGATATTCTGAACGCCAATGGTCTTTCCGTCTCTGCGAAATTCAGCGTGAAAATGCCGGACACTTGGACACCCATATATGATCTGAGCGACAAAAGCAAAGTACAGCGCATCAATGAAGCTGCAGAGCCGCAGATCGACCGTATCATCCGCGCAATACAAAATCGTACCTGCGGTGATTTTATGGAGAACAAAACGCCGTTGCTTCTTGCAAAAGCGTTTTACGGTTTGGAATACGACTCCATGCGCAGGACAAGTCATTTCACGGTAGAAGATACCTGTATCGGCTGCGGGCTGTGCGCACGGAATTGTCCCGTTTCCGCCATCGAGATCCGGGAAAAAAGACCGGTTTGGGTCAAGGATGAATGCGTCATGTGCCTTCGCTGTCTGCACCATTGCCCCAAATTCGCAATTCAGTATGGGAAACGCACGAAGCAGCACGGGCAATATGCGCATCCGGTTTCAAAATGAGACCGGAGCATCACATCTTCTGCCGCCCTGCGCCGTTTTTACGAACACCTGTCTAAGCCTCCGGCGTCCTTTTCCTTGACACATATCCGCCGCCACAATATAATAAAGCGCATAGATAAGCGTTTTTTGACGGAGGAATACTATGCGCACCAGAGACATGACCTATATCGCCCTCATGGCGGTCGTTATCAGCGTATGCTCATGGCTGAGCATTCCCATGACCATCTCTTTCACCATGCAGACCTTTGCCGTTTTCACGGCGCTGCTGCTCCTCGGCGGCAAGCGCGGCTTTGCCGCGATCGTGATGTATGTGTTCATGGGTATGGTCGGGCTGCCGGTGTTCACGGGGTTCAAGAGCGGCATCGCCGCCATAACCGGCCCCACCGGCGGATATATCGTCGGCTTCATCCTCTGCGGCGCGTTCTACTGGCTGCTGGAGGGAAAGGTGAAGGGCTGGCTGCTGCTCGCCCTCGGCAACGTGATATGCTATATCTTCGGCACGGCGTGGTTCGTGTACGTGTACACAAGCTCCGGCAAGGCTACCACGTTCGGCGCGGCGCTTTTGATGTGCGTTGTGCCGTACATCGTGCCGGACGCGGTCAAGCTCGGTCTCGCGCTGCTGGTGTCCAAGCGCCTCAAGCCGCACATAAAGTGAATAGGGAATAGTATTGAAGCACGACTCGATCGAGTCGTGCTTCTGCTGTTTGTGATTCAAAAGAAATTATCTCAGCTTCCATGCAAGATCGTTCAGGAACAGCTCGTGCTCCAGTGCTTCAAGCGTTGTGTCCTTCGTGATGTGTACATACTCGATATCCATTATCCGCGCCCAGTCGTGAAGCTGTTCCGGACTGACGTCATAGGAGAGCACGGTGTGGTGCGCGCCGCCTGCCGTTATCCAGCATTCCAGCCCCGCGGTAAGATTCGGCATTGCCCGCCACATCACGCGCGCCACGGGCAGATTTGGCATCGGCATTATAGGCTTTACGCATTCGATGTCCTGCACGATCAGCCGCAACCGCCCGCCCATATCAACAAGCGACGCGACAAGAGCATTTCCCGCCTTGCCCTCAAACACAAGGCGCGCAGGGTCTTTTTCGTTCATGCCTATACCGAGCGGGTGCACCTCGATGCGCGGTCTGTCCGCGGCGATAGAGGGGCAGACCTCCAGCATATGCGCGCCGAGGCTGTATTCATTTCCTGGGACAAGATGATAGGTGTAGTCCTCCATGAAGGCGGAAGCGCCGTTGCCGCCTTCGCCCATGGATTTGAGTATGGCGGTCATCGCACTGACCTTCCAGTCACCCTCGCCGCCATAGCCGTAGCCCTGCGCCATAAGATGCTGTGACGCGAGCCCCGGAAGCTGCTCCATCCCGTAGAGATCCTGAAACGTATTCGAGAACGCGTGGCAGCCCTCACAATCCAGCATCCTCTTTATGGCGAGCTCCTCGCGCGCCTGATAGCGGATGGCGTCAATATTGTCTGAGGAGAAATCATAGGCGGCGCGGTATTCGTCCATCAGTGCATCTATATCCGTTTCAGTGACCGCGTCCATCTCACGCACGAGATCGCCGACTGCCCATGTGTTGACCTGCCATCCGAGCTTGCGCTGAACCTCCACTTTGTCGCCCTCGGTAACTGCTACCTCGCGCATATTGTCGCCAAAACGCATTACCTTGAGCGAACGGGAAAATGCAGCACCGACCGCAGCGCGCATCCAGCTGCCGAGACGTGCCTGAACGTCTTCATTCTCCCAGTAGCCCGCTATTATCTTGCGCGGAATGCGAAGCCGTGCGCCGATAAAGCCGTGCTCACGGTCGCCGTGCGCTGCCTGGTTGAGATTCATGAAGTCCATGTCTATCTCATTGTTCGGTATCTCGCGGTTGTACTGCGTGGCAAAGTGACACCACGGCTTTTGAAGCAGCTCAAGTCCGTTTATCCACATTTTTGACGGTGAAAACGTGTGGCACCATGTTATTACACCCGCACAGCTGTCGCAGTAGTTTGCCTCGCGCACGACGTCTATGATCTCATTGTTGCTTTTTGCCGTCACCTTGTATATCAGCGGGTAGGGGAGCGCTGCGCTCAGCTTTGCCGCCATCTCGCCGGCACGGCTCGCTACGGTCTCAAGCACCTCTTCGCCGTACAGCGTCTGAGAGCCGACGACAAACCAAAATTCGTAATTTTTCACGCTGTTCCTCCTCATGTATATTTTGCTGCGGCTTCCTCTGCGCGCAGAGCCTTTTTATATCTGCCGAGATATTGGATAAAGCCCTCAACATCCTCTATGTACGGGGTGACCGTAACCGTTTCGGCGTTTGCGAATACCTTTAAATCCAGAAACCCGGCGAGTGAGTATTTTTCACGGTAGGGCTTGTATGCCGCGAGCAGCGCCATGCCGTAAGGACCGCCCTCCCCGGCGGACGACATCAGCGTCACCGGCACGCCGCATGCGGCGGACATCAGCCGCTGCCCCACGCCGGGCGTTTTGAAAAAGCCGCCGTGACCGACAAGCGTGTCTACCCTGACGCCGTCCTGCGAGAGTATATCCATCCCAAGGCGCAGCGTTGCCAGCGGGGAGAGAAGCATCGCGCGCATCAGGTTTGCCAGCGTAAAGTGCGCCTCCGGGCGGCGCAGCACCATGGGGCGTCCCTCATCCAGCCCGGTTATCACCTCTCCCGCAAGGTAATTGAACACGGTGATCCCGCCGCAGTCAGCGTCGCCGTTCAGGCTTTCCGCGTATAGCTTTGTATACAGCTCGCCGGTGTTCGGAGCTGCACCGAAGAGCGCCGCCGCCTCTCGAAGTATTCCGACCCATGCGTTCATGTCATTTGTTCCGTTGTTGCAGTGCACCATTGCGGCATAGCGCCCGTCCGGCGTCGCCACGAGGTCTATTTCGGGATATATCCGCGTCAGCGGGCGCTCTAGCACGAGCATTGCAAACATTGATGTGCCCGCGGACACGTTCCCAGTCCGTGCCTTTATCGCGTTGCTGGCGGTCATGCCGGTCTCCGCGTCGCCCTCGCAGGGGACAAACGGAGTGCCGGCAGGCAGCGCACCGCCGAGGAGCGCAGCTCCGTTTGCGGTCAGTTTGCCCGCGTTGTCTCCGGCGAGGAGAACATCGGGCAGAATGTCCCTTATCTTCCAGCCGAGACCGCGCGGCGCGATGAGCGCGTCGAATTTATCCAGCATTGCGCCGTCATAGCTTTGAGTGTTCACGTCTATCGGAATTATCCCGGACGCCTCGCCTATGCCCACGGCGTTCACGCCGGTCAGCATATGGTGCACATATCCCGCCAGCGTTGTGATATGCGCGATGTGCCTGACGTGCTCTTCGCCGTTGAGTATCGCCTGATACAAATGCGCAATGCTCCAGCGCTGAGGTATGTTGAAGCCGAACAGCGCCGTCAGCGCGGCGGCGGCGTCGGCGGTCATGGTGTTCTGCCATGTGCGGAACGGCACGAGCAGCTGCCAGTCCTTGTCGAACGCGAGGTAGCCGTGCATCATCGCCGATATGCCGGCGGCACGCGGCGCCTCTCCGGCGAGCGGTGCAAGTGCGGCGCGCAGCCCGGTCCAGACCTCGTCAAGGGAGTAAGTCCATATGCCGTCCCTGTGCTCGCTATGCCATGTGTAGTCGCCCGCCGCAGTTGGGCGAAAGCATTCGTCAATGCCGACAGCTTTTATCCGTGTCGAGCCAAGCTCGACACCCAGAAAGTGTACATTGCCCATGTGAGCTCCTTAATATAGTCAGGATTGTTTTTTGCAAAAGGCTGCCGGCGAACGGCAGCCTTTTGTGGGAAAAACTGGTGTGCGGATCAGAAAGCGAAATACATATACGCCTGAATTGCAGGAATAGTGAATATGGAAGCGTTCACAAGCGCGCCGGGAATGACAGAACCGGTCTTTTTGTACATCTTCCAGTTGGTTATTGCGGTCACAAACAGCATAATGGCAAAGAAAGGAAGATTGTATATGCTGGCAGAAGAGCCGGGCACGGTCTTTATTACGGTTGCGCTCTTCATATACAGACCGAATACGATCTGAATAACAGCGAGGATAAACATGCCGCTACCGTTTATAAATGCAACGATCATCATATTCTTCTTCTCGTCCATATCTTTCATGCGGCTGGATGCAACGACCATGCTGTTGAAAAGATAGAACGGGAGGAAATAGATGAGATAGAGGAACCAATTGTAGAACTGTTCTTTGGTGAGCGCGTTGAAACGGAATGAGCCAAGAAGAGTATAACGCATTTCGGCATATCCGAAGAACTCGTAGTATACCTTCAGAATGATTACGACAAGGACAAATTCGATCAGGGCAAGAATAATTGCTTTGCCAAGATTTTTGGCGCTTATCTTAAGCCCGTAAAGTTCGCAAAAGCTGACGCCAAGCTTGTTTTTGTCATACGCAAAGTATTTTATCACGATGAGAACGAGCATTACGGCGGTGATGATAACAGACCAGAAAGCCGTCTGCGTCGCAAGCTGAATGGTGGAAAAGGGACTGGGTGCGAAATCCTTTGCCCAACCAACACCTTTCGTATATGTTGCAACAGGCAGGATAACAAGTATCACGGAGCAAATCCAGAAAAAAGCGGACTTTTTCGACTGAACCGGCTTGCCAGGCTCACCGTTGAGAGAGGTGAAGAACGGGCGACCCATGATCACATTTGCGAGGGGGAGTATCATGACTATCAAAGCGAAAGCGGCAATGCAGCTTGCGATAGCTTCGATTTTCCATGTACCGGTGGATTTTGCGGTTACATTCCCTTCACCGTCTGCAATGTACCCATTGTTGTATTGGAGGGTGGTGGTGAAAAACTGCACGGCTGCGGTCGCCGTCTTGTCAGAAAGCGTGGTAAGCTGATGCCAGCCGGAGGGCTGAGAAAGAACACGGAGCGAGTGCGCCTTTACGCAGTTTTGAATCGCCGGAGTAGCGGCGCTGTCAAAGAAACTGCCAACCTTGGTGCTTTCCAGCTTGCCAACAGTGCCGGAGAGATTAAGCGAGTACCATGTGTCGCGCTCGGCGGATTCGCTTCTGCTGAGGAGACCGAGAGTAAGCGCAGAGGTGAGAGCGAAGTCCTTGTTCTTTATTCCGGCAGCAGTGCCGCCGCTGATGTTGGAGCAAATGCCGATGTTTGCTTGTGCATCGCGCCATACTTCATGCCCGGCGACCTCGACGACCTTGGGCTCAACACCGTTCATACCGGCATCCAGTATCATACCGGCGCGAAGCTCTCTTGCATATGCATCGGATACGGCCGCCTTGCGCACGTTGTAAACTGCAAGCTCAGCCTCGCCCAAAGCGGAGGCGACATCGTCCGGCGATTGTGCGGCGACATCTTCGGCTGTTATATCCATACCGAATTCATCGTGCAGCATATTGAGCAGTGTGTCCTCCAGTGTGAAATACCCTGCGCTTTTTGCCAGAAGCTGTGCGGTTGCTGCGCCTCCGAGAGAGTGACCGACCATGCCTATATTGTACTGGTCGACATAGTCGAGAGTCCGGAGATATGTAAGGACATCATCTGCACCGAGAAGTGTGTTGTCGCCGGTAAATGGGTCGGGCATATAGCCAAAGCCCTTATTATTAAGGGATTCACTCTGCGCGTGACCATACATATCAAAAGACGCAACGACAAAACCGCAGCGTGTCAGCTCAGTGACGACATTGTCAAGCGCGGAACGGTCGTCCGTAAAGCCCGCGTTTACGATAACTGCCGGGTGTTTTTTGACAAAGCTTCCGTCCTCATTGGTTTTGAATACCTCGTCGGGGGTGTACATCGTGATCGATAAGTCCGCTCCGTATGGCGAGAGAACGACCTCTCTGACGGTGATTTTCCCATTGTCAGATTTAACACCCAGAGTGATGAAACCGGCAAGGATAATCACAGCTAGACAGATCGCAACGATTTTTCTGCTTGTTTTCACGTTCATCGTTTTTCTCCTTTTTTCTTTTATTTTTATTCTTTCACACGGTGCGCGCGTTCACCGCGCAAATTACTTTGTTGGACAATTATTTATTTTGGCCGGTCATTTGCCAAGCGGTGCAACCGACTTAGTTGACGAAAATGCCAAAAACAGTTCCTTGCAATGTTGCGATTTTCATGTTAATCTTATAATATAGCTAAATGATAAAAAAGAAACTGGTTGTGCTCTTGTGGACATTTATTGCGTTCTGAGGCAACGGAGGATCATGATGCTGGCAAAGTTTGAGAAACGCGCCTATGCGGGCAGCGAAAAGCTGTGGGTCGGAAAGTACAGGAATCTTCATAATATATCCCATTGGCATATGGAGCATGAGCTGATTGCCTGCAAAAGCGGTCACGCGCACGTCATGCTTGACGATGAAATGCTTGTCATTGTAGAGGGAGAGTGCGTGTTCTGCCAGAGCGGCAGCGTGCACTATATCGACTCCGAAGAGGATTGCACGCTTTTTGTCTGCATTTTTAACGAAAAAATGAATGCCGACATCACATCGCGCTACCGTTTGACCTCACCGGTGTTTCAGGACAGATATTCAATATTGCCGAAGCTTGTGGACATTCGCCGGGAGCTCAAGCAAAAGCCGGTATTTTTTGAGAAGAAGACGGAGAACATGATAAGCGAGATACTTGTTGACATTTTCCGCGGAGAGGAGCTTGAGCCTGCCGTGGAGCAGCCCAGTGCGGTGATAAACAAGTATAAGCAGCTGCTCAGCCACATTGACAGAGAGTTTGAGTACATCACGTTTTCGGAGGCGGCTGAGTTTATGAACCTCTCCGAGGCGTACTTCTCACGGTATTTCAAAAAACAGGCGGGTATGACGTTTTCACAGTATCTGAATATTGTCAAGATAGAAAAAGCGGTCGCCATGCTTGCGGCAGAGCCGAGAGCAAAAGCGACCGAGGTTATGCTTCGCTGTGGGTTCAGCACAATAAGAAGCTTCAACCGTACGTTCAAGGATGTCACGGGGTATACGCCAAAGAATGTCCCAGCGGGCTATGTTCTGAATGCGCGCTCTGTTCCAGCTGTGCAGGACACCTTCGACCCGACCCTTGCCAGCGCCGTGCTGCTGACGGAATAATAAAAATACATAACATAAACGGAAAGTACGCGCAGTTGTCCGGCTGCGCGTACTTTCTGCATCGCGCTGACTGCCGTTATCATTTTCAGCTTCTTTGCCTATATGTTGGCGTGCGATTGGGGCAAAGTGAAGGTCAGCGAGCTTGCCATTGATTCCAGAGGCTCGGTGATGAAAGCCACGATGTATACGCCTCGCAATGTGAGCGCGGAGGACTCGATCCCGGCGGTCATTATCACCCACGGATTGAGCTGCAACCACAGCGCTGTGAACGGGCTGGCTGAGGAGCTTGCCCGCCGTGGCTTTGCTGCGCTCAGCGTGTCTACATACGGGTCAGGCGCTTCGGAAACATCCGATATGAGCGACCCGTCTTACGGCATGTACGATGTGCTCCAGTATGTAAGAACGCTCAACTATGTTGACCAGACGCGCGTTGGTATGATGGGGCACTCTCAGGGCTCGAAAAACACATCTGCCGCTATTGACATGGACAGCAGTCTGCTGACGCTTAACGACCTCAAGCTGAACATCCTTTACGAAACATTCAGACAGAGCTTCACCAAGGATGAACTGACGCAGGATGCGGACGAGCTTGCAAAGGCGCGGCTGAGCGCGGCAGAGCAGGAGGCTTATGCGCTGCTCGCCGCTGATGCAGAGGAGTATTTCAACACCAGACTGAAATCCGCGATAATCCTTGGTGGAAACTGGGGCTCTGAGGCAAAGGAAGTCGAGGTCGCAGAATTCGTGGTCATGCGTGAGCCGAACACGAATATATGCTATGAGATAGGAACTTTCAACGAAGGCAGAGCGGGCACGGGGCAGCAGAATCTCTCAAACCCAGATATGATGCTGAAATTCCAGACGAGTGACCCGATAATTGCGGCACAGTGGTACGCTATTGACCAGACCGGCACAGGAAGGCGCCCGTCAGCAGAAAGCTAGGAAACCTCAATGAGGTGTCCTATGTCTCCGATGCCGAACTGAAAAATGCTATTGAAAGCCGTACGACGAGAATAATGGTCAATCAGGTGTGCGGTCATGCCAGAGACTACTTCAGCTCCGATGCGGCGGCGTATGTGATAAAATACTTTGAGCAGACGCTTCAGTATAACTGCGGCGAGCTTACCGACGCGGCGACCGTTCCGCTGAATGCGGATAATATAAGATTTATTGCACGTGAATGGCTGGATCTTTTTGCGCTGCTTGCACTGTGTGTCAGCATGGTTGGACTCGGCGGCATGATACTCCATACAAAGGGGTACAGCGAACTGAAAATGGAGATGTGCGAGCCCATAAGCGAGAAAAAGAGCAAGCTGTTCTGGTGTGCGGCGGCGCTTCTTGTGCTCAGCTCGATGCTTGCGGAATATACCGTCGCAAAGAAAGGACCAATGCTCGGCTTTAAGAGTGAGTGGATAAAGCATCTGCTGTCGCTCGACTTCACTGCCAATATTCACATCGTTTTCATGTGGATAATCGCTGCGTGCTCGCTGGTCGTTCTCGTCGTTTTTGGCCTGCTTACCCAAAAGAGCACAGGCAGAAATATTTATAAAGAGCTCAATTTGACGATTTCGTTCAAAAAGATAGTTCGTTATTTTGGCCTTGCAACGGCTCTTGTGGCTTATGCCTACGTACTGGTCGCAGTCATGAAGTATTTCTTCCATCAGGATCTTCGCTTCTGGGATGCTGGCGTTAAAGACATGTTGCCACAGTACTGGCTGCTCTGCCTGCGGTATGGTATCATAATATTCCCGACGTTCATCATAAGCTCCATGCTCGTGAATGCCGGCAGAATGAAAGACATGAGCGAGGGGTGGAATACTGTTATTCAAATGCTTATCGCCTCTGTCGGAATCTATATCCTTGCTGCGTACAGCTACGGCGTGTGTTATTCGACCTATGCGACCACAGGTATCGGCAATGCTCCGGCTATCGCGTTTATCTCGACATGGGCAATGCTTATAAATCTTCCGCTGTTTGCGTTTCTCAATCGTAAGTTCTATCAGATTTCTGGCAGTGTATGGCTTGGCGCGTTCGTCAACACATGGCTGGTTACGTGGATGATGTGCAGTGGGCAGTCTGCAACCGGTTACTATCTGCTAACTGATTTTGCCACAAAGTGGCTGGGAGTATTCTGAACAATATAAAACGCAAGACTATGAGCCTGCCGCTCGAAGCGGCAGGCTCGTTTCAGCGTAAAATTTCCATTTACTCCTCAAATCTCGGAGAACCGATACTCCGCGCAGCGGTGATAGTGCTCGCCCGCGCGCAGGACGGTGCTCGGAAACTGCGGCTTATTTGGGCTGTCGGGGTATGCCTCCGGCTCAATGGCGATGCCGCAGTGCGCACGGTGCGGGGGAGACATGGACGAGGCGGTGTATATCTGCACGGCGGGGAAGTCGGAGTATACATCCAGCCGCGTTCCGCCGTGCTCGACGGCGCAGGCGTGCTCGCCCGCGAGCGTGAAGCAGTGGTCATAATCGCGCGCGATGCGCCGCATGACGGAGAAGTCGAACTCGCCCTCCGGCGGCATGACGCGCCCCGTCGGGATGAGCCCGCTGTCTATCTCCAGCCAGCCCGCCGCGGGTATCTGCATGGAATAGTCCAGCACGTTGTCCCCGCCGAGGTTGAAGTACATATGCGAGGTGGGGGCGTACACCGTGTCCGCGCTGCACACGCCGCCGAAGTCGAGCCGCAGCGTGCCGCCCTCGACGGTGTAGGTCACGCTCGCCTCCAGCTCGCCGGGAAAGCCGTTGTCCCCGTCGGGGGAGATCAGCGTGAAGCGCACGGAGGTCTCGGACAGCACCTGCGCGCTCCACTCGCGCTTATCGTATGAGCGCGGACCGCCGTGCAATTGGTTTTTCCCCTCGTTTGCCGGCAGCACGTAACCCCGCCCGTTAAGCGTGAAGCGCGCGCCGCCGATGCGGTTGGCATAGCGCCCGACCGCGGCGCCTATGTAGGACGAGCCGGAGAGGTACCCCTCGGCGTCCTTATAGCGCAGCACCATTTCGCGCCCGTGGAATTTAAGGCTCTCCACCGTCGCGCCGAGCGTTATCACCGACACTGTCAGCACGTCGCTGCCGAAGGTGAATTTTTCATATCTGCCGTAGCTTTCCTGATTCATGGCAATGCTCCTTTAAATTGATGATGAATTGCGTTTTTATTTTATCATAGCCCATTTCTTTAGAAAATGCAATACTTTCAGCAATTTTCGGCACTTTTTTAACAAAGCCGCTTTGTTTAATCATCCAAAAAATACATCCAAAAGCTGTGCAGATTGCGAATTGTCCGTGACGGTTGAATTTAGTATAATAAAGCCACGTTGGAATAGAGGTATTTCCGAAAACACTATAAATTAACAGGAGGTCAGCAAATGCTGAACAACGAGTATCTGAAAAAGGTGTATGCGGACGTTGAGCGCCGCGATGCACATGAGCCGGAGTTCCTTCAGGCGGTCATGGAGGTTTTTGAATCTCTGGAGCTGGTCGTGGACAAGCACCCCGAGTGGGAGAAGAACGGGCTTCTCGAGCGCTTTGTCGAGCCTGAGCGCGTTATCGAGTTCCGCGTCCCCTGGGTCGACGACAACGGCGTGACCCACGTCAACCGCGGCTTCCGCGTCCAGTACAATTCCGCGATCGGCCCCTACAAGGGCGGTCTGCGCTTCCACCCGTCCGTCAACCTCTCCATCATGAAGTTCCTCGGCTTCGAGCAGATCCTCAAGAACTCCCTCACCACGCTCCCCATGGGCGGCGGCAAGGGCGGCTCTGACTTTGACCCCAAGGGCAAGTCCGACGGCGAGGTCATGCGCTTCTGCCAGAGCTTCATGACGGAGCTTTACCGCCACATCGGTCAGTTCACCGACGTTCCCGCCGGTGACATCGGCGTCGGCGCGCGCGAGGTCGGCTATATGTTCGGTCAGTACAAGCGCATTGTTGACCGCTTCGAGGGCGCGACCATCACCGGCAAGGGCATCCCGTTCGGCGGCTCTCTCGCCCGTACCCAGGCGACCGGCTTCGGCCTGTGCTACTTCTCCGCAGAGGCGCTCAAGCACCTGAGAAACACCAGCTACGAGGGCAAGACCGTTGTCGTGTCCGGCTCGGGCAACGTGGCGCAGTACTGCGCGCAGAAGGTCACGGCGCTGGGCGGCAAGGTCGTCGCGATGAGCGACAGCCAGGGCTATATCTATGACCCCAACGGCGTTAACCTCGACATCCTCTTTGACATCAAGCAGCGCCGCCGAGCACGCATCAGCGTGTACGCCGAGGAGGTCCCCGGCAGCGAGTACCACGAGGGCTGCAAGAACATCTGGAACGTCAAGTGCGACATCGCCCACCCCTGCGCCTCCCAGAACGAGATGGACGCCGCCGGTGCGCAGGCGCTCGTCAACAACGGTTGCATGGCAGTGTTCGAGGGCGCGAATATGCCGCTCACCCCGGAGGCTATCGAGACCGTCAAGTCCAACGGTCTGCTCTACTCCCCCGGCAAGGCTTCCAACGCCGGCGGCGTCGCGACCTCAGGCCTTGAGATGAGCCAGAACTCCATCCGTATGTCGTGGAGCTTTGACGAGGTCGACGAGAAGCTTCAGGGCATCATGAAGAACATCTACAAGGCGTGCTATGACGCATCTGTCGAGTGCGGCAAGCCCGGTGATCTCATGGTCGGCGCGAACGTCGCGGGCTTCCTCAAGGTCGCAGAGGCGATGATGGCTCAGGGCAACGTGTAAACCAATAAATCTCCTATACAGTGAAGAGGCAGTGTCCCGCAGGGCACTGCCTCTTTGCAATATCTTGGTTTTAATCCGTCAGCGCGGCAGCACCGAAGTCGGTGTACGTCTCATACGCCCCGGCGCTCTGTGCCGAGAGCATGACGATGACAATGTCGGGCTGCACTGCGCGGATATGCTCCGCCACGGTCTCCTCGCTCTCATAGCGCGGGTCGAGCACGTCGATGTACTTAAACTGCGTCGAGAGATACGCCTGCACCGGCAGGACGAACGAGTCCTTCACGATGACCACGCGCAGATCGCCCGGCGCGCTGCCGCTCCTGTGCTGCACGAGCGCATACTCCCCGCCGATGTACATATCGTAGGGGCTTGCGGTGAAGTAGTCAGGGCGCGCGGCAAGGTATTCGTCCGCGCGGAGGTTCGCCTCCTCAAAGCTGCCCTCATAGTAGGCCGACCCGCCGGAGTATTCCGGGATGGCGCAGGAGCTTTCGGCGGCGAAGCGGGGGGTGTAGTACGTGATGTCGTCCGTGCCGCCGAAGTATATGCCGGTGCGCTTGCCCTGACTGCCGAGCATCCAGCCTTTCAGCGTATGCGCCTCCCAGTTGGAAATATCGGTGCGGGCGGGGTCTATGCCCGCCGCGGGAAAGCGCGCGGCAAGCTCGCCGGTGAGAATGCTGTAAGCCTCGAACGCGCCGGTGAAGTTCCAGTGGTGATCCGTGCGGAAAAAGTATTGCTCTATCTGCTCCGGCGTCCGGGCGAGGCTCTCGCGCAGGTCGAGCGTGTCGACCCCGGCGGCGCGGAGCATTGAGAGAAGCTCGTCGCCGTTCTCGTTGCTGTGGTCGCTCTCCCCGGGGATGAGCAGCGCGTTCTCCGCGTCCATCTTCGCGGGGCTGAGCACGTAAAGAAACTGCGCGCCCTCACCCT
Source organism: uncultured Oscillospiraceae bacterium (assembly GCA_934572335.1). Classification (GTDB taxonomy): domain Bacteria; phylum Bacillota; class Clostridia; order Oscillospirales; family Oscillospiraceae; genus Limivicinus. The sequence goes on from CAKTKU010000006.1 coordinate 50,414, forward strand.
CGGAGAACGCGGCAAGCTCCGCAATCGCGTCCGCCGCGGGACGCATGTCCTTCTTCTCCGGGTTGAGGTCGGTAAGCATGCCGTTGGTGAGGCGCATTATCTGGTTGCAAACGCTGCGCCCCGTCAGCTTGCAGTACAGCCCGTTCAGGTTGACAAAGGCGTACTTGCCAACGGTGTCGGACACGAGCGCGTCGTGCACCTCGGTTGTGAAGCCCTTGAAATCTGTTTCGACGGAGATGAGGCGCGCAATAGGCTTGCCCGCAAGGCGCATATCCGCGAGGATGAACAGCGACAACGCCGCCGCCAGCAGCACCGCCGCGGCGCGCAGGGCGATTCTTGATATGGATGACCTTTTTGTTTTCATACGCTCACCCGTCAGAAGTTGAAGTAGATGAATGGATTGTACGCGCCGATGACGAGGAACGACACGCACACAGCGAACAGCACGAGCTGCACGCCGAACGACGCGCGGTCATATATTCTCTCCGCGCCTTCGCCGCGAGCGCGGACACGCTCACGCAGGAGCTTGAACACAGGCGTGGAGCATACCACTGCTGCCAGCAGTGTCACGCCGTACTCACGCAGGTAGAAAAGCGTTGTGCTGTCGATAAACGCTCCGCCGCGAAGGCCGAGCATTGCGGAAATGAACCGCGCGGCGTCGGGCAGCGTGTCGGCGCGGAAGAGCACCCAGCCGAAGTTGACGGCGAGAAGAGTGAATATATGGGCGAATACGCGCCCGCCGCGGCTCTTGTCCAGCCGCTCCGGCAGCGCGGTGAGCTTTTCGATGATGATGACAGCTCCGTGCAGCACGCCCCAGAGGATGAACGTCCAGTTCGCGCCATGCCATATGCCGGTCAGCAGCCACACGACCGCGAGGTTGAGCACGAGCCGCGAGCGCGTCTTCACGCGCGAGCCGCCGAGCGGGAAGTACACATAGTCGCGGAACCATGAGCCGAGCGAGATGTGCCATCTCCGCCAGAATTCGGACACCGAGCGCGACATATACGGGTAGTCGAAGTTTTCAAGGAAATGAAAGCCGAACATGCGCCCCATACCGATCGCCATGTCGGAATACCCGCTGAAATCAAAATAGATCTGCAGCGTGTACGCGACAGAGCCGAGCCACGCGAAGCACACACTGGGGTCAGCCGCGGAGAACGCATAGTGCACCAGTTCCGCCAGCACGTTTGCCAGCAGCATTTTCTTGCTCAGTCCGTACAGAAAGCGCAGCGCGCCCTGTGCAAAGTCCTCGCGCGTGGCGCGGCGCTCCATGATCTCGTCCATGACAGTGGTGTAGCGGACGATTGGACCGGCGATGAGCTGGGGAAAGAACGATATGTAAAGCCCGAGATATGCGATGTTTCGCTGGGCGGGGATGCCGCGGTATACGTCGATAATATAGCTGAGCATCTGGAACGTGAAAAACGAGATGCCGATGGGGAGGGTGATATAGGTCTGGTGTATGTACGCCCCTGTCGAGGGGGCAATGGCGTGAAGTGTGCTGATGGCAAAATTGAGGTACTTGAACACGAACAGCAGCCCGAGGTCGACCGTGATGCCCGCGACGAGCAGCACTGTCCTTGCGCGGCTTCCGGGGGCGTGCTTTTCTATGCCGAGCGCGGCAAAGTAGTTGAGCACGATGGACGCGATCATTATGATGACGAAGCGCGGCTCACCCCAGGCATAGAAAAAGAGGCTTGCCAGCAGCAGCCAGTAGTTGCGCGCGCCGCGCGGCAGAATGTAGCATATGCCAAGCGTTATGGGGAAAAAGAGGAATAAAAATTCCATACTCGAAAAAAGCATATCCCGGTTCTCCCAAAATACGAAATATCTTGATCAGACTTTTATCTACATATTATATACTGTAAAAAGGGTAATTTCAACAAATAAATAGTGGCACGGCGGCATAAGAATCCCCCGGCGCGCTTTTCGGCGCACCGGGGGATGAGGCGTCATTCAACAGGTATCGTGTCCGGCGTGACGTACCACAGCTCCTTGAAGAGCGAGCGGGTCTCTACTGCCAGAATGACAAGGTAGCCCACCGCGGCGTAGAGCTGATCGAACACGCCTTCGCCGCACATCGCGGCGACATAGCCCGCAAGCGATGTTAGCGTGATCGCAACGGGGACGTACCATCTTTTGTGGTCATACATGAAGTAGACGAGCGCAAGTATCTCCGCCATGTAGAAATACCGCTCATGCATACGCGGCAGAAGATACGGGACGAGCACGGACGAGATGAAGAACAGGCGGAAGAGCTGCGCGCGGTTCATCTTCTTTGCAAAGCTCAGGCACAGTATCGTGAAGATCACGATTGCGCCGAGAGCAACATATACCGCCATGTTGTTATACTCCTCCGGACGTCCGGCTCCGAAGAAGCGCCAGACTGTCGGGGCGTTGAGGAAAAGCTTATTGTATTCGCCGAGCTGTCCGCCGTAGATGTTCATGCAGCTCAGAAAACTGCGGCCGCAGACAAGCGCGGGGATAAGCGAGGCAAAATACACGGCGGGTATCCACAGCAGGTGCCGGGGCTTGACCTGCCCCATGAAGAGCGCCACGGCGAGCGCGGGGAGAATGAAGATCGCCTGAAGCTTGAAGCAGAAGGCAACCGTCCACGAGATGGCGCACAGCCGCCCGCGCCCGGTCATTGCGCCGAGAATAGCGAGCAGACAGAACGCGACATAGGTTGAGTCGCACTGCGCCCACTGCGCGCTGTTTATCATGACCGTGGGGGAGATGAGCACGATGAGAAACGAAGCGAGCTGAAGCCGCCTGTCCTTTACCTCCAGCGCTGTGATGCGCATCACAAGATACGCCAGCACCACATCAAAAAAGCAGGACATGGACTTGATGTGCAGCAGCTCGTCCCACCCGGTGCGGGAGAGTATCGTGAGAAAGTAGAGATAGGGGAGATTATAGTCGCCTATCGGGGTGCTCAGCGCCTCACGCAGCGGGAGCGAGCCCAGCTTCTTTGTCCACGGCAGCAGACAGTTGATATAGTCGCTCGACTGAAAGCCGAGCATCGTCACGCGCGCGTACATCCCGCAGCACAGGCACACTGCCGCTGCCAGCAGCATGAGCACGTCAAAACGCCGCTCCATGATGAGCAGCAGCATTGCCAGCAGGAAAAGCCCGGCGTAAATGACCGCGGCGGGTATGGGCCAATAAGCGTTCACACCTGTTGCGGTCAGCCAGATGAACACACCAAGCGCCGCGGCGATGAGCGCCGCAAGCGCGATTTGAAGCCACAGACTGCCGTTGACACGGCGGACGATCTTAGCGGTTAGAGGCATATCCATCCTCCTTTCGATTTACTCAACAGGAATCGTGTCCGGCGAGCGGTGCCAGTAGGAACGGAAAAGCTCGCGCAGCTCTGTTGCGAGAATGGCGAAGAACGCGAGGGCGATATAGCGCTGGTCGAGTATCACCAGTCCCGCGCCCTCCTCGGCGAACGTGAAATACCATATATACCCCACGACGGACGACAACACGACCGTCGCCGGGATGTACCACTTCTTGCGGTTCGTCATGAAGTAGAGAAAGCTCATTATATCCGCCATGTAGAAATACCGCTCGTGCATGCGCGGCAGAACATAGGGCAGCAGCATGGACGAGATGAAAAAGAGCCGGATGAGATCCTGCGGCGCGAAGCTCTTGTACCCTGTGAGACAAAAGTACATGAACAGCAGCACCGCCGCGCCCGCGAGGAAGACCGTCACATTGCTGTACCCCTCGAAGTCCACGCCGGTGAAGAAGCGCCAGAGCGTGGGGGCGTTGGAGTAAAGCTCCGGGTACTGCTGGGTCTGATTGATGTAGATGCTCAGACAGCTCCCGAGGCTCCGTCCCGCGATGAGCGCAGGGACGAGCGCGAGGAAGAACACTGCGGGGATCCACAGCAGGTGCCGGGGCTTTACCTGCCCCATAAAGAGCGCCACGCACAGCGCGGGGAGGATAAAAATCGCCTGAAGCTTGAAGCAGAAGGCGAGCGTCCACGCGATGGCGCACAGCCGTCCGTCGCCCTTGACCGCCGCGTACAGCGACATCACGCAGAATGACACGTATATCGCGTCGCACTGCGCCCACTGCGCGCTGTTCATCAGCACCGTCGGCAGACCAAGCGTCACGATGTATGCTGCCAGCTGGAGCCGTCTGTCGTCGGTCACGAGCGCCAAGGTCTTCATCACGTAGTACGCCAGTACTATGTCAAAAAGACAGGAGAATGCCTTTATGCTGATGATCGGTGCGACGTCCAGCCGCGAGAAGATGAGCAGGAAATATAGATACGGCATGTTGTAATTGCCGATCGGGGTCACGAGCGCGTCCCGGACGCTCAGCGCGCCCAGCTTTTTCACCCAGTCCTCAAGAAACGCCGTGAAATCGCGCGACTCGAAGTACAGAAGGCTCACGCGCGAGAAGATCATGCACGCGAGGCAGCCCGCCGCGATCAGCAGCGACAGCGCGTCAAAGCGCCCCTGCGCGATGAGCAGCGCCTGCGCCGCGAAAAACAGCAGCCCGAATATGACGGCCGTCGGCACGGGGTAGTAGACATTCACTTTTTCGGCTGTGAGGATAACGAACACGCCGAAGCCCACGGAAAGCAGCGCGGCGATCGCGTACAGCACGGCTTTCTTTTCACTCACTCTGGTAAGAACAGCAGAGGTCTTTGTCAATATATCACCTTCAAGCTTGATGCAATAGTTATTTTAATAGAGACTACTATTATACTTAATCCGCGCCGTTTCGTCAATCAATACTTCTGCATCGCCCACTGCCGCTATTTCCCACGCGCCGCGCGCTTGCCATGCGCCGGGCTTTGTAGTATCATATGATCATGGAAAACACTATGGAAAACATGACCCGGAAGAAATCAAAAATCGCCTCGTGGTTCGCGCTGTGCCCCGCGGCACATATAGTCACGCTGCTGTCGTCGGCGGTTATCGCGCTGCACCTTGCGCTGCGCGGCGACCACGCGCTCATGGCGCGCATATCGGAAAACGCTGTGCGCCCCGTCCATGCCGCGCTTGCCGTGCTCAACTCCCACGTGGGCTTTTCCGTGGCGGAGGTATTGATCGTCATCACCGCCGCGGCGGTGCTCGCACGGCTGGTGTACGGCCTTGTGCGCCTCTTGCGCGGGAAGAGTAGCCTCCGGCGCGCGTACAGGCTCGTGATGGGGCTCGCCGCGCTGGCGCTCGCGGTGTACGCGGGCTTCTCGCTGCTGTGGGGAGTATACTATTACGGCGATGATTTCATGGCGAAGAGCGGGCTTGACAGCTCGCCCGTTTCGACGGAGCAGCTTGAGACCGTTACGGAGTACTTTGCCCGCCTTGCCAACCGCTATGGCGATGAGGTCGAACGGAACGCGGACGGCTTTTATGTCTGCGACCGGGACGCGATACTCGCGCGCTCGCCCTCCCTTTTTGACAACACGGTCGGGGATTTCCCGTGTATGTATGGGCCGCGTGTCGCGGCGAAGGGCGTCTGGCTCTCGCGCGGAATGAGCTACATAGACTTCACGGGCTTTTTCTTCCCGTTCACGGGCGAGGCGAACGTCAACACGGACTTCCCGCCGAGCCTCTTCGCCTCCACCGTCGCGCATGAGCTGAGCCATCAGCGCGGCGTCGCCAAGGAGCAGGAGGCAAACTTTGTCGCCGTGCTGGCGAGCCTGCGCTCCGGCGATGCGGACTTCTGCTATTCCGCGGCGGTGCTGGCGTATGTGCATCTCGGCAACGCGCTCTATTCCGCTGACCATGCCGCGTGGGAGCGGGTATACGGCACACTGAGTGATGGCGTCAAGCGCGATCTCGCGCTCAATAACGCATACTGGCGGCAGTTTGAAACGCCGGTGCAGAGAGTGTCGAACACCGTGTACGAGGGTTTTCTCCACAGCTACGACCAGACGCTTGGGCTGAAAAGCTACGGTGCGTGCGTCGACCTGCTGGTGAATTACTATTACGGGGACGCGGAGAAATCAGTGAACGAAGGAAACAACAATGAGTGAGAATGACACAAGCACCAACTTTTTCACCTCCGTATACGCCGTTGTCGCGCGGATACCGCGGGGAAAGGTCATGTCCTACGCGCAGATCGCGCGCGTACTCGGCGCGCCGCGGGCGGCGCGGCAGGTCGGCTGGGCAATGCGCCGCTGTCCGGATAATGTGCCGTGGCAGCGCGTTGTGAAGGAGAGCGGCGAGATCGCCGGCGGCGGACACGCGGACTTCCGGCGCGTGCTGCTGGAAGAGGAGGGCGTGACGTTTTTGCCTGACGGGCGCGTCGACATGGCGAAATGCCGGTATATCTACTAACTTACCGCCCCTGACGCATGGGCTGTGCCCAGCGTCAGGGGCGTATTTTTATCTATCGCGACAAATTGTGCGTTTTGTGCCTTTTCATGCGGCGGCAAATGTGATAAAATCAATATTCAAATGTGAATTAGAAGAGGGCAGAGCATGAAGGCAGAACGACAGTACCCGCGCGTCACGGTCACGGCGAAAGGCACGCGCTGGGTCGAGCAGGGACACCCGTGGATATACGCGGCGGAGGTCATCTCCGGCGCGGAGGAGGCGGAAAACGGCGCGCTTGTGGACGCGGTGAGCGAGAAGGGCAAATACCTCGGCACGGGCTTTCTCAGCCGCGAGAGCAAGATCCGCGTCCGCCTTGTATCGCGCAACGCCAACGACACGTTTGACGCGGCGTTCTGGGCGCGGCGCGTCGGCTATGCGTGGGACTACCGCAAGACTGTTATGGGCGGGGATATTTCGTGCTGCCGCGTCATCTTCGGCGAGGCGGACGGCTTCCCGGGGCTGACGGTCGACCGCTTTTCAAATATCCTCGTTGCGCAGACGCTCTCCGTCGGCATTGAGCGCATAAAGGACACGCTCTTCCCTGTGCTCCTCGACGTTCTCCGCCGCGACGGGCAGGAGATAGACGGCATATACGAGCGCAACGACGCTGCCATCCGCGCGCTGGAGGGCATGGCGCAGTACAAGGGCTGGTACGGCGGGGAGCACCCCGCCTCACCGGTGACGGAGATCTGCGAAAACGGAATATATTATAATGTGGACGTGGAAAACGGGCAGAAGACAGGCTTTTTCCTCGACCAGAAGTATAACCGCCTCGCTGTGGCGCGCATCGCAAAAGGGCGGCGCGTGCTCGACTGCTTCACGCACACAGGGTCGTTCGCGCTCAACGCCGCAAATGGCGGCGCGGCGCATGTGACGGCGGTGGACGTGTCGCAGACGGCGGTGGACATGGCGCGCGCGAACGCCGTGCGCAACGGGCTGGACGGCGTGATGGACTTTGCCGCGGCGGATGTTTTTGAGCTTCTGCCGAAGCTTGAGGCCGCGGGCGGCAAGCCATATGACCTCATCATCCTCGACCCGCCCGCGTTCACGAAATCCCGAAAAACCGTCGGCAGCGCACAGCGCGGGTATAAGGAGATAAATCTGCGCGCCCTGCGGCTGCTGCCGCGCGGCGGGTACTTCGCGACGGCGTCATGCAGCCACTTTATGCCAGATGCGCTTTTCTGCGATATGCTGCGCTCCGCCGCGCGCGACGCGGGAGTGGAGCTAAAGCAGATAGAGGCGCGCCAGCAGGCGCCGGACCACCCGATACTCTGGAATGTGCCGGAGACGGATTATCTCAAGTTCTACATATTTCAAGTCATTTAAAGCGTATATCCAAGTTTTTAATATAAGGAGACAGACAGCATGAATTTCAGCGTCAACAGCCCCGTACTGTTCGTCATTGCGGGCGCTATCATCGCCGCCGTGCTGGCGCAGTCGGTGTACTTCCTCATAAAGGCGTGGAAGCGCGGACTTGCCATCGGCATGGAGAAGGCGAAGCTCAAGCGCATTGCGCGCACAGCGGCGGTGTTCACCATCGCGCCCGCCGTTGCCATCGTCATCAGCGTTATCACGCTGGCAAAGGATCTGGGCGTGCCTCTGCCGTGGCTGCGGCTGAGCGTTGTGGGCTCGCTCTCGTATGAGACGATCGCCGCGTCCAACGCGGAGAGCGCGATGGGGCTCGTGTTCGGGCAGGTGACGGCGCTCACCGCGCAGCAGTATGTCACCATCGCGTGGGTCATGACCATCAGCATCATGGTTGGCATCTGGCTCGTCCCGCTCGTGGGCAAGAAGCTTCAGACCGGCATGGTCACGATGGAAAACCGCGACAAGAAGTGGGGCGACATTTTCTCCGCCTCCATGTTCATCGGCATGATCTCCGCCTTCCTCGGCTATGTGTTCTGCGACTTTGCGTCCGTGTTCTCGGGCAACATGGCGGGGCTCATCCCGCCGCTGGTGATGCTTGTGTCGGCACTGGTGATGGCGCTCGCGGGCGTAATCGTGAAAAAGTACAAGTGGCGCTGGGTCGGCGATTACGCGCTGCCCATCAGCCTCATCGCGGGCATGGCGAGCGCCATTCCCATAACCGCGTGGCTTTCGTGAGGAGGTGCGTAAGATGAAAAAAGAAATGACCTATATCGACTCCGTCCACAGAGATGGACGCATCTGGAACCTCAGCGTGATGGTCGCGCTCTTTATGTACCCCATACTCGTCGGCGTTATTTTCGGCGTGCTGCCCGACTGGCACGGCCTTTTAATGGGCCTTGTCGCGACGGCGCCCATGTACTGGGCTGTCGCCGTGGTGGAGACATTCACCTATGTCCCCATGCTCGGCGCGGGCGGCTCGTATCTGAGCTTTGTCACCGGCAACATCTCAAACCTCAAGCTGCCCGTCGCGCTCAACGCGCTTGAGCAGGCGGACGCGAACATCCGCACCGAGGAGGGGGAGATCGTCTCCACCATCGCCATCGCGGTGTCCAGCATCGTCACCACGCTCATTATCATCATCGGCGTCATCCTCATCACGCCGCTAACCCCGATACTTGACGCACCCGTGCTCGCCCCGGCGTTCGCGCAGATACTCCCGGCGCTCTTCGGCGGTCTAGGTGTTGTGTTCGTGTCGAAGAACTGGAAGATCGCCGTCGCGCCAGTCATCCTCATGCTGGTGCTGTTCATCTTCGTTCCCGCGCTCAATGCCTCCACTGTGGGCATAATGGTGCCAGTGGGCGTGCTGTTCACCATCGGTGTTTCGCGCATACTCTACAAAAAGCATATCCTTGATTAAGCATTATATATAATAGAACGGAAAAGGAGAATCACCATGATCGGTTGGATCATTCTAGCGTTGGTAGTTGTGTTTCTGGCTGTCGTCCTGATCCGCGCGGCTATGTTCAAGCCCAAGGACAGCGGCAAAAAGGAGTTTGAAGAGGTCGAGTTTGACCGCGCGGCGGCGGTGAACGCCCTTGGCGAGCTTGTCAAGTGCCGCACGGTATCGTATAACGACCATTCGCTCGAGGACGACGCGGAGTTTGAAAAGCTCATCGGCAAGCTGCCGGAGCTGTACCCCAACGTTGTCAAAACCTGCCACATGCAGCGCTTTGACGACAGGGGACTGCTGTTCCACTGGAAGGGCAAGGGCGACGGCAAGCCGTCCGTGCTGATGGCGCACTATGACGTTGTCCCCGTGGAGGAGGAGAACTGGACGCACCCAGCGTTCGACGCAGAGATCGTCGACGGCGTGATGTGGGGGCGCGGCACGCTCGACACGAAGGTCACGTTCAACGGCATCCTCTCCGCGGCGGAGAACGTCATAAAGCAGGGCTTCACGCCCGAGAACGATATTTACTTCGCTTTCTCCGGCGGCGAAGAGGTCAACGGCAACGGCGCGAAGAATATCGTGAAGTATTTCAAGGACAACGGCATCGAGCTTGAGATGGTCGTTGACGAGGGCGGCGCGGTCGTCGAGGATGTGTTCCCCGGCGTGAAGCAGCCCTGCGGACTCATCGGCATCGCGGAGAAGGGCATGCTCAACCTTGAGTATTCCATTGCCTCCTCCGGAGGTCACGCCTCAGCTCCCGCGCCCCACACGCCCGTGGGTCAGCTCGCCATTGCCTGCACCAAGGTCGAGGCGCACCCGTTCAAGGCGCACTTCACCAAGCCAGTGCTCGAAATGTTCGACACGCTCGGCAGACATTCCAGCTTCCTTTACCGCATGATCTTTGCCAACCTCTGGTGCTTCGGCGGCGTGCTGGACAATATGTGCAAAAAGAGCGGCGGCGAGCTCAACGCCCTCATGCGCACCACTGTCGCCTTCACGCAGATGAGCGGCAGCAAGGCGCCCAACGTCATCCCGCCCTCCGTCTCCATGGTCTCCAACCTCCGTCTCAACCCGGAGGACTCCGTCAACGGCGCGGTGGAGTATATCCGCTCCGTCATAAACGACCCCGCCGTCAAGCTCACCGTCGGCGACCATATGGAGCCCAGCCCCATCTCCCGCACGGACTGCGCCGGGTGGGAGCGCGTTTCCAACGCCGTTGCGGGCACGTGGAAGGGCTGCCTCGTCGCGCCGTACCTCATGGTGCAGTGCTCCGACAGCCGTCACTACGGCGAGATAAGCGACCGCGTTTACCGCTTCTCCGCCATGGATCTAACCGCCGAGGAGCGCCACACCATCCACGGCAATGACGAGCATATCCGTCTTGAGACCATCGAGCATTCGGTCGAGTTCTTCATAAGGGTCATAAAGCAGTGCTGATGCACCCCGGCACGAGCCGGGAGAAAGGAAGTCAGTCAATGAAAATTGTTGTATTGGGCGGCGGCATAAGCACGGAGCGCCATGTCGCCCTCGTGACGGGCACGAGCGTGTGCAAGGCGCTGCGCTCCCTTGGGCATAAGGCAATATTTGTGGATATGTTCATGGGGCTGGAGAACTATGACGGCGCGCTTGAGGACGCATTCGACGCGCCCGACGGGTTCTGCGGCGATGTCGCGGTTGAAAAGACAGCGCCGGACATAGAAAGGGTCAAGGCGGCGCGAAAGCTCAAAAGCCCAAGCCGCCTCGGCAAGAACGTGCTGGAGATATGCCAGCTTGCCGACTGCGTGTTCCTCGGTCTGCACGGCGCGGACGGGGAGGACGGCAAGATACAGGCGGCGCTCGACCTTCTGGGCGTGCCGTATACGGGGTCGGGCACTCTCGGCAGTGCCATGGCCATGGATAAGGCGGTCGCCAAACGCATCATGCAGAGCGCCGGCGTCCTCACGCCGGAATGGCGCGAGATCGACTATACCGCGGCGGACATTCCAACGCTTTGCGCGGAGCTGCCTGTGCCGTGCGTCATAAAGGCGGTCAACGGCGGCTCGTCCATCGGCGTTGTGATATGCGAGGATAAAAGCGAGCTTGAAGCGGGACTGCGCGAGGTCCTGCGCTACTCCCACCGCGCCGTGGTCGAGCAGAAGATCACCGGGCGCGAGATGACCGTCCCCATCCTCGGCGAGCGCTATCTCAACGCCATCGAGATCGTCCCGCCCGAGGGCAGGTTCGACTATGTCGCCAAGTACCAGAGCGGCAGTGAGGGCGCGGCGGAGATATGCCCCGCGCGCATCACCGAAGATGAGTGGAAGCTCATGGGCGAGGCGGCGCTGAGGTTCCACAGGGCGCTTGGGCTGTCGGTCTATTCGCGCACGGACTTCATCCTTGACGATGAGGGGCGCGCGTGGTGCCTTGAGGTCAACACCCTCCCCGGCATGACGCCCAACAGTCTCATTCCCCGCGCCGCCGCGGTCGAGGGGATGAGCTATCCGCAGCTGTGCGAGAAGATCGTCGAGCTCTCGCTCGAAGCACGCCGAAACGGACTCTGAATATTTCACTAAATTAACAATTTCGTGATGTATTGCCGCCGCGATGTGTTAAAATTCACGGTGTAAAGATATTATTAATTTAAGGTGAGTTCATGAGAGAACGTTTGGCAAGGTTTATGGCCGGGAGAAACGGCAATGACCAGCTGAATATATTTTTGCTGATTGTCGATGTGGTGCTGATAGTGCTGTCGACCATATGGAAGAGCGCCTCCGGGGTGCTCTATCCTTTGGTGCTGGTGCTGTTGGTGTACATCTATTTCCGTATGTTCTCGCGCAACGTCTATAAGCGCCGCGAGGAAAACGGAAAGTATATGCGCCTCAAATACAAGGCCGACGCGGCGCTGCGCCTGCGCAAGGAGCGCTGGGTCCAGCGCAAGGACTATAAGTTCTTCACCTGCCCCAGCTGCCGCACGAGCCTGCGCGTTCCGCGCCACCGCGGCAAGGTGAAGATCGTCTGCCGCAAGTGCGGCACGTCATTCTTCGGCAAGACCTGATATGTTCGGGTATCTCGCCGCCCAGCCGGGAGCGCTCACGCAGGAGGAGCTTGCGCGCTATAAGTCCGCGTACTGCGGGCTGTGCCGTTCGCTCAAGCTTCGCCACGGTGAGCTTTCCCGGCTTACGCTCAATTATGACCTGACGTTTCTCACGTTGCTGCTCGGCTCACTGTATGAGCCGGAGGAGCGCACGGGGGAGCAGCGCTGCATCGCCCACCCGCGCGAAAAGCACGCATATACCGTCACCGAGATGACGGATTACGCCGCGGACATGAACGTCATGCTCGCCTATCTCAAGTGCATGGACAACTGGCGGGATGACGCGAGCCTCGTCTCGCTTGCGGAGGCGGCAGCGCTCAAAAAGGCGTATGGCGCGCTCGCGGAGCGCTACCCGCGCCAGCATGAGGCAATGACAGCGTCGCTCACAGCGCTTGCCGCGCTCGAACAGGCGCATGACGAGAACGCGGACGCCGCCGCGGCGACGTTCGGCGCGCTCATGGCGGAGGTGCTTGTGTACCGCGAGGACCGATGGAGCGACACCATGCGCCGCATGGGCGGCGCGCTCGGGCGGTTCGTGTACATCATGGACGCCGCCATGGACCTCGACAGCGACACTCTGCACAACAGCTACAATCCCTTCCGCCGCTATTATGGGCTTGACAACACACAGCGCTTTCGTGATATACTGCGTATGCTGCTGAGCGAGTGTGTGTTTTATTTTGACAAGCTGCCCCTCGTGCAGGACGCGGGCATACTCAAGAACATCCTGTGCTTTGGCCTGTGGCAGCAGTTCGACGCTAAATTTAACCCAAAGCAGAAAGGTAAAACCGATGTATCAGGATCCGTATAAGGTGCTTGGCGTATCGCCCGATGCCTCGGACGATGAAATAAAAAAAGCATACAGGGATCTGACGAAGAAGTATCACCCCGATCTCAACCCCAACGATCCCACCGCCGCCGAGAAGATGAACCAGATAAACGCCGCCTATGACCAGATCAAAAACGGCACGGCGCAGCAGGGCGCGTCCGGCGGCTATGGCGGACAGGGCTACGGCGGATATTCCGCCAACGGGTATTCCTCCGGCTATAACCCCTGGGGCGCATGGAGCGGCTGGGGTGAGTGGAGCGATTTCAGCGGTGCTTCCGCCCGCCAGCAGGAGCGCAGCGAGTATACCGCCGCGAAGAACTTTATCCGCAACGGCATGTACAAGGAAGCGCTCAACGCGCTCTCCGGCGTTCCCCTCGCGGAGCGGGACGGTAAGTGGTACTATCTCACCGCAGGCGCGAATATGTACATGGGCAACAAGATCGCGGCGCTCGAAGCGGCGAAAAAGGCTGTGGAGATCGAACCGGACAACGAGCAGTACCGCAGGCTCCTTGAGCAGCTCCAGAGCGGCGGGGATTTCTATGATAATTATGCCACGCGATATACCGGCGGGCTGGACACGGATAAGCTGTGCATGACAATGTGTGCGCTGAATATGTGCCTCGGTCCTTCCTGCGGCTATCATTTCTTCTGCTGCTGATCAATATAAGCGCAGCCCCTTGGAATTTGATCGTTCCCAAGGGGCTGCGCATTTTCTGTATGTATGTTATTTTTCGGCGCTGTCCGTCTCCACGGCTTTCGGGATGAACCACAGGTTCATGTCCGTCTCTACATTTATGCCGGGGACGGTCTCCGTGAAGCTGTACTGCCACATATCCGCCGCGTAGTAAAAGTTCGGAAAGCCGCTCTCTGGCAGAGAGAACCAGAACTCATAGTCCGTCAGCCGCGAGAGGTCATATCCGTAATAGCCGAGGTTGCGGTTGAAGTACACACACGGTGTGTATCCCGCGTTTTTGATCGTCTCGCAGAACGCGACGGCGCAGTCGGTGCGCCCCTCCATGGTGACGTCAGCCGTGCGCGCGTCCGCCTCGTGTATCTTCTCCCAGTCGAAAACGACCGGCAGCGTAATGTTGTACTGCGCGATGCGCTCCAGAACGAAGCGCGCCTCTTCTATCGCCTCCTGCACGGTGACGGCCTGAGAGAACATATAAACGCCGACCTTCAGCCCTGCGGCCTGTGCGCCCGCCATGTTCGCGGCGAAGTACGGGTCCTCAAAAAGCCCGCCCTCGGTATAGCCGCGCCGCCCGACACGTATGTAAGCGTAGTCCACGCCGGACTGCGCGACGCGGTTCCAGTCGATGTCGAGCTGATGCTCCGATACGTCGATGCCGCGCAGAACGTCATAATCCGTGCCGATGTAGCATATTTCCGTGCCGTTCGCGGTGAAATATTCCTCCGTGAGCGTGTTCACCGGCACGCCCTCCAGCGGCGTCATCCACACCCAGTCGAACCCGTCGTACAGATATACCTGACCCTCGTGCGGGTCGGGTTCCTCCGCGGGCGTGCGCCCCAGCAGCTTTATCACTATAAATATACCCAGCGCGAGCACTGCGAGGGCGAATATCATGAGACCCGTCCGTCTCCTTGCGGCAGTTTTCATCTGTATCTCCGATCAATGCTCAGTAGTCGACCGCTATTTTACCACGCCGCCGCGCATATGTCAAAAGCTCAGCTCGCCCTTGGCGAGTCCCGCGCCGACGGCGAAGAACTCGCGCATGGCGTAGTGGATGAAGCCGTATACCGACGACTGCGCCGGGATGCCGGAAAAGTGCAGCGCCGACACGTGCCGCGCTGTCGCGAGCGCGCGGAAAATGTGAAAATCATTCGTCACGATGCCAACACGCGCCGTACCCTCGGGCATGAGCGAGAGGCTGTTTTCAATGTTGGAGAGCGTGTCGGTGGACTTGTCCTCCAGCACGATGCGCTCCCTTGGAATGCCGAGCGCTTCGAGGTTGAGCGTGATGCACTCCGCCTCGCTTATCCCCTCGTCCGCGCCCTGCCCGCCGGAGGCGACGCACAGCGTGCCGGGGTTTTCGTGCAGGTACTCCGCCGCGGCGCGTATGCGCTGGGTGAGCGCGCCGCTGGGCTGCGTGCCGTTGACCTTTGCCCCCAGCACCACTATGCAGTCCAGCCCCGCCTCCGGCACGACCGCGGCGGCGGAGCATATCACGCACTCCGCCGCGATGAACACCGCCAGAAATACGGCGAGGGCGATGCGCCACGCGCGGATAAGCTTCGGCGATATGGGCAGGGGTTTGCCGGTGCTCAGTGAGCGCTGCACAAGGATAAAGCGCACGATGCACGCTGCACCGATCACTGCCCACAGCCACAAAAGCGACTGCCCGAAACGCACGGCGAGCCCCATGCCTATATAATAGCGTATGCACAGTATGCCAAAGAGCAAAATGAGTATATTAAAAATGTAAGCGAGCGTTTTCTTCATCTTCATGCGGGGATTCTCCAATAGGCGGTTTTAAGATATTATACACACAAGATATGTATTAACTGTTAAGACGAAAACTAAGACGAAAAAGCGCCCGGGAGGTTCCTCCCGGACGCGGACGGTGCGAAATTTTAGGGCTTCACTATCTCTATCCCGAGGCGCTTGCAGCGCGAGCGGACAGATGAGATGTTGCGTGACAGCTCCAAGGCGATCTCGTATATGGGGACGCCGCGCGCCGCGCCGTCGCGCAGTGTGCTGTCGTCCTCGGCGCGCCACGGCTGCCCCTGCATCTTGAAGCGCAGCTTTTCCGATTCAAGCACGGCGTTGATGTTCTCCACGATGAAGCGCTGTGCCGTCCTGCCGTACACCACCACGGTGTATGTGCCCCCGGCGCTCTTGCGCTCCGCCGTCGATATGCCCAGTGCCGCACCCTGCTCCGTCGGGCGCTTGACCTCTTTCCCGTCGGGGTATTTGGAGATCGTCAGCATATTTATCTCGATGAGCCAGAACGTGATGCTGGAATAGCGCAGCTGGCTGTCCGGCCCCGCCTCCGCCGCGATGTTGAGGCGGCGCGCGATCTCGCTGACGGTGATGGGCACGTCGGAATATTCAAAGCGTTCGCACTGCTCCTTCGTGATGGCAAACGGCTGCTTCTTCGCCTTTTTGCGCGGCGGGGGAGCCATCTCTTCCTCCGCGGCAAGGCGCTCCAGAACCTCGGCAACATAGAAAAAGCAGCGGGAAATATGTACGTCGTTGATAATGTCCTGCTCATCCACGGGCAGATCATTGACAGGATTGATTCCGCGCGCGAGCTTATCAATATAGAGTTTGGCGTTCTGTATCTTCTCAAGCTCCGACATACGGGCGGATCACTCCATTTCAAAATTTGCCATTACAACTGCAAAATACATTAAAATTATGAATGCACTGTATACTATAACATATTCTTCTATGAAATTCAATAAATATCGGACAAGAAATGTCAAAAATGCATAGGGAATTTCAATTTTTTTATGCAGTCCGCGGCGCAAAGGTCACTTGCCGACGCTCTCAGCCTTTGCGTTGACCTTTGCGAGGAGCTTTTCCGCCTTGACGATGAAACGCTCGTGCCGTCCCTGACCGATGAGCCCGCACTCGTCATACGCCTTCACGTCGAAAACGAGTCTGCGCCCGTCAATCTCGACCAGCTCGCTCTCCGCCCAGACGCGCATACCCAGCGGCGTTGCCGCGTCGTGGCTCACGTCCAAATGCGTGCCGACGGTGCTCATGCCCTCGTCGAGCATCGGCGCGACGGAGGTCTGCGCCGCGTACTCCATCAGTGCTATCATGTACGGCGTGGCGAACACCTCAAGGCTGCCCGAGCCCATGCTCAGCGCGGTGTTGGTCTTGTCCACAACGGCTTCCGCCCGACCCTTTGTTCCTATTTCCATGATATAT
Organism: uncultured Oscillospiraceae bacterium; assembly: GCA_934572335.1. Classification (GTDB taxonomy): domain Bacteria; phylum Bacillota; class Clostridia; order Oscillospirales; family Oscillospiraceae; genus Limivicinus. The sequence continues at coordinate 67,373 of CAKTKU010000006.1, forward strand.
TTACCCCTTTCTTTTGCACAAGGAATCATAAATTAGACAAGTCTAATTATGGTATGATTATAGCATATTATATTTGAAATTGCTACCGAAATAAAATTATGCAAACCTGCGCACCGCACGGCACAGCGCGGTTGACTTTTTCCGCCCGGTAGAGTAACATACTATATATAGTAATGTAACACAAGGGGAATTTTTCACATGATGAGAGCATATGAGAGACTTTTGAAGTATGCCGCGGTGCACACCGCGAGCACGGAGGACATCGACACGACGCCGACGACCGCGCGGCAGTTCGACCTTGCGCACCTGCTCGCGGATGAGCTGCGCGCGCTTGGCATGGCGGAGGTCTATGAGGATGAGCACGCCTATGTGTATGCCGCGCTCCCCGCGAGCGCCGGGATGGAGGGCGAGCGGGCGATAGGGCTCATCGCACATATCGACACCGTGCCGGACTTTTCGGGCGAGAACGTCCGCCCGCAGGTCATAGAAAACTATAACGGCGGGGAAGTGGCACTCGGCACGAGCGGGCGCGTCCTCTCGCCGGAGAAGTTCGCGGAGCTGCCGACGCTCAAGGGGCAGACGCTCATCACCACCGACGGCACCACCGTCCTCGGCGCGGACGACAAGGCAGGCGTGGCGGAGATCATGACCGCGTGTGAGCGCATCATCGCGCAGGGCATACCCCACGGGCGCATCGCCGTGTGCTTCACGCCGGATGAGGAGGTCGGTCACGGGGCGGCGCTGCTGGACTTTGACCGCCTCGGCGCGGACTTTGCCTATACCGTTGACGGCGGCGCGCTTGAGGAAGTGAATTTCGAGACGTTCAACGCCGCCGCCGCGCACTGGGACGTCACGGGCTTCAACATCCACCCCGGCGACGCGAAGAACACCATGATAAATGCCTCGCTCGTCGCGTGCGAGATAAACGCCATGCTGCCCGCGGGCGACACCCCCGCGCACACCGAGGGCTACGAGGGGTTTTATCATCTCATGAGCATGACGGGCACTGTCGAGCATGCGGAGCTTGACTATATCGTGCGCGACCACTCCGCCGCGTCCTTCGCCGCGCGCGAGACGACCCTGCAGCATATCGAAAAGCTAATAAACGAGAAGTACGGCGCGGGCACGGCAAAGCTCACGCTGACAGAGCAGTACCGCAACATGGCGGAGTGCATGAGCGACCATATGGACATTGTTGAGCGCGCGGAGCGCGCCATCGCCGCCGCGGGGCTGAAGCCGGTGAGAGTGCCGGTGCGCGGCGGGACGGACGGGGCACAGCTGTCGTTACGCGGGCTGCCGTGCCCGAACCTCGGCACGGGCGGATACTCGTTCCACGGACCGTATGAGCACATCACCGCCGAGGCGATGGACACCGCAGTGGAGATAATCCTCGGCATCGTGGGAAAAAGGTAAAAGGGAATAATTAAGACGTATATACGCGCAAAAGGCGCGCCGGAAATTTTCCGGCGCGCTGTGCGTTATTCGTTATTATGGCTGTCTCAGTCTTACATGAGGCTGCGGTACAGCTTTTCAATCTCCTCCACGCTGGTGTCGCGTGGGTTGCCGGGGCGGCAGGCGTCGGCATAAGCGCTCTCGGAGAGGAACTTCACATCCTCTTCCTTGAGGATGCCCTTGAGGTCGGCGGGGATGCCAACATCGGCGGACAGCTTCTTGACGGCGCTGATCGCGGCGGTGCGGTATTCCTCCTGCGTCATCGCGTCCACGCCCTCAACGCCCATCGCCTTTGCGAGGGCTTTGTACTTCTCGCCGGAGTACTCCTTGTTGTACTCAAGCCCCGTCGGCAGGATGATCGCGCAGGCAACGCCGTGCGGCGTATCGTAGAGCGCCGACAGACCGTGCGCCATGCTGTGCACGATGCCCAGCCCGACGTTCGAGAAGCCCATGCCGGCGATGTACTGCCCAAGCGCCATGCCCTTGCGCCCGTCCGGGTCGTTCTTCACGGCGTCGCGCAGGTTGGCGGAGATAAGGCGGATGGCTTCGAGATGGAACATATCGCTCATCTCCCAAGCGCCCTTGGTGATAAGACCCTCGATCGCGTGGGTCAGCGCGTCCATGCCGGTTGCGGCGGTGAGGGGAGCGGGCATTGAGCTCATCATCTCCGGGTCGACAACGGCGACCTCGGGAATGTCGTTCGTGTCAACGCAGACAAATTTGCGCTTTTTCTCCACGTCGGTGATGACGTAGTTGATCGTGACCTCGGCGGCGGTGCCGGCGGTCGTGGGGACGGCGACGGTGAACACGGCGTGCTTCTTCGTCGGGGCGACGCCCTCCAGCGAGCGGACGTCCGCAAACTCGGGGTTATTGATGATTATGCCGACGGCCTTCGCGGTGTCCATGATCGAGCCGCCGCCGACCGCGACGATGCAGTCCGCCCCGGCGTCCTTGAACGCCTGAACGCCGTTCTGAACGTTTTCTATGGTGGGATTGGGCTTTATATCGGTGTAGAGAGCCCATTCAATGCCCTTTTCCTTCATCGGGTCGAGTATCTTGTTTATCTCGCCGCTCTTTACAACGTGCTTGCCGGAGCACACAAGAGCCTTCTTGAAGCCTCTTGCCGCCAGCTCGTTTGCAACTTCCTTTACAGCGCCTGCGCCGTGGTAGGACACGGGATTGAGAACGATACGATTTGCCATGATAAAGCCATCCTTTCATCAGTCATATGCTGCAATATCTTAAGTACGTCCCTCCTTGGGACAAGAATATGATAGCACTATCCGCGGCAAATATACAAGCGTATTTTGCAAAATCAGCGTTATGCAGCACCCGGTAACGTTTCCAGAGAAGCCGAGCGCAAATTTTTGTGCAGCTTTGACAAACGGTTAACAAACCGTTCATAAAGGAGATGAAAGCCCATTTTCCCCGCGGCAGACCGCAATGAAATCCTGCACGGCGGGGAGGGGCTTTTTGCCCTTGCGCCAGATGAGAAGTATCTGTGTTTCAAGCGCCTTTTCGTCGATCTCGCGTATGTCGAGCCCAGTGCAGAGGCTCGACATCGAGGCGGGCAGTATCGCCGTGGCGAGCCCGGCCTTTGCCCACAGCACCGCGCCGCGCGCATCGTCGCACACGCAGAAGAAGTCCGCCTCCAGCGCGTGCACGGCAAAGGCGTCTGTTATGAGCTTTTCATACCGCCGGTAGACAATGAGCGGATGCCCCGTCAGCTCGCTGAGCGATGCCCGCCCGTGGCGCGGGGTCTCCTCCGCGGGCGCAGACACGGCGATCATTGGCTCCGTGCACAGCACGGTGTGCTCCACCTCGTCCAACCGCAGCGGCGTGCGCACGACGGACACGTCGATTATTCCGGCGAGCAGGGAATTGAAGAGGGAAAACGTCGTCCCATCGTGCACCTCGAAGCTCGCCTCGGGGTTCCGCCGCGCGTATTCGGCGATGAACGGTATCATCGGCGCAACGGTCGACGACGTCAGCCCCAGCCGCAGTATACGTCGCCGCCCGAAGCGCTCGACCTCCTGCTTTGTCGAGTCGGCATAGCTCAAAAGCTCGCCCGCGCGGCTGTAGAGCAGCGTCCCCGCCTCAGTGAGCGTCACGCCCTGACTGCTGCGCTCAAAAAGGCGCACGCCAAGCTCCTCCTCCAAGAGCCGCAGCTGATAGCTCAGCGGCGGCTGGGACATATTCAGCCGCCGCGCTGCCTCGTTTATGCTGCCCGTGTCGGCGATCTCGCGGAAATATTCAAGCTGGCGCAGATCCATAGTGCCCTCCAAGTTTGACGATATAATTTTTATATTACAAAGCCATAAAAACAATATTATTCATATTGATAATAAAGTATTATACTAGCAAAGTCAAGACAAATACTATATCTATAAAGTTGAACGGAGTGAGAGAAAAGTGAGAAGTCTCGCGGTCTATCTCAAGAGCTACACGAAAGAGAGCATACTCGCGCCGCTTTTCAAGCTGCTGGAGGTCGTGTTCGACCTGCTTGTCCCCATCGTCGTGGCGCGGATGATAGATGTCGGCATTGCCAACAATGACCGGGGGTACATCTGGGGCTGCTTCGGCGTGCTGCTGCTGATGGCGGCGCTGGGGGTGCTGTGCAGCATTACGGCGCAGTATTTCGCCGCGAAGGCGAGCGTCGGCTTTGCCGCAAACCTGCGTCAGGCGGTGTTCGACCATATCCAGCGCCTGTCGTTCACGGAGCTGGACACCCTCGGCTCCGACACGATGATAACCCGCCTCACCGATGACATCAATCAGGTACAGAACGGCGTGAACATGGGGCTGCGGCTGCTGCTGAGAAGCCCGTTTGTCGTGTTCGGCGCGATGATAATGGCGTTCACCATCGACGTGAAGTGCGCGCTTGTGTACGCCGTGGCAATCCCGGTGCTGTTCGCCGTCGTGTTTGCCATCATGCTCGTCAGCATCCCGCTGTTCAAGCGGGTGCAGGCGGGGCTTGACCGCGTCACGGGCATGACGCGCGAAAACCTCACCGGCGTGCGTGTCATCCGCGCGTTCTGCCGCGAGGAGCAGTCCGTGGAGGAGTTTGAGCAGAGCAACCGCGAGCTTACACGCCTCAATGAATTTGTCGGGCGCATCTCGGCACTGCTGAACCCCGTGACCTATGTGCTCATCAACCTTGCGGCGGTGTTCGTGATCGACCGCGCCGCGGTGCAGGTCAACATCGGCAGCATCGCGCAGGGCGATGTCGTCGCGCTTTATAACTACATGCTCCAGATAATTGTCGAGCTTATCAAGCTTGCCTCGCTCATCATCACGCTCAATAAATCCGTGGCGTGCGCGGGGCGCGTGGCGGGCGTGCTCGCCGTCGAGCCGAGTATGACCTACCCTGACAGCTCCGCCGCCACGGCGGAGGCGGAGCAGGGGAGCGACGCCGTGCGCTTTGACCATGTCAGCTTTACGTACAAAAATGCCGGTGCGGCGAGCCTCACGGATGTGAGCTTTTCTGCCGCGCATGGGGAGACCGTCGGCGTTATCGGCGGCACGGGCAGCGGCAAGTCCACGCTCATCAGCCTAATCCCGCGCTTTTACGATGCTTCTTCGGGCGGCGTGTACGTTGACGGCGCGAATGTCCGCGACTATACGCGCGAGGCGCTTTGCGGCAAGATTGCCGTCGTGCAGCAGCGCGCCGTGCTCTTCCAGGGCAGCATACGCGACAACCTCAAGTGGGGCGATGAGAACGCCGACGATGCGGCGCTCTGGGACGCGCTGACCGCCGCACAGGCGAAGGAGGTCGTCGAGGGCAAGCCCGGCGGGCTGGATTTCCAGCTTGAGCAGAACGGGCGCAACCTCTCCGGCGGGCAGAAGCAGCGCCTGTCCATCGCCCGCGCGCTCGTGAAAAAGCCGGAGATACTCATCCTTGACGACAGCTCAAGCGCGCTGGACTTCGCCACCGACGCGGCACTGAGAAAGGCTATCCACGCCCTATCCGGCGGCATGACCACCTTCATCGTCTCACAGCGCATCGCCTGTATACGTCAGGCGGACAAGATCCTCGTGCTCGACAACGGCGCGCTCGCCGGAGCAGGCACGCATGACGAGCTCATGCGCAGCTGCGAGGTCTACCGCGAGATATACTTCTCGCAGTTCCCGGAGGAGCGCGCGAGTTATGAGAAAGGGGGCGAGCAGCAGTGAAAGCAAAAAAGAAGAATGAAAATGTCAACAGCGGCGAAGTACTGCGCAAGCTCTTGAAGCGCATCGCGCGCTATCGCTTCCTGCTCGTGCTGAGCGTCATCCTCGCCGCCGCCACGGTCATTCTGCAGCTCTATGTCCCCATCCTCTTCGGCGACGCGATCGACAACATCGTCGCGGCGCACAGGGTGGATTTTGCCGCCATGTGGGGGTATCTGCGCGCGATCATCATCTGCGCCGCCGTCTCCGGCGTGACCGGCTGGGTCATGAGTCTTCTCAATAACCGCATGACCTACCGCGTCGTGCAGGATATACGTTCCCAGTCCATCCGCCATATCCAGCGCCTGCCGCTTTCTTACCTTGACCGCCACAGCACCGGCGACATCGTCTCGCGCATCATTGCAGACGCGGACATCCTCTCCGACGGTCTGCTCCTCGGCTTCACGCAGCTTTTCTCCGGCATCGTCACCATCGTGTTTACGCTCATCTTCATGTTCTCCAAGAACGTGTGGATAACGCTGTTCGTCATCTGCCTCACGCCGGTCAGCTTCCTCGTGGCAAAGTTCATCTCCACCCGCTCTTACAGCATGTTCCGCAAGCAGAGCGAGACGCGCGGCCGCCAGACGGCGCTCATCGAGGAGATGATCGGCAGCCAGAAGGTCGTGCGCGCGTTCGGGTACGAGGACAAGTCCTCCGCACGTTTTGACGCGGTCAACCGCGAGCTTCAGCAGTACAGCCAGCAGGCGGTGTTCTATTCGTCCATCACCAACCCCTCCACGCGCTTTGTCAACAACATCATCTATGCCGGGGTCGCGCTCATCGGCGCGCTGCTCATCCCCGGCGGGGCGCTCACCGTTGGCGGGCTGTCGGTGCTGCTGTCCTACGCCAACCAGTATATGAAGCCCTTTAACGACATCAGCTCCGTCGTCACCGAGATGCAGAACGCCCTCGCCTGTGCTGCGCGCCTGTTCGCGCTGCTGGAGGAGGACGAGGAGAGCGCCGACGCGCCCGGCACGCTGGGCGATGTCGAGGGGCGCGTGGACATTGACGGCGTCGCGTTCAGCTACGACAAGTCCCGCAGTCTTATTGAGGACTTCAACCTGAACGTCGCGCCCGGTATGCGCATCGCCGTCGTCGGTCCCACCGGCTGCGGCAAGACGACGTTCATCAACCTGCTCATGCGCTTTTACGATACCGACGCGGGCAGCATCAGCGTCGACGGGAAAGAGATAAAGTCGCTCTCGCGCCACGCGCTGCGCTCGGCCTACGGCATGGTTTTGCAGGACACGTGGATAAAGCAGGGGACGGTGCGCGAGAACATCGCCTTCGGCAAGCCGGACGCCACGGATGAGGAGATCATCGCCGCGGCGAAGGAGGCGCACAGCTGGGAGTTTATCGAGCGTCTGCCGCAGGGGCTGGACACCGTGCTGCATGAGGACAGCATCAGCCAGGGGCAGAAGCAGCTTTTGTGCATCACGCGCGTCATGCTCACGCTCCCGCCGATGCTCATCCTCGACGAGGCGACCTCCAGCATCGACACGCGCACGGAGCTGCTGATACAGGAGGCGTTTGACAAGCTCATGCAGGGCAGGACGAGCTTTGTCGTCGCCCACCGCCTCTCCACCATACGCAGTGCCTCACTCATCCTCGTCATGCGCGACGGGCGCATTATCGAGCAGGGCACGCATGAGGAGCTGCTCTCCCGCGGCGGCTTCTACGCCAAGCTGTACAATAGCCAGTTCCAGCAGGTGTGAGAATAACGTAATAGGCGGCACTCCCTCAGGTTCGGATATGCCCGAGGGAGTGTCGTTTTATTTATGTGCACTTTTTCTTGCAATCTTCCAATTATATGGTATAATTTTAAGGCGTTAGTTTAGTGCAATTTTTTACCTTGTTTGGGAGAACCGTATGAACATAAAGAAGAGAATGAGCGTTTTCATATTGCTGCTGGCGGTGCTCGCGCTTGCCGCGTGCGGGCAGACCGCGCCTGCGGATGAGACAGCCTCCGGCACGGACAATATCTTTCACTCTGACCTCACGGCGATAGATTATCTGGAGGGCGTGTGGACGAATAACCACGGGCAGCATATCACCGCCGCGCGCGGCGACAGCATACTCATCGTGTGGGAGACGAATATACCCCTGCCCGCCTGTGAGCTGTACGTGCTGACGGACGGCGTGCTGCGCGGCGGCAACGCCGGCGGTGAGCAGATCGACCTGCTCGCTTTCACGCGCGTGGATGACGACACCATTACCGTGCGCGATCTTGTCAATGATGAGGAGACCACGTTCATCCGCGACTCGCTGGAGGCCGACCCTGCGCGGCTGGATAACGAGTATGTGTTCTGGTCGATGAGCCGCGCGGGCGCGTATCTCACGGGCATGTGGATGAATGACGACGGCAATTATTTCACCCTCACCGTGAACGGCGGCTCGGTCAGCTTCAATTCCGACCTGCCGTGTCCCGACTGCGACTACATAGATTTTTATGAGGGCGTGCTCTGCGGCTTCACGGATAACGCCGACGGCACGGTGACGCGCGTCCCGATCTTCACGTTTGACATTATCTCCGCCGACGAGGTCAAGGTGCTCTGCCATGCCGACGGCAGCGAGAGTGTTTTTGACCGGCTCAGTCATGAGCTGGACGAGACGCTGCTCAACAGTGAGTATATTTTTGCCAACAACCAGCGCGCGTTTGCGTTCCTCAACGGCGAATGGACGGGGGAGGACGGGTACTTCTTCCGCGTTGAGAGCACCGGCGGCTCGCTCACGTGGAACACCAATCTTCCGCTGGACGACAGCTGCACCTCCTACGGCTTTGCCGACGGCGGTCTTATCGGCAGCACGACGGACGAGAACGGCGAGACGATCGACGTCGTGATCTATACGTTCCGCGTTATTTCGGAGAATGAGCTTGAGCTGACAGTGACCGAGACCGGCGACACCTATACGCTCACGAGAGAGGAATGAGGTTTGCACATGATAATTGTAAAACGCGAGGCGCAGGCGACAGCGCCCGGCTACGAGCCGGAGCATTTGAAGCTCACGCTTGAAAACTTCTTCTGCGCGCTCGACGGTGCGTTCCCCGGCAAGCGCATCATCTGGCGCGACTGGGATCACGCGCGCTTTGACAAGCTCGCGAGCTATCTCCGCGCCGAGCTGGGGTATTCCGCGGGCGCGCCGTTTCTCACGGCTTACGGGTATACTATCGAGACAGATGATAATGTCCTCTGCCCGGAGGCGGAGGACGAACCGGTAGAGAGCACGGTGGAGGCCGCGCCGGAGACTGTTACAGAGACCGCGCCGGTGGAAATGCAGGAGAAATCTCCAGCACCGGAGCAGGGGACGGAGGTGCGGTCTGCTGGGGACGAAGCCCAGCCGGAGGAGGCTGGCGCTGTGCACACAGGAAAGATAATCCGTGTGCTCGGCAACAAAAACAGCGGCTTTGTCCGCGATGACGCGAGCGGGGACGATTATTATTTCAATATCCGCAGTTTTACCCAGTGGGCGGATGCGCTCGCGCCGGGGCGGGCCGTCAGCTTCCGCCTTGCCCGCCGTTTCGACCGCCGTCAGAACCGCATGCGCGAGAACGCGGTGGAGCTGAGCTATGTCGAGTGAAAACTGCGCGGAAAACGAGTGAAAAACACTTGAATTTTTGCCGCATATGTAATATACTCTCCAATAGCATGCCGGTGTGATGGAATGGTAGACGTAGCGGATTCAAAATCCGCCGATGGCGACATCGTGTGGGTTCGAGTCCCACCACCGGCACCATGACGAGTGTTCTTATAGCATTTGAAAGGCTGTAAGAACACTCGCTTTTTATACAGCGAGTTCACAGGGGTGTAGTTGACGACTACGCCTTTTCTTGTATTTACGGACACTTCCGGGGGCGGTACAGGCAGCACACTCTGTTTTGGTTGCTGGGTGCATTTTGATAAGAACAACAAACTCTTTCAGCCATAATGTATCTTTCCTCTCATAAACGATTTAGAAATGTGAGAGGTTCAAATACACCTTTTTATGTATTCACTTGTCAAAGTACACGGCATTTTGCCACCTTGAGTATCTCACACTTCAGGTTGAATAGCTATCAAAACCTTGAAACATAAGCAACAAAGAAACGGCTTCCGATTCGGTGAAATTGTACTTGGGTACAACATTTTTGACCAATTGTCAGCTTACCGCGGAAAAGAAAACAGACCACAGCGATGAACTGTGGTCTGTTGATATAGTTATTTAGTTCATTTCATTTTTGCTGGTTGCCGCGTACTTCGTGCCTCAGAGCAGAAAGACAGAATTTTGGCTTGGGTGGTAGCTTAGGGGGTACCCCCCAAGCTACCACCCAAGCTGTCCATTATTTTCAGGCCAATTCCTCGGCTAAGAGAAAATCGCGGATATTACCTTCAACTTGCCAACATAAGCAGACGTGCCGCAATAATGCATCAGCAGTGGGAACAAACTTTGGACAGAACATAAATTCATTCTAAATTCGGAATATTTTATTGACTAAAAACGTATTTTGCTCTATAATGGGAATACTTCATGCAGGAGGTGGCTTCATGGTAGAACGAGAAGAGTATCTCGCCGAGCTGATTGGCTGGAAAGATGAGCAGGTAATCAAGGTTGTGACTGGCATTCGCCGCTGTGGAAAGTCCACGCTGCTTGTGCAGTTCCAAGAGTGGCTGAAAGCAAACGGCGTTTCGGACGAGCAAATTGTGTCGGTTAACTTTGAAGAACTGGAATATGAGGAGCTGCTGGATTACAAAAAGTTGTACGCCTATCTGAAAGAGCGGTTGGTTTCCGGAAAGATGACCTACATTTTTTTGGATGAAGTTCAGAAAGTCGCTGACTTTGAAAAGGTCGTGGACAGTCTGTATGTCAAGCCGGATGTGGACATCTACATCACCGGTTCCAATGCGTATATGCTCTCCGGTGATCTTGCAACGCTTCTGACCGGGCGCTATGTCGAGATAAAAATGCTTCCGCTTTCTCTGAAAGAGTTTATGACGATCACGCAGATGGACGAGGAGCGCAGCTTTGCTGAGTATCTGAAATGCGGAGGTTTACCATACGTTGCCAGAATGGATCGTACCACGGAAAAGGTGGAAACCTATTTGGAGGGCATATACAATACCGTCATTGTCAAGGACATCGAGGACCGACAGACTCGAAAAGAAATCGAGCAGTCTAAACGGAAGATCACGGACATTGCACTGCTGAAATCCATCGCAAAATATCTCGCAAGTGTGGTGGGTAGTCCCGTTTCAATCCGCAGTATAACGGATTACCTGATTTCCTCCGGCAGAAAGGTATCACCAAATACAGTGGACGATTATGTGGATGCGTTGACGGAATCTTTTGTTTTTTACCCAGCTGAACGTTTTGATATTGTGGGCAAGCAGCTTCTGAAGGTCAACAAAAAATTCTACATCGTGGATCTCGGACTGCGCAACCACATTCTGCCGCGCCAGAATTATGACCTCGGCTTTTCTATAGAAAACGTAGTATATTTTGAGCTGCTGCGCCGAGGCTACAAGGTGATGATCGGCAAGTTTGGTAATACGGAGGTTGATTTTGTCGCAGAGAAGCAGGGCGAATACACCTACTATCAGGTAACGGCTGATATGACGGCTCAGGAAACTTTTGACCGCGAACTGCGGCCGCTGACACTGATCCGCGATAACTATGAAAAAGTGGTACTCACCGCAGACCGGCTGACGATAGGTAACTATAATGGCATCCGAGTGAAGAATCTCACTGACTGGCTGCTGAGAAAAGACAACTGAATAACTTCATGATAAGTCCGACTGCAATTTGTGGTCGGATTTTTATATCCAGAGGCGGTGATGACGTTTTTGCGAATAAAAAACAGGAGGAAACCTTGCCGCACTTGCAAAATTCAACGCCGCTAAGAAGGCTGTTCCTCGCTACATAGTCCGTTCTTTCGGATATATGCGTCCAGCAGGGTGTTGCGTACCAAAGCAGAGAGTGTGGGATTTGGTTCCTGAGCAAAGCTGAGAGTTACCGTGTGCCCATCAATGGTCATTTGCATCTGTCTGGCGTTTTTCTTTTCTGTGACCTGATTTACCATAGTAGGTTCCTCACTTTCTTTTGTTGTGAAGTAAATGTGTTTATAGATGTCTGACGCGCAAGAGAGTACGCAAGTTAGTAAGCAAGATATTTGATGTGGTCTAGCCAAACTTGTTATTTCGCCTTCGTTATTTGTAATTAATATGAGTAACTGCACATATCACATCTTAATTATATGCAGTTATTCGTGATGCGCGCTTGCTTTTCTGCATATAATGTGTTATATTTAGATGCAGAAAGGCTGGCGCTGTATGAGAAAATTTGATTACTCTTTTTTGAATAATGGGTTGCTGCCCGCAAATCTCGTGAATCTGACTTCAAACATTGCCGCACTGAAAACTATGGCAGGAGTGCGTAAGGAAGAATACGCAAAGATTTTTACAGAGTTGGAAGCTGTTGCAAAGATACAGTCGGTCAAAAGCTCCAATGCTATCGAGGGCATTGTAACAAGCGATGAGCGTATTGCCGCTATCGTCAATCAGAACAGCGCTCCGCTGAACCACGACGAAGCAGAGATTGCCGGGTACAGAGATGCCCTGAATGAGATCCATCTGGGGTACGAGCATATCGACTTCCGCCAGAGAGATATTCTTCGGCTGCACGAAATGATGATGGGCTTTACAGGCTATGAATACGG
>CAKTKU010000007.1 GCA_934572335.1 uncultured Oscillospiraceae bacterium
CCCGTCGCCTTTGCAAGCTGATCCTGCACCGCCTCCCAGCGGGGAATGTCCAATATGGTTTTTATGTCGAATTTGCCTTTGCTCATCTTAATAAAACCTTTCTCACCCGCCGGTTGCCGGGAATACCTGCTCGTACACTATGCCGCAGGTCATGCATTCCGCGACGGAGTGTCCGTCCGTTGTGGCGGTGGCGGCGGTGTAGCTCTTCTGCACCCACATATGCTCATGCTGGCAAACGCCCACGCCGTGATCTTCACCATTGCACAGCGGCTTCTGGCAGTTGCGGCACTTGCCGTGCGCCGCGCCGTCTACCGTGCAGTGCCCCGCGATGCCGCACTCGGGAACGGAGTGCGCCGCCGCGTCAAAGCCGGGGGAGCACGCATAATGCCCGCAGGCGCGCATATGCAGCGTCGAACCCTGATCCTCATTGCATTCCGGGCAAAGGCATTCCACCGTCAGCGTGCCGCCCGCGTCCGTGACACGTATGCTCAGCCGCTGGAGGCTGTCTCCAAGGGCGTTGGTGAAGCTCACGGCGGCGCGCCCGGCGCTGACCGGGATGAGCGTGCATCCGTCGGCGACGTACACCGTCTCCGGGCGGAGGTTCACGGCGGTCAGACCGTCCGCGTCCGTCAGCGTCTGGCGCGTGCAGCGGACGCTTCCGTCCGTGTCGGCCTCAAAATCAAGCTGTATGCTCTCCACGCGCGCCCAGTCGCAGCCGAGTGCGGTCAATTCATCCGCTGCGGCGACGGCGTTCGCGCGCAGCGCGCCGTAGACCGCCTGTCCGCCCGCGCCGCGAACCTCGTTCGTCCCGCGCCCGCGCACAACGGTGACGCGCTCGCGCCCGGTGTCGGCATCGGACGTATCCTTTACTGCCCCGTCCCCCTTGGGGACGGCCATCCCGGCGTAGAATGCGCCTGTGTAAGCGCCATTGTCGTCAAAGTCGGCGGCGGTGACGCTCTCCCCGCCCGCGAAGCGCAGCGCGCGGCGCGTGTCGTTCGTGGCGAAGAACCCGCGCAGAACGATGCGCGAGGAGGGGAACAGCAGCCGCAGGTCGTCCCCGTCGCGCTCGATCGCCGTCAGTGCGCTGAGATAAAAATCCGCGCGGTAGCTCTCATAATCGTCCGCCGGGAGGTACACCATCTGCGCCTCATCCGGCTTTTCCAGCGTCACGAGCGCATATGCACAGGGAGAGAGACAAAGCGCCAGCACCAGCGCCGTCAGCGCCGCCGCGAAACGTTTCATCTCTCTCACCTCCGTATGTATCATATCATATGGATAACATAATATAGTTTACATAATTATATTCTTTATAAGCTTCGGCTCCGCGACAGGGGAGGCGAAGAACTCATAGCACTTTATAAGGCTCTCCACGGCCTTTGCGGCGGAGGCCTCGTCCGCGGCGTGTATCTCGGCGAGGACTTCGCCCGCGGAGACCGGCTCACCGACCTTCTTGCGCAGTATGACGCCGACGGATAGGTCGATAACGCTCTCCTTCGTCACTCTGCCGCCGCCGAGGTGCATCGACACAAGGCCGACCTCGTCCGCCTCTATGTGCTTCACCCAGCCGCTCTCGGGGGACCTGACCTCCGCCACGACGGGCGCGGCGGGGAGACGGGACGTGTCGGCAACGTCGTGCCTGTCGCCGCCCTGACCCTCGATGAGGTCGCCGAGCTTTCTGAGCGCCGAACCGTCGTCCACGGCTTTTTGCAGCATTGCGCGCGCCGCAGCGTTGTCCGGCGCGATGCCGCCCGCCGTCAGTATGCAGCTGCCCAGCGTCAGGCACAGCTCCAGAAGATCGCCGCGCGTCTCGCCCTTGAGCACGCTGATCGCCTCCTTGACCTCCAGCGCGTTGCCGACGCAGCGCCCGAGCGGCTGATCCATGTCGGTTATGCACGCCGCGACGCAGCGCCCCGCACCCTTGCCGATGTCCACCATCGCCTGTGCGAGCACGCGCGCCTCCTCCTCGGTCTTCATGAACGCGCCGGAGCCGCATTTCACGTCCAGCACGATGACATCCGCGCCGGAGGCGAGCTTTTTGGACATGATGGAGCTTGCGATGAGCGGCACGCTCGGCACTGTTCCGGTCACATCGCGCAGGGCATAGAGCTTCTTGTCCGCCGGGTCGAGATCGGCGGTCTGCCCGATTATCGCGATGCCGAGACGGTTGACATTTTCAAAAAACTGCTCGTCCGTCAGCGCTGTGGAGAAGCCGGGGAAGCTCTCCAGCTTGTCTATCGTTCCCCCGGTGTGACCCAGCCCGCGCCCGGACATTTTCGCGATCTTCACGCCGCACGCGGCGACCATCGGACAGAGGATAAGGCTCGTCTTGTCGCCGACGCCGCCGGTGGAGTGCTTGTCGCCCTTTGTGCCGTTGATCGGGCTGAGATCAAGCGTGTCGCCCGAGTGTTCCATCGAGAGCGTGAGGTTGAGCGTCTCCTCGCTGTCCATGCCCTGAAAGAGTATCGCCATGCACATCGCGGACATCTGGTAGTCGGGGATGGAGCCGCGCGTGTAGTTTTGTATCATGAAATCTATCTCATCGGCGGTCAGCTTTCCGCCGTCGCGCTTTTTCGCGATAAGGTCTGTCATCTGCATAATATATTCCTCCGTTGCTCTCTTATATTTAAGAAAATATTATACCATATTTCGCTGCGCGGCTCAATAGCGAAATAACATATATACCGTGCCGCCTATCCGCCGCAGCACCGCGCCCGGCGCGCGGCGGCGCAGCTTTGCCGGTATGGCGACGATGCAGCCCCGCCCGTCAAAGGCGGTGAGCGTTCCGTCCGGGCGTGTGAACCACAGCAGCGCCTCCGCGTCGTCCGGTATCGGCAGCGCGGTGGGGGAGGGGGCGACCTCTTCCGCGGGCTTTTCCTCCGCCGCGGGCGGAGCATCGTACGTCTGCTCCGGCGCGGCTTCCCCGCGCGCCATGTCCGCCGCGCCCGCGAGCCCGGCGTATTCGATCTCCCGCGGCAGCGCGGCGCACTCGCGGCGGCTCAGCCGACGGCGCAGGTACAGCCCGCCGCTCCACGGCTGCATCACGCCGAGGTAGCCCTCCTGTCCGCCGCCGTATACCGACAGGCGCACAAGCCCCTCGCGCGCTTGGACATTCGCCTCGAACACCGTGAACAGCCCCTCGGCTGTCACATTGAGCGTCCCCGCCTCCGCGCCGTCTATGATTATCGGGTATTCCATACGCGCTCCGCCTCCCAAGATACAAGAATATCCCCGCCCATATACCATGTATATGAACGGGGACAGGAAAATTATTATATTATATTGTGCCGCCCAGACCGAAGCTCACCGCGAGCGCGTTGTCCACGGCGGTCATGGTGCCGTCGTCCAGTCTGCCCATCCGTTCGCGCAGACGGGATTTGTCTATCGTGCGTATCTGCTCGAGCAGTATGACGCTGTCGCGGTTGAGCCCGACGCTCTGCGCCGTCAGCTCAATGTGCGTCGGCAGACGCGCCTTGCCGATCTGGCTGGTTATCGCGGCGGCGATGACGGTGGGGCTGTGCTTGTTGCCCGTGTCGTTCTGCACGATGAGCACCGGGCGCATCCCGCCCTGCTCGCTGCCCACCACGGGGCTGAGATCGGCGTAATAAATATCTCCTCGTTTGACCATGCGTTTCACACTCCGTGAAAATGATAGCCCATTACATCATATGTAACAGCACTACAATTTTCCCACGTTGTGAGAAAAATTATACATTATAAAAAATGACCGCCCCGTGAGAGGCGGTCATTGATGGATTTGCAGCTGTGATTATGCGTTTGCCTTGGCAGCGGCCTTTTCCTTCTTGGCGCGCTCGAGCTTGGAGACCCAGAGAGCGCAGGTGGCGTCGCCGGTGATGTTGAGGGTGGTGCGGCCCATGTCGAAGAGCTTGTCCACGCCCGCGATTATTGCAATGCCTTCCACGGGGAGACCGACAGAGGCAAGAACCATTGCCAGCATGATCATGCCCGCGCCGGAGACACCCGCCGTGCCGACGGAGGCAAGGGTGGCGGTCAGAACGATCATTGCCATCTGGCTGAGCGTGAGGTCAACGCCGTAGCAGCAGGCGATGAACACCGCGCACACGGCCTGGTAGATCGCCGTGCCGTCCATGTTGATGGTCGCGCCGAGGGGGAGAACAAAGGAGCTGACCTCCGGCTCTGCGCCGAGCTCATTGCAGCACTCGATATTCAGCGGGAGAGTGGCGTTGGAGGAGGTGGTGGTGAATGCGCAGATCATTGCCGGGGCAATGCCCTTGAAGAATTTGCCGAGGCTCATGCCGCTCAGGCACTTCACGCTCAGACCGTACACCACGACGACATGGATGATGTAGCCGATGTAGGCAACGCCGATGACGAGGGCGAGCGTGCCGACAATGGACGGACCGTTCACGGCGACGACGTTTGCCATCAGGCAGAACACGCCATAGGGGGTGAACTTGATGATCATCATCATGATCTTCATGACAACGTCGTTCATGCAGTTGATCCACTCGGCAATCTTTGCACCCTTATCACCGGAGGCGAGGATGCCGGCACCGAAGAAGATGGCGATGACAATGATGGGCAGCATGTTGGCATCAACCATGGGCTTGACGAGGTTATCCGGGAAGATGTTGACGATAACCTGCATCACGCTGGGAGATTCCTTGGCGGTATACTCCAGCGCACCGAGGTCAGCGCTGGCAAGGGCGGGGAAATAGCCCTTGAAGAGGTTGACAACGACAAGACCGATCACGACTGCGATTGCGGTGGTGCACATGTAGTACAGGAAGGTCTTAACGCCCACGCTGCCGACACGCTTGAGGTCCTTGAGGTTGACAACGCCGTCCGTGATAGAGAAGAGGACGACAGGCACAACGAGGAACTTCAGCAGGTTAATGTAGATCGTGCCGATGGGCTTGAGATACTCGGTGGTGAAATCGGGGTTGTTCAGAAACAGCAGACCCACGAGGATACCGGCGAGCATGCCAATAAATATCTTGGCAGGCAGGGACAGTTTTTTCTTTGACTTTTCCATAATACTCTCCTTTTCATATCGGCTCTCGCCGAAGATGTTAAGAAACTGTAAATACTATACCACGGCAATGAATAATACACAACCATTTTATTGCTAATTTATCGCCCTAAATTAAATTTTGTGTGCTGTGCACAAAATCGACACACGGAATTTGGTGTTAATGCACTGTTAAGAAAAAAGTGCACAACGCAAAGAAAGCGCGCAGACCGACAAGAATATGCAAAGAAACGCCCTTGGCGCGCAAATGCGCCGAAGGCGAAATAAACGGCAAAAACAAAAATGGTTTCTGCACCCTTGTGAGTGCAGAAACCATGCAAATGAATAAGTATTAGCAGTACAATGATTTATTATTCACAAATGACTGACGGGTCACAGGTCGAGCTTCATGTCCCCGTCGCGCACCCAGCCCAATCGGCGGCACAGCGCGTCCACCGGGAGGCTAACAGCGATGGGCAGTACGACGGCGATCAGCGCGAGACCTGTCCAGTCCAGCGCCGTCGGAGTGATTGCAACGGCTCCCGCCGCGACCGCGGCGGCACTGGGCTCCATCCAGCCTGTCCACACGCCGATGGGACCGCAGAAGCAGCACGTCCCCATGCCGGAGTTGATGGCTGCGCCGTTCATCTGCAATTTGAAAACGCAGGTGGCGATGGGACCCGTCACGGCGCTGGCGACGGTGGGCGCGATCCAGATGCGCGGGTTGCGGATGATGTTGCCCATTTGCAGCATCGACGTGCCTATCCCCTGCGACACCGCGCCGCCCCAGCCGTTGTCGCGGAAGCTCACCGCGGCAAAGCCCACCATCTGCGCGCAGCAGCCCGCGACGGCCGCGCCGCCGGCCAGCCCCGTCAGCGACAGCGCCGCGCAGATCGCGGCCGAGGATATGGGCAGCGTCAGCGCCACGCCCACAATGACGGACACGAGTATGCCCATGACAAAGGGCTGCTGCTCCGTTGCCCACATGATGATGCTGCCGACCCAGCTTGCGGCCCTGCCGATGGGCGCGGCGACGAGAAACGCCAGCCCCACGCCGACAAGCATCGTCACGATCGGCGTGACGAGGATGTCCACCTTCGTCTCCTTATATACCGCTTTGCCGAACTCCGCCGCGACGACCGCGGTCACGAGCACGGCGAGTGGTCCGCCCGCGCCGCCCATCTGGTTTGTGGCAAAGCCCACGGCGGCAAGGGAGAAGAGCACCATTCCCGGCGCGTGCAGCACATGCCCTATGGCGATCGCCATCGCCGGACCCACCATCAGCGACGCACAGCCGCCGAGAGTGTAGCCCTTGCCGTTCAGCTCAAAAATGATCGCCGTCAGAAAGGCGATGTTGAACTGCTTTCCGACGGTGTCGAGTATCGTGCCGATCAGCAGTGAGCAGAAAAGCCCCTGCGCCATCGCGCTGAGCGTGTCCACGCCGTAGCGGCGTAGCGAGATCTCAATGTCTTTGCGCTTGAGGAAGACCTTGAATTTGTTCATCTGTCTGCACCTTCAATATGTTTTATTTTTTGTGTTTTATATTATGAATCCGCCGTCTATGCCGAGCACCTGACCCGTGACGTACTGCGCGCGCGCAAGGTAGAGTATGCCCTCGGCGATTTCCCGAGGCGTGCCGAGACGACCCACGGGGATAACGCCGCGCGCAAGCTCGTTGAGCGTGTCGTCGCCGAGCACCTTGACCATGTCGGTGTCGATGACGCCGGGGGCGACGGCGTTCACGCGGATGCCGGACGGGGCAAGCTCCGCCGCGAGGGAGCGCGTCAGACCGATGATGGCATGCTTTGTCGCGGAATATGCCGACTCGCACGACGCGCCGTGACGACCCCATATGGAGCTGACGTTCACGATGCAGCCCGAGTGCTCGTGCAGCATGTGCCCCAGAACCTCCTGCGTCGTGTTGAAGCAGCCGCCGAGGTTGACAGAGAATATCCGCTGCCAGTATTCCGGCGTGATGTCCTGAAACTGCTGCTGGCGCGCGACACCGGCGTTGTTGACCAGCAGCGTCACATAGCCCAGCTCCTGCTCGACTGTGCGCACCATCTCCGCCACGGCCTCGCGGTCAGCAACGTCGGCCTTATAATACATCGCCTCGTGTCCCGCCGCGCGCAGCTTGTCGCACAGCTCACGCGCGAGATCGCCGCGCTCTATGCAGTTGATGCACACGCTCCACCCGTTCTCGGCGAGCAGCTGCGCCGCCGCCGCGCCTATTCCGCGCGACGACCCGGTTATCAGTGCAACGTTCTTCATTTTGCGTCCCCTCTGCCGTCAGACCGCCGAGGCCAAGTGACGCTCGATAAGTCCGCGGCTGTAGTCGGCAAGCTCGTGCGTCGTCATTTCCTTCACGCGCTCTGCGGGGATAAGCTCCAGTATGTCAAGATACACGTCGGTCACGCGGCGCAGGGCATTTTTTGTGATGTTCTCGCTGCCGCGTATGCACGCCACGGCGAGCGGCACGTTCGCCTTCTGCGCGATCTTGAACGACCCCGCGTGGAACGGCAGCAGCACGCCGTCGCGCGAGCGCGTCCCCTCCGGGTATATGCCGATGGAGCACACGTCGCGCTTGATGTAGTCCGCCGCCTGCAAAATGCTCACAAGCGCGTTGCGGTCGTTTTCCCTGTCGATCGGGAGGCAGCCGGCACCGTGCGCGATGCGCCCGATGAACGGCAGCGCCATGTTCGAGGGCTTGGAGATGAACGCGATGTCGTACTTTTTCAGCCGGTTGAGGACGATGAGCGGATCAAAGCCGGAGCGGTGGTTGCTGATGAACACAAAGCGCCCCGCATCGGGCAGCTTATCCAGCCCCGTGATGTGCGTGCGCACCCAGCAGTAGCCGAGGAGAAGCCCGGTCACGCCCACGCATGCCGAGCGGCACAGCGGGTTTTGCTTGACGATTGGCTTGGTGTTGCTCACAAAGAGCGACATTATCGCCACAAAAAGAATGTACACCAGATTGAGCGCGACGAAGATCGCCGCAAACATCAGAACACCCTTCCACATGACCGCACCGGCGGCTTTCACATATATAACGGCGACGATGATCGCCGCCGCGAGAAACGCAAGGATAAGCATGAGTGTATCGCCCTCCGAGAATAAAAAATTGCATTACAGCTAATGATAGCATTTTTTTCGCTTTTGCCAAGGTATATTTTAAAATTTTGATGGAATGTTTACAAAATTTTTGCCGCCCCTATTGACTTTTATGCACTGTGCCTATACCATATATTATATTGTTAAGGATACGGCAGGGGAGGCGCGCAAGGTGGCGGAAGGGCCTAGGTTTGAAGAATATGAGCTTGTCGACGCCAATGGCGCGCCGGACGGGGCGCAGCTCGCCCTCACGCTGACGGACGACAGCATGGCGCCGTATTTTCCGCAGGGCGGGCGCATATACGTCCAGTGCGGCGAAACGCCGGAGGAGTTCGGCGCAGGGGTGTTCATGTACCGCGGGCGCGTGCTGTGCCGCCAGTGGTGCGAGGATTATTCCGGCGCGCTGCACCTGCTCGCGGCGAACCCCGCGCGGCAGAGCGGGAATCTGCGCATTCCCGCGGCGGAGCGCGGCGCTCTTGTGTGTCTGGGGCGCGTGATATACGCCGGGACGCTGCCGCGCCCGATCTACGCGATCTACGTGTGATAATAAAAAACACAGCATGGAGGAATGGAAGATGTTCAAGGTTTTGATCAAGCGGTTTCGCTGGGCGCTCTACTGCGCCGTCATTTTCGTCGCGCTCGTCTTCCTGTCGGACGCTTTGACTGCCAGCGCGGGCATAATCGGCACGTTTGCCATTTTTGTGTTCCTGCCCGCCGGGGTCATCGCGCTCATCTGGGCGATCGTTGAGGCGGTGAAGGACATTGTCCGTGTCCGTGTCAAGGGCGAGGCTCCGCCGGAGGATAAGCCGACTGTGGGCGCGGAGTGCGCGGCAAAGCTCAAGGCGGGTCATGCCGAGTTCAAGTCGCTGGACGCGGCGGGAAAGCGCCGGTATATCATCCTGCGCGTGCTCGCGGTCGTGCTTGCGGCGGTCAGCATCATGCTCTTTATCAAAGAACTCATCGTTGTCCCGACGCTTGTTATCATCCTCGCTGTGGCGCTGTGGCTCGCCGCCTCGCCGAAGTCATATAACGCAGCGGTCAGCGGCGTGAAGATGCTCTCGTGCCCTGCGGAGCTGACGGTGGAAAAGCTCGCTGACGACATTGCCGCGCTGGATTCTCCGCTCGGCACGCCGTATCTCGCGCGCATAAAGTTCGTGCCGGGCAAGTCGCTCGTTTTCGGACCGGACAGCGAGGGCGAATATCTCTATATATATAAAAACGCGCAGGGCGCGCCGCTCTATCTCGCGGCGAACCCCGAGAGCGCGTTCATCGAGGAGCGCCTGACAAAGCCCCTGCGCGCGCCGTATGAGCCGCGCCCCGGCGAGACGGGCGAGGAGCTTATCATCGACCGCCCCGACACCGATACGCTCCTTGACGAGCTGACGGACGCGGTGTCCGGCTGGATAGAGACCGGCACTGCCGCGGAAACGGAGCACTTCAAGCGCCTTGCGCAGTGAGGACACATCAGCCCGTCTCCCGAAAGGGCGGCGGGCTGAAAATATCTCATCTTTTTTGCAAAAAACACTTGCAATAAGCCGCGTATGGTGTTATTATTCCAATGTAAGTATCAGTGTTTTCTCAGAGTGGGTCGCGGCCCACTCTTTTTTGTGAGACTTTTGCCCCGGACATCGCGCCGAGTGCGGCATGGGGGTAAAACTTTGAAAGGGCATAGTGTATGAGTAAGATAACCGATAAGGTCACATCGCTGGCGCAGCCGCTTGTGGAAGAGGCGGGGTGCACGCTGTGGGACGTTGAGTATGTCCGCGAGGCGGGGACGTGGTACCTGCGCGTCTATATCGACAAGCCCGGCGGCGTGTCGATTGACGACTGCGAGCGCATCAGCCGCGAGCTTGACCCCGTGCTCGACGAGGCTGATCCCATCCCCGACAGCTACGTTTTCGAGGTCGGCTCTGCCGGGGCGGAGCGGGAGCTGAAGCGCCCGCGCGACTTTGAGCAGTTCATGGGCAGCGAGGTCGAGGTAAAGCTCTATCAGCCGCTCGACGGCAGCAAGAGCTTTGTCGGCGTGCTCAGGGGCTATGACGCAGACGGCACGGTCACGATAGAGCGCGGCAATAAGGAGCTTCGCATCACAAAGACACAGACGGCGCAGGTAAGACTGCACGTGTCAATATAAGAAAACAAAATCATTTTTGCTTTATAATAAGGAAATGGAGAATCAGAAATGAACGCAGAATTTTTCGAGGCCATAGAGGATATAGAAAAGGAAAAGGGCATCCCCAGAGGATATATGTACGACAAGATCAAGCAGGCGATGCTCGCTGCCTTCCGTCGCGACAATCCCGAGTGCGAGGATAATGTCGACGTCATTCTTGACGAGGAGAACAAGCGCGTTGAGATGAACGTCAACAAGACCGTTGTTGAAGAGGTCGAGGATCCCTCGCACGAGATCAACCTTGAGGCCGCGAAGAAGATAAGCCGCCGCGCCAAGCTCGGCGACGTGCTGCCCATCCCCGTGGAGACGAAGAAGTTCGGCCGCATTGCCGCCCAGTCGGCAAAGCAGGTCATCATTCAGGGCATCCGCGAGGCGGAGCGCGGCATAATCTATGAGGAGTTCACCTCCAAGGAGCATGAGATACTCACCGGCATCGTCTCCCATATCGAGCCGAGAAACGGCGCGGTGTCCATCCGCATCGCCTCCAACAGCGAGTATACCGAGGCTATGCTCTCCGCCAATGAGCGCATCAAGACCGAGGAGCTCAAGGAGGGCGACCGCATAAAGGTCTATGTCGTCGAGGTCAGAAATTCCACGCGCGGACCCCAGGTGCTCATCAGCCGCACCCATCCCGGTCTCGTCAAGCGCCTTTTTGAGCTTGAGGTACCCGAGATATACGACGGCACGGTCGAGATCAAGTCCATCGCGCGCGAGGCCGGAAGCCGCACAAAGATGGCGGTGTGGTCGGCAGACGCGGACGTTGACCCCATCGGCGCTTGCGTCGGTCCCAAGGGCGGGCGCGTCGCCGGTATCGTCGACGAGCTAAACGGAGAAAAGATCGACATTGTCAAGTACAGCGAAAACCCGGAGGAGTATATCGCCGCGGCGCTCAGCCCGTCTGAGGTCGTCAGCGTCACCATGCTCGAGGACGGCAAGAGCTGCCGCGTCATCGTGCCGGACGCTCAGCTCTCTCTCGCGATAGGCAAAGAGGGGCAGAACGCCCGCCTTGCCGCAAAGCTCACCGGCTATAAGATAGACATCAAGCCCGAATCCGAGGCGTGAGATAGATAAAAATCCCCCCAACCTTGAAAGGAGGCGGCGGCAGTGCAGAAGAAAATACCGATGCGGCAGTGCTTGGGCTGCCGCGAGATGAAGCCCAAGCGCGAGCTGATACGTGTGGTGCGCTCGCCCGAGGGTGCGATCAGCCTTGACTTCAAGGGCAAGGCTCCCGGGCGCGGGGCGTATATCTGCCCGGACGCGGAGTGCCTGAAAAAGGCGATGAAGGCGCGCGCACTGGAGCGGGCGTTCTCCGCGCAGATACCGGGCGAGGTATATGAGAAGCTTCAAGCGGAAATGGAGGCCGGTGTATGAGCGAGAGACTGCTGAATATGCTCGGCCTTATGAGAAAGGCCGGGGCAATCGCGATAGGCGAGGTCAACACCGGCGGCGCGTGCCGCGCGGGCAAGGCAAAGGTTTTGCTCCTGGCGGCGGATGCGTCCGACAATGCCCAAAGCCGGGCGGCGGGGTTCACGCGCGGGCGCAGCACCGTCACGGTGCGCCTGCCCTTCACAAAGGAGGATATATCCGCCCATGTGGGCGTGAACGGCTGCTCAATGGCGGCGGTGACGGACATCGGCTTTGCCAACGCCTTTCTGAAAGCACTGCGGCAGGAGTACGGCGGCGAATACGACGCTGCCGCCGGGGAGCTTGAAACGCGCTTTGCAAAGGCGGAGCGCCGCAAAAAGGAAGCCGCGGCTCACGAGAGGAACAAGAGGAACGGAAAAAGGAGGACTAACGTATGAGCATGATAAAGTACAGAGTGCATGAGGTGGCGAAGGATTTCAATGTGGGGTCAAAGGTGATAACCCAGATACTCACGGATTACGCCACCACGCCCAAAAACCATATGCAGGTGCTCGAGACGCCTGAGCTCGACGTTATCTTCGAGTATATGACCCAGCACAATCAGGTCGCAAGCCTTGAGGAGATATTTGCCGTCAAGCCCAAGGAGACCCCTGCCCCCGCAAAGCCCGCGGAGGCAAAGCCCGCGGACACCGCAAAGGGCGCAAAGCCCAAGGAAACCGCCGCCCCCGCCGCAAAGGCGCAGGGCGCGGGCGCACAGACCCAGCCGCAGAACGCCCAGCCTCAGCCGCAAAAGACCGCAAAGCCCGACAAGCCGCACACCCCGCGCCAGGTCGCAGAGAAGCGCGTTGTCGACACGCGCGGCGGCGCTGCCGTGAACATCGAAAAGTACAACGAGAAGTTCGAGGACATGGCGGGCATGAAGGCGAAGGACAATAACCTCCGCCGCGGCAACAAGGAGAAGATAACCAGCAAGTCCAAGCAGCGCCCCGGCCAGCAGCTCGCCTCTGCGAAGCGCCGCCAGGAGGAGCGCGACAAGATGAATAAACTGCAGCTTGAGATCGCCAAGAAGCAGCAGCTCAAGGTGCAGATCCCGGATGAGATCAGCGTGGGCGAGCTTGCCTCGCGCATGAAAAAGACCGCGGCCGAGGTCATAAAGCAGCTCTTCAAGCTCGGTGTATTCGCCTCCGTTTCGGAGATAATAGACTATGACACCGCTGCTCTCGTGGCGATGGAGCTCGGCTGCAAGGTCGAGAAGGAGGTCATCGTCACCGTTGAGGAACGCCTTATCGACGACCATGAGGATAAGCCGGAGGATCTCGTCCCCCGCGCGCCAGTCGTCGTCGTCATGGGTCACGTCGACCACGGCAAGACCTCGCTTCTGGACTATATCCGCCATGCGAACGTCGTCTCCGGCGAGGCGGGCGGCATCACGCAGCATATCGGCGCTTACACCGTTGAGATAAACGGCAGCCCCATCACCTTCCTCGACACGCCGGGTCACGAGGCGTTCACATCCATGCGCGCCCGCGGCGCGATGGTCACGGATATTGCCATCCTCGTCGTCGCGGCGGACGACGGCATCATGCCGCAGACCGTTGAGAGCATCAACCACGCGAAGGCCGCGGGCATCCCCGTTGTCGTCGCGATAAACAAAATGGACACCGTCGGCGCGAACCCCGAGCGCATAAAGCAGCAGCTCACCGAGTATGACCTCGTCAGCGAGGAGTGGGGCGGCGACACGATCATCTGCCCCATATCCGCCAAGACCGGCGCGGGCATAGATAACCTCCTTGAAAACCTCGTCATCCTCGCCGAGGTGCAGGAGCTCAAGGCCAACCCCAACCGCGCCGCGAAGGGCACGGTCATCGAGGCACGCCTCGACAAGGGCCGCGGCCCGATAATGACCGTCCTTGTCCAGAACGGCACGCTCCATATGGGCGACATCATCATCGCGGGCACCTGCGTTGGCCGCGTGCGCACGATGATAAACGACAAGGGGCAGCGCGTCACGGAAGCCGGTCCCTCCACCCCAGTGGAGATCTCCGGGCTCGGCGAAGTGCCCAGCGCGGGCGACGTGTTCAACGCTGTCGCGGATGAGCGCATGGCCAGAGAGCTTGCCGAGGAGCGCCGCATCCAGCAGATGAACAATTCCATGGGCGGCGCGAAGAAGGTCAGCCTCGAGGATCTGTTCAGCCAGATACAGGCGGGCGAGATGAAGACGCTCAACATCATCGTCAAGGCGGACGTTCAGGGCTCTGCCGAGGCGGTCAAGGCCTCCCTTGAGAAAATATCCAACGAGGAAGTCCGCGTAAAGGTCATCCACAGTGCCGTCGGCGCGATAAACGAGTCGGATGTCATGCTCGCGGCGACCTCCGGCGCAATCATCGTCGGCTTCAACGTCCGCCCGGACAACGCCGCGCGCGACAGCGCCGCGAGAAGCCACGTCGACATGCGCATGTACCGCGTTATCTATGACTGCATCAACGAGATCGAGGCGGCAATGAAGGGCATGCTCGCGCCGAAGTTCAAGGAGGCCATCATCGGTCACGCCGAGGTGCGCGAGACGTACAAGGTCTCCAAGGTCGGCACGGTCTGCGGCTGCTACTGCACGGACGGCAAGATCCAGCGCGGCTGTCAGGTGCGCGTCCTGCGCGACAACATCGTTATCCACGAGGGCGAGCTCGCCTCTCTGCGCCGCTTCAAGGACGACGTCAAAGAGGTCGCCTCCGGATACGAGTGCGGCATGCAGGTCGAGAAGTTCAACGACATCAAGATCGGCGACGTTATCGAGTGCTTCGTCATGGAGCAGATAAATCAGTGATTTTTAATGTGCAGGTGCTTTGGCAGCAAAGCACCTGCACGCATATGAGGTAAAAAGCATTATGGCATCTAATAAGCTTGCAAGAACAAACGACGATATACAGTTCACCATCTCCAAGCTCCTGCGCGAGGTTAAGGACCCGCGCGTGCAGCAGGGGATGATAAGCGTGACGCGCGTGGAGACCACGGGCGATCTGCGCTATTCAAAGATATGGCTGTCCGTAATGGGCATGCAGGACGAGAAGGAGTTTAAACGCGGGCTGAAATCCGCGTCCGGCTGGCTCAGGCATGAGCTTGGCAGCAGCATGAACCTTCGCTACACGCCGGAGCTCGTGTTCGAGATCGACCACAGCATCGAGTACGGCGCGCACATAAACGAGGTCATCAACTCGCTCGAGATAGACCATGACGGCGAGGATGGCAATGCCTGACCGAAAGGGTGAGAACATGAATTTCAAGGACTGCGCGGAGCTTTTGAAGAAAAATGACGACTTTCTTCTGCTCACGCATAAAAACCCCGACGGCGACACTGTCGGCAGTGCGGCGGCGCTGTGCAGCGCTCTGCGCCGCGCCGGAAAGACGGCGTGCGTCATGCCGAATCCGGGGCTGACGGATAAGCTGAGCGGCTACATCGTGCCGTTCCACGCGCCGGAGGGGTACGCCCCGTCGTTCACCGTTGCTGTGGACATCGCCACGGAGGGACTTCTGACGCCGGGGTATACCGGCAGCGTCGACCTCTGCATCGACCATCATCCCACCAACACGCACTACGCCGCCGGCACCCTCCTCTGTGACGACCGCTCCTCCTGCGGGGAGATAGTGCTGGAGGTCATAAAGGCGCTGCGCGGCAGCATCACCAAGCGCGAAGCGACGCTTTTATACATGGCGCTTTCCACGGACAACGGCTGCTTTAAATATTCCAACACCAACGCCGCGTCGTTCCGCGCGGCGGCGGAGCTGATGCGTCTCGGCGCGGACAATGCCGGAATCAATATGCGCTTTTTCCGCAAGGCGTCGCCCGCGCGCATAAAGCTCGAGGGGCTCATTTACCTCTCCATGAGCTATTACCGCGACGGGAAGATCGCCGTGGCGGAGATAACGCAGGACATGATGCGCTCCGCTGGCGCGTCGGAGGAGGACATGGACGATATCGCCAGTCTCCCCGGCAGGGCCGAGGGGTGCGAGCTCAGCATC
Organism: uncultured Oscillospiraceae bacterium; assembly: GCA_934572335.1. Classification (GTDB taxonomy): domain Bacteria; phylum Bacillota; class Clostridia; order Oscillospirales; family Oscillospiraceae; genus Limivicinus. The sequence goes on from CAKTKU010000007.1 coordinate 15,654, forward strand.
ACCATCCGCGAGCAGACCGACGGCACGTGCCGCCTCTCCCTGCGCTCGACCGAGAAGGTCAACAGCAGCGACATCTGCGCGGTTTTCGGCGGCGGCGGCCACGCCCTCGCCGCGGGCTGCACCATATCCGGCACGCCCGCCAAGGCGCGTGAGATGATACTTGACGTTATAAACGAGGTCTGGAAATGAACGGCATACTGCTCATCGACAAGAGCGCCGGGTGGACGAGCAGCGATGTTGTCGTCAAGCTCAAGGGCGTGCTGCACCAGCGGCGCATCGGCCACGCCGGGACGCTCGACCCGATGGCGACAGGGCTGCTGACGGTGTTCGTCGGCAGGGCGACGCGCGCGGTGGAGTTCGCGGAGGCGCACGACAAGCGCTATACCGCGCATCTCCGCCTCGGCACGGTCACGGACACGCAGGACATCACCGGCACGGTGCTTGCGCAGAATGAGGCGAACGTGACAGCGGATGAGCTGCGCGCGGTGCTCTCGCGCTTTCTCGGCGAGCAGGAGCAGACCCCGCCAATGTATTCCGCCATAAAGGTCAACGGGAAGAAGCTCTACGAGATCGCCCGCGCGGGCGGCACGGCGGAGCGCAAGCCGCGCAGGATACGCATAGACGCGCTCTCGCTCATCGGCGAGGACGCGGGCGACTGGGTGCTGGATGTGCGCTGCTCCAAGGGGACATATATCCGCGCCCTGTGCGACGATATCGGCGCGGCGCTCGGTTGCGGCGGGTGCATGAGCGCCCTGCGGCGCACCGCGGCGGAGGAGTTCACCGTGGACGCTGCGCACACGCTGGATGAGGTCATCGCCGCGGCGAACTCCGGTAATGCGGAGGAGCTGCTCATCCCGGTGGACACGCTCTTTGCCGCGCATCCCGCGTGGCGCGCGGACGCGGCGGCGGAGCGGCGCATACGCTGCGGCAATGAAGTAAAGGCTGCGGGGCTTGCCGACGGCGAATACCGGGTGTACTCCGCCGAAACGGGCGAATTTCTGATGCTCGGACGAGTGCAGAACGGCGTAATGAAAACGGTAAAAAGCTTTTTTGAGGTATAAGAGGTGAGGATCGGCATGGCACAGACAAAAAGAGCCATCGCGCTGGGCTTCTTTGACGGGGTCCACGCAGGGCATGGGGAGCTTTTGAAGATGACGACGCGGCGCGCGAAAGAGATCGGCGCGATACCGTCGGTGCTCAGCTTCGACGTGCACCCGGACACGCTGGTGTTTCATAAGGAAGTCCCGCTCATCAACTCCGCCATCGGGCGTGAGGAGCTTATCCGCCGCTGCTACGGCATCGACAACGTTGTCTTTCTCCACTTCAACCAGCATATGATGCGCATGCCGTGGGAGGAATTCATCTCCTCGCTTATTGAGGAGCTTGGCATCGCGTGGATAGTCGTGGGGCATGACTTCTGCTTTGGCTACAAGGGCGAGGGTACGGCTGCCCGCCTCAAGGACTACTGCGCGCAGCACGGCATCGGCTGCGACATTATCCCCGCGCTCAGGATCGACGGGCGCGTTGTAAGCTCCACATATATCCGCGAGCTTATCGCAAACGGCGATATTGAGACGGCGAACCGCTTCCTCGGCCATCCGCATACGCTCTCGGACACTGTCCGCTCCGGCTACCATCTCGGCACGAACCTCGGCGCGCCGACCATCAATATGTATTTCCCCGAAGGGGTGCTCGTGCCGCGCCACGGTGTGTATGCCACGAAGGTGTTTCTGGAGGACGGCAGCTGCTACATTGCCGTCACGAATGTCGGCGTCCGCCCCACGGTCAGCGACAGCACCCGCGTCAGCGTGGAGAGCCATCTGCTGGACTACTCCGGCAATCTCTACGGGCGTCAGGCGCGCGTGGAGTTCTATGGCTTCCTGCGCGGGGAGCGGAAGTTTGCGTCATTTGAGGAGCTTTCCACGCAGATACACCGCGACGCGCAGTCCGCGCGTGAGTATTTTGAAGAGCATAACGTTTGAATTAGATTTGAAGCGCATAAGATAAGCAGGAGCGCCGCCCGGTCGGGCAGCGCTCCTGCTGTTTGTATAGTATTATTGCTCAGTACCCGGTTTTTGACCGCTCTATGTCGAGCTGCCCGGAGAGCTGGCAGGTGGGGAGTATGCTGTTCTCGTCCGTGATGAGCGTGTTGGACACGTATTTGAACCCGCCCGCGCCGTCCGGGCGGACGGTCAGCTCATGCGAGAACGCGCGGTCTGTGCCGTACCACTCGTTCAGCGCGTCCACGCGCATCGTCAGTGTCCCGTCGGCGTTGTACCAGTATTCCGTGACCTCCGGCTGCGGCGCGCGCGGCGCGGTGTTGTACGAATCCTCTGAGTACGGCAGGAAGAAGTACCCGCCGAGGCGCGAGGAGTAGTCGGAGATGTTTTTCAGCACGGAGGGGTCGATGTTGAAATATGCCTGAACGACGGTCTCAAAGCTGTCCGTCGGCACAAGGCACAGCTTTGTCCCGCCCACTGTGGAGAAATAGCTGCCGGTGTTGGCGGCGGTGAGGCTCGCCGTGCCGTGGTACATCCCAAAGAGGTAGGCGTAAAGGCTGTTGAAGTCGATGACGCCGAGGTTGGCCTCCGTCCACGTGGTGGTGAAGAGGTTATTTTCAAAATATCCGACCGGCTCCACGTACATTTCACTGAGCGCGCGCTTGCTGCTGTCATACGGCAGAACGCGCACAAAGACGTAGGAATTGGTGTTCGCGCGCTGATTGTCGTCAAAGCTCGCGGTGTCGCGGTTGTAGATGAGCCAGCCTTTATCCGTGTAGCGCACATCGCCGATGGCGTAGCGCCCTTCTGTGAGGATGGACGGCTCGCAGTTCTTGTCCCAGATGGCGGACATCGCGATGAGGTACCACACGCCGTTCGTGCGCCCAAGGTGGTATACGCTGATCTGTCCGTCGTTATACACCATGTAGTACGACACGCCTGTGTCGCCAGCAGCGCTTATCGTGCTGCCGAAGTAAATGATGGGGTCGGGGCACTGCATGTCCATCGTACCGAGATAGTCCACGGCGCTGTAACCCATCTGCCCTATGCGCGTGACCATCGCCTGTACGGTCGCCGTGCTCAATACAACGTTGATGGCGGTGCCTTTGTCCGCCTGTTCGTATATATCGCGGCAGCCGTCCGCCACGGAGAGAAGCTCATCGCGCACGGCGTTCTTCTCGGCTCTGGCCGTGTCGTCAATGCTGTTGTATTTTTCGGAGATCTTTGGTGCGGCGGACACGGCGGGCGTCGCCTCCGCCGCGTTTATGGAATAGTCCGGCGCGGGCGTCTCGACCGGGGCTGACTTCTTGCCGCAGCCCGCCAGCGCCAGCGACGCGGCAAGCAGCAGGCACAGCGCCGCTCTTCTCTTCTTCAACTGAACCGCCCCTTTCTTGTGAACAGTGTGAGTAGATGTAATATTATAATACTTTTTGCCCCGCTTGGCAAGCGCGGCGCGGCGTGGTATACTGTGCGCAGCTGACAACTGACGCCGGGAGGCCTGGGAATGAAGAATTTTTTTGCGATATACGATGCGCTGCTCGCTGAGCTGGGCGATGATGCGCGGAGGGAGCGCGTCACGCGCGCCGTGTCGTGCGCGCGCTGGGCACTGGCGGAGAGTGAGGAGCACACCGGCATTGCCATGGCGGACGGCACGGACACCGCGGCGCTCGTGCACCCCGACGGGCTTGAGGGACTGACCCTCGCCGACGCGGCAGAGGCAATGAAGAGCTGGAACCTGCGCGAGGCGGGCATGGGGCTTGCCGCGGCGAACGCCTTTTATAATACGCCGGAGCGCATACGCGCGCTTCACTGCGCCGAGCCGTATGAGAACTACTGCGCCGCGGGGCTGAGCTTTGACGGCGCTACGGTGGGCGTGATCGGGCATATGGGGCTCACGCCGGAGATACATCGCGCGGCGCGCGAAGTGTATATTATCGAGCGCTGCCCCCAGCCCGGCGACTATCCCGACGCCGCGTGCGAGTATATCCTGCCGCGGTGCGACTATGTGTTCATCACGGGCAGCGCCCTTGTCAACAAGACGCTCCCGCGTCTCTTGGAGCTTTCGCGCGATGCGTACACGATATTGACGGGACCGTCCGTCCCTCTGTGTCCGGCGCTGCTCGACCTCGGCGTTGACCGCCTCGCCGGTATGGCGGTGCGCGACAGGGCGGCGATGCGTGCCCATGTGCTCTCCGACGCGCCCGGCAGCCCCTACGCCATGGGTGAGACCTTTATGATGAAGAGATGAAACAAAAAGTAACTGCCCGCCATTTGCAACTAAAAATAGTTGCAAATGGCGGGCGTAAGGTATATAATGATACTGGAACGGAGGCATGAGAAGTGGGACAAAAGGAAAAACTGATAAAGAAGCTGAAGTCAAAGCCCAAGGACATGACTTTTGAAGAGGTTGAGACATTGCTGAAATATCTGAGCTATTATCGCTCAGACAAGGGGAAAACCAGCGGCTCACGTGTTATATTTATCAGCGACGGTCATGCGCCCATATTGCTGCATAAGCCCCACCCACGAAAGGAACTGCTGGGGTATCAGATAAAGCAGCTGTTGGAGATTCTGGAACAGGAGGAATTGGTATGAACAACACAATGGAATATAAAGGCTATGTCGGAACTGTGGAGTTTTCGGAGGAGGACGGCATTTTTTACGGTAAGGTCATGGGGATCCGTGCGCTGATCTCATATGAGGGGAAGGACGCGAAGGCGCTTGTGTCCGATTTTCATACGGCGGTCGATGATTATCTTTCCGCGTGCAAAGAAGAGAATATAGAGCCGGAAATGGCCTATAAAGGAAGCTTCAACATCCGCGTCTCGCCGGAGCTTCATAAGCAGGCGGTCATATACGCGACAGCGCACCAGATGACGCTCAACGGATTTGTGGAGAGCGCGGTACGGCAGGCGCTGAGTTCAAGGCAGTAGTCACAAGATTCAGTTTTTCGTCATATACTGCGGTAAGGCGGGCGGGCGTGAGCCTGTCCGCCTTAAATCAATCTTCGGAGGACGACAATGGCGGAAAACGACAGCTATTCGACGAAGATATACACCAACAACTGCAACGGAAGCTGCGGGTGCTGCGGCTGCGGCAGCAATGTTGGCCCGGCAGGGCCGATGGGACTGCAAGGACCCGCCGGGCCTCAGGGACCGCAGGGCATACAGGGACCCCAAGGCCCGCAGGGACCGGCAGGTCCGCAAGGCGCAACCGGCGCGACGGGAGCAACAGGTGCGACCGGGGCGACAGGTCCGCAGGGACCCGCCGGTACGGCGGCGACGAACGAGAACGCGATGCTCTACAACACCGCGCTGCAAACTGTCGCGAGCGGTTCACCCCTCGCGCTCAACGCGAACCTCATAAACTCCACCGGCAGCATCACAGCGTCCGGAACGACGGGCGTAACGCTTGCGGCGGGGCAGTACCTTGTGACGTTCGCGACGGATGCCGGTGTGACGGATGCGGGGACGCTTGGCGCGTCGCTTGCGCTTGACGGCACGGCGCTGCCCTATGCGGAGACGACAAAGACCCTGACCGCCGCCGGGGTCGACCGCATCGCGCTCACGGCGATCATCGCGCCCGCGGCGAGCAGCACTCTAACCGTGCTCAACACCACAGGCAGCACAGACACCTATCAGAACAGCACCCTCACCGTTGTGAAGCTTGCATGACGACAAAAAGCCCGGACATCTTTCGATGCCCGGGCCTGACTTTTGCCTGTTATCCGATTATGCGCCGCGCCTCATAGCCGCGGGAGACATAGTAACCGGCGAGGTCAGAAATGATAACGCCGGTGGTGGAGTTCGATGCGTGGACAAACTGCCCGTTGCCGATGTAAATGCCGACATGCCCGATATAGCTGCTGCCGGAATAGAAGCAGAGCAGATCGCCCGGCTGAAGCTCGGACGGCTCGACATGCCGCCCGTTCGCCGCCTGGTCGGCGGCGACACGGTTGAGCGTGTAGCCGAACTGCTTGTACACATAGTACACAAGCCCTGAGCAGTCGAACCCATCGGGCGTTGTGCCGCCCCAGACGTAGCGCGAGCCGACGAACTGGCACGCATAGCTTGCGACCTGCTGTCCCGTGGCGGAGCCATTCGACGCGGGCGCGGAAGCGCTGCCGCTGTCGGAGGAGGAACCGGCGTCATTGCCGCCGACGGAATAAGTGCCCTCCCTGACGTACTTGGACGAGACGTAGCCGACCTGGCCGTTTTCCGACACGACCTGCGCCCAGCCGTCATGAGATGTGATGAGGCTGACGCGGTTGCCGTAGAAGAACTCGCCGAGAATTGCGGCGGTCATGGACGGCGCGGAGCGGAAGCGCACGTTGTTGCCCGTGATATATGCATCGGTATACTGATCGACGGTCTGCGCGGGCGTCTCAGTCGGCGCGGGAGTGGGCTGGGTCTCGGCAGTGCCGGGATTCTCCGGGTTCTGCACGGTGTCGTCCTGCCCGCCGACGGTCAGCCCGCCGGAGCTTGCGTTGTCGACAATGATGACATAGCTGGCATAGACATACCCGGCAATGCCGTCAATGACGCACTGATACCATCCGTTGCCCGCATCGCCGGTGACGGTGAGCGCCTTGCCGGTGTGGAACGTGCCGAGAATGTTGTGGTTCGTGCCCGGACCCGAACGCAGACGCACGTATGTGCCGTTTATGTAGCCGCTCGCGCCGGTGCTCGCTGGAGCCTGCGTGGGAGCGGGCGTCGCGGTGGGGACAGGCGTCGCCTCCGGGGTGGGCGTGGGCGTCGGCACGGGTGCCGCCGTCTGCTCAGGGGAGGGGATGGGCGCCGAGGTCTGCGCAGGCGTTGCCTCCGGCGTGGGTGCGGGGGTCGGCGTTGAAGCCGTGTCCGTGGTCTCGTTCGGCTGCGGCAGCGTTGTCGCGGTGGGCGCGTCCGGCGTGAAGTCGGGGCGGATCACCGAAGTGTCGGCGGTCGAAGTGCCGAGAGTGATATATTGCGTGTAAACATAGCCGAGCTGCCCGTCGATGATACAGGCCGTCCACCCGTCGCCGGAGCCGATGGGCATGACCTCCTTGCCGCGGTTATACTCGCCCAGCACGGAGTATTCCGAGCCGGGACCGGAGCGGAAGCGCACGTACATGGCGTTTATGTACCCGGCATAGCTGCCGGAGCCAGTGGGGGCGGGGGTGAAGACCGGCGCTGTCGCGGCGCTGCTCTCATCGAGACTGAGATACGACGCGGCGACAAAGCCGCTCTGCCCGCCGACGGAAACGGCGTACCATGAGCCGTTGGAGCGGTCAGTGACCGTGACGGGAGTGTTGCGATCGAGCGTGGCGATGACATAATAGCCTGTGCCCGGTCCTGAACGGACGTTGACGCGGTTGCCGGTGATCACCGCTGTCTCTGCATACGCCGGAACGACCAGAAACGAAGCGATGACCGCCGAGGCGATAAACGTCCTCAAGAATTTTTTGCGCATACTAACAAGTCCTTTGTCTTTTTTGGGACGTGCGCAAGCGTTTTGCTTACGCGGTCCTTATCTGGAGGAAAGTGCGCGCTCAAGCCACACGGCGGCAACATCTATTGCGAGATAGAGGCTGTCCTTCTCGCTCCGCTTGACGATCCTGTCTCTGGACTTTATGGAAGCGTCGGTGAGCTGAAGCTGGACGGAGACCTTGGTTGCAACGTCAAGGTCGTTGACCTTCTTCGTGTCAAGTATCTGTATCATGACAATATACTTGTCCGCGAAGCTGCCGTAATAGATGATGTTGTCTTTCCTTTGGAGAGGATGACCCTTGTACTCCAATGTCTTTGCCATAATAGAACCTCCAGTATTGTAACTAAAATGTAACACAATGAATTAGAAATGTCAACAAGAAAATCTTGGACTAATTTCCAGCCTTGCCGTCAGCCGAGATACTGCGTTCCGCCGGTGCTGCCCCAGTCATTGCTGCCCCAGCCGGAGTTGTTGCCCCACAGGTCGTCATTGCCTGTGCTGCCCCATGTGCTGCCGTCGTCCCACGGGGCGATGATGGTGTTGTTGTTGTCGTTTGTGCCGGTGCCCCAGCCGGTCGAAGTGTCGCTGTCAAAGTCGTTGCTGGGATACACGGTGTCCTGAATGCCGAATATTCCGGTGTTCTCGCCGATATACGGGTAGGTGAACGCCTTGTATTCAAGCCCGTCGTGCAGCGGCTGCATCACCTTGCGCCACAGCTGCGCCGCCGGGTTGCCGGAGACGTTGATGGTCGCGGGCGTGTCAAAGCCCGTCCACACCGCCGCGACATAGTACGGCGTCACGCCGCAGAACCAGCGGTCCTTATAGTCGCCGGACGTGCCGGTCTTGCCCGCCACAGGGACGCTGTACAGCCGCGCCTCCTTGCCGGTGCCGTTTTCAACGGCATTCTGCATCATGTAGGTCATGGTGTAGGCCGTGTTGGGCTTGAACGCGGAGATGGTGCTGGGGGAGTTGTCGATGACGGTGTTGCCGTCAAAGTCCGTCACGAGCGAGTAGGTGCGCCCGTAGGTGAATATGCCGTCGTTGACGAACGCGCAGTATGCCTGTGCCATCTCGCGCACAGTCACGCCGTTTGTGAGCTGGCCGAGCGCCATGGGGGCGTAGTTCGCGTCGGCGGGGACAAGGCTCGTGAAGCCGAGCTTCGTCGTCAGATAATTATATGAGGTCTGCGGGCCGAGCTTATCCACTATCTGCGCCGCGACGGTGTTCAGCGAGTATTGCAGCGCCTGGTATATCGTCACCACGCCGTAATAGACGTTGCTGTCGTTCGCGGGGTACCAGTCCGTGCCGCTCAGATGCAGTCCTGCCTGGTCGTTGACGAGCGTCGTCGGGGTTATCAGCCCCGTGTCCACCGCCGGACCGTAGGACGCGAGCGGCTTTATCGACGAGCCGGGGGAGCGGTACGTCCCCGTGGCGCGGTTGAGCGGGAAGTTCCTGTCCTTCACGCCGACGCCGCCGGAGAGCCCGAGTATGCGCCCGTCATAGGGATTCATCACAACGATCGCGCTTTGAAGCTGCTGATTGCCGCCCGCACGGGGGATGGCGGTGAGGTCGGTGTACACCGTGTCTATCGCGGTCTGCACGCTCACATCCACGCAGCAGTAAATCTTGTATCCGCCGTTGTAGACGAGGGTCTGCGCGGTCTCACGGCTTATGCCCTTGCGCTCCATGAGGTCGTTTATAACGTCGGAAATGACGACCTCTTCATAATAGCTGTATATGCGCTGGGTCGTCTCCTCCTCGGCGCTGTGGATGAACACAAGCTCCTCGGCGACAGCGTCCTTGTACGTCTGATAGTCGATGTAGCCCTGCTCGTACATCTCGCGCAGGATGGTCTCCTGACGCTCCTTGTTGTTCTGCTCGTTGTAGAACGGGTCATAGTACGTGGGCATGTTCGTTATGCCGACGATGGAGGCGCACTCGGCGAGCGACAGGTCCTTCACGTCCTTGCCAAAGTAGGTCTGCGCGGCGGTCTGCACGCCGTAGCAGCCCTCGCCGAAGTATACGGCGTTAAGGTACCATTCTATGATCTCCTGCTTGTCGTAGCGCTTTTCAAGCTCCAGCGCGCCGAAGATCTCCGTCAGCTTGCGCTGCACCGTTATCTCGTCCTGACCGGTGAGGTTTTTGATGAGCTGCTGGGTGATGGTCGAGCCGCCGTAGCTGTTCTGCATGGTGGCGAACATCTTCACGAATGCGCCGGAGGTGCGGTACCAGTCGACGCCCTTGTGGTCGTAAAAGCGCTTGTCCTCTATCGCGACGACCGCCTTCTCCATGTACCAGGGGATGTCGCTGTAATCGACCCATATGCGCTTCTGCTTGCCGGAAAGGGTGCTCAGCTCGCGCCATTCGCCCGCCGCGTCCTGATAATAAATAGTGCTGGACTGGTTGAGCTTATAGTCCTCAAGCGACAGGTCGAGATTCGGCGTAAGGCAGGTCTTAACATAGTAGGCAAACACGCACGCGAACAGCATCCCCGTTATTGCGAGGATGAGCAGTATCGTGCCGAAGACCTTGAAAACACTGCTGAGCACGGAGCTGACAAGCTCCACCGTGACGTCCGCGGCGCGCAGCACGAAGCGCGGCCTGCGGCGCGGCTTATCCTCGCGCGCGGCGTCGACATTGCCGTCGCCGGGGCGTATATCATCGTCCGCACCGTTCAGGCGGCCGGTGCTGTTTTTTCTGGGATCGTTGTTGTTCATTGTCCGGCGGACACCTCCTTCTGAGGGACTTATGTACCGCGCACGTGCCGTGCCGCGCGGGACAGGTGATTATAGCACTAATATACTAAATTAGCATTATATCACACCTTGTCAACGAACGGTAGAGGAAATGTGAATTTTTCGCGTGATGGGCGCAGAAAATGCAGCACGTATATTTTCCCAGATTTGAGAAATAATTATACCTGTACTTTTTCGACTGAGGGGCGTGAACCATGAAGCTGAGAATGAGGGCGGCGCTTTTGGCGCTGCTGGGGACAGCGGCGGTGTATACGGGGCTGGGCGCGGTGAAAAGCCTGCACCCCGCCGTGCGCGACGCTCTGCCAACGGAGATATACGCGCGCTATTCCGCCCGCGAGGAGGCGGCGCAGTTTTTCCTCAAGAGCTGCGACGGCTTTGTCGCGGTGTACACCGCCTCGCGCAGCCGCGCGCCGGAGTCGGTGACGGCGATAGAGGTGGCTTCGCTGCGCTCGGCGGACAGAGCCATGATCGAGCGCGGCATCCCTGTCGCCGACCGGCAGGAGCTGCTGGAATTACTGGAGGATCTGGGGTCGTGACACAATCGCAAAGAGAGTTATAATTCGCTATTGATTTATCTGCGGCAATAGGGTAAAATAGTGTTACAATACAAGCTGGAGGTAAGATATGAGCGAGGAATTCGGAAGCGATTTTGTCACGATAGTGGACGATGACGGCCAGGAGTTTGAGCTTGAGCTGCTCGACACTATGGACTATAACGGCAATACCTATACGGCGTTTCTTCCGGCAGACATGGCGGAGGACGACCCGGACTACGGTATGATAATCCTGCGCTCGCAGCTTGACGAGAGCGGCGAGGAGCTGTACGAGTCGATAGACGACGAGGACGAGCTCAACGATGTGTACGAGCATTTCATGGTTCTCCTCTTTGACGACGAGGACGAGGAATAAGTTCCGCTCCCGCGGCATATAGCTTATTATGCCCGCAAGGAGCAGGAGCGCGGTGCTCGCACCGCCCATAAAATAAATCAGGTTCCTGCTGTGTGCGTGCTGCTCTTTCCAGAGCTTCACGACCCATTAAACCCACATCTCTAATAAGGGATGCCGACTTGAATCTGCGGATTGCAGGCCTCCCGGCGCGAGCCGGACGTTGGAAGCAGCGAAACAGAACTTAGGCGACCCACCTGCCCATTCGTGCAGGTTATAATTGGGTCGGCACGGCATTTGCGGGGCACACCCCCGGAGGTTTTTCCTCCGGGGGCGTTTTGCGGTTGTATTTATTCTTGGCAGAATAAAAAAGCTTCCATGCCTTGAAACCATACAGGGCATGGAAGCTTTCTCTATGCTATATTATGACTGAGCGACTGTCACGGCGCGGAGTATTTCGCCGAATGGCTTGCCGGTCTCCCGCGCGATGCGCGCGACGTCCTCATATTCCGGCTTGCTGCGCTCGACGCCCCAGCCGGATGCACGCTTTATCCGCACCCTGCCGTATTCCGTCCCGACGCTCTCCTCGCGGCGCGCGAGCGTGTATCTCGCGCTGACGTATTCCCTCACGCCGATGGTCGTGGTGTTTGCGAATATGCACCGGAGCATATCGTCCCGCTGCTCCTTCCTGCACATGCAGGTGAGGAGGATCGCGGGGCGGTTTTTCTTCATGCCGATGGGCGTGGTGTATACATCCAGCGCCCCGGCGCTCAAAAGCGCCTCCTGCGCGTAGCCCAGCGCCTCCGCGGTCATGTCGTCGATGTTGCACTTGAGCTCGATGACCTCCTCAGCGGCGTCCCGGCTCTCGCCGATCATCGCGCGCACGATGTTTGCCGCGGCAAAGTCCTTCGTCCCCGTGCCGTACCCCGCGGCGCTGACGCTCATGCGCGGCATCTCGCCCGCATCGGAGCAGAAGTGCTTCAAAAGCGCCGCGCCCGTGGGCGTGCACAACTCGCCCGTGACGCTGCCGCCGTATATCGGCATGCCGCGCAGAATGAGCTCCGTCGCCGGGGCGGGAACGGGCAGAATGCCGTGCGCGCATTTCACCGTCCCGCTGCCGACATTGATGGGGGAGCAGACGATCGTGTCGGGCGCAAGCTCGTTTATGAGCATACATACGCCCAGTATGTCCGCCAGAGCGTCCAGCGTGCCTATCTCGTGAAAATGTATGTTCTCGATGGGCTGACCGTGCACACGGCTCTCGGCGTTGGCCAGCAGCATATACACTTCCTTTGCATCCTCCGCCGCGGCGCTGTCCGCCTCGACCCTGTCAAGAAACGCGAGTATTTCACTCACGGATGTGTGGTGATGATGCCCGTCATGATGGTGGTACGCGTCTGCCTCCTCGCCCTCTTCATGCCCGTCGATCACAACGCTGACATGTGTGCCGGATATGCCGCACTTGCTGTCTGGCGCTGCGGAGACGACGGCGTGCCCATCCAGCGCGCGGTTGAGCCGCGCGAGAAACGCCTCCCTGTCCGGGTGCAGCTCCAACAGTGCGCCCATGAGCATATCGCCCGCCGCGCCCATTGCGCAGTCAAAATAGAGTGTTTTCATAGACTTTTCTTCCTTGCCTCGGTGTCGATCCTTATCTCGTCAAAATACTTGGAGAGCGCGGCAAAAAGCTCGTCCCTGTGCTCCTGCGCGCGGCCGAGCTGGTCGGCGGTGAATTGCAGCAGGGCGGCTCTGCCGCTTGTACGCACGCGGAAGTCCGTGTACCCGCGGGAGAAGAGATAGTCCTCGCTGCGCTCAATCTTTTCAAGCCGTTCGTTCGTCAGCGCCTCCCCGGTCTTCACCCGCGTGGCGAGGCACGCATAGGCGGGCTTTGACCATGTGAACAGTCCCGCTTCCTTGGAAAGGCGGCGTATCTCGCTCTTGGTGAGACCGCACGCGCGCAGGGGGGAGAGTATATGCAGCTCGCCCGCGGCGCGCATACCGGGGCGGTCGCCGCTGTCGTCGCTCGCGTTTGACCCGTCGAGCAGCACGGTGTAGCCGTCCGCGGAGGCCGCGGCGATGATTTTTGACATTATGGTGCGCTTGCAGTAATAGCAGCGGTCGGCGGGGTTCGCCCTGACCTTATCACAGGCGAGAATGTCAGCATTGATGACTGTCATTTCAACGCCGAGCGCCGCGGCGAGCTTTTTCGCGTCGTGCAGCTCAAACTCCGGCTGAAATTGCGATTTTACGTAGTACGGCTTTATGTCCGCCCCGCAGGACACACCGGCATACAGAAGGTATGCCGAGTCGACCCCGCCGGAGAAGGCGAGCGCGGTCTTCGGGTGCGCCGCGAAGAATTCTTTCAGTTCCAAAATGATCGCCTCAATCCAGATGATTTATCATGCTCGCCATATAGCCCGCGCCGAAGCCGTTGTCGATATTGACGACGGACACGCCGCTCGCGCAGGAGTTGAGCATGGACAGCAGCGCCGCGATGCCGCCCAGTGACGCGCCATAGCCTACGCTTGTCGGCACGGCGATGACCGGGCAGTCGGCAAGCCCGCCGATAACACTCGGCAGCGCGCCCTCCATCCCGGCGACGGCGACGATGGCGCGCGCCCCCATTATAATATCAAGGTGCGCCATCAGCCGATGAATGCCGGACACGCCGACATCGTACAGCCGCACGACCTCGTTGCCGAGCGTCTCCGCGGTTACGGCGGCCTCCTCGGCGACGGGAATGTCGCTCGTGCCGCCCGTCGCGACGACGATGCGCCCCTTCCCGGTCGGCTCCGGCTTTTTCCCGATGACGCCCGTCATGGCGAGCTTATTATAGTCCAGCGCAAGCGCCTGACCGACGTACTCCGCTGCCTCTTCCGAAAGGCGCGTGATCAGCACGGTCTCCTGCCCGTTCTCAAGCATGGTCTGCGCGATGCCGAGGATATGCTCCTTCGTCTTGCCCGCGCCGAATATGACCTCCGGCACGCCCTGCCGTACGCCGCGGTGCATATCCACCTTGGCATAATCGCCAATCTCCATAAAGGGCTGTATTTTCAGCCTGAGCGCCGCGTTGTCGGCGGACACCCTGCCCGCCGCAACATCGTTGAGCAGCTCCGTCAGTTCATGCTTGTCCATAATAAAGCCCCCTTGAAACGCAAATTATCTTTCACGTTATTATAGATAGAACTCGGCGGGATTTCAACAGTAAATGATGAAATCGTTTTGGTGCAGCCCTCCACGCCGGAGGGCTGCACCAAAATCATGATATGTATCGATGCTATCCGTTGTACCGCATTGCCAGCATCGTTATGTCGTCAAACTGCGGCGCACCGGCGGCGAAGGTGTCCAGCTCAGCCTGCAGCGCGGGTAAAAGCGCCTCGACGCTCTCGTCCGCGTGCCGGTTGAGCGCCGCGACCATCCGCTCCGTGCCGAAGAGCTCGTTTTCGGCGTTCGTCGCCTCGGGTACGCCGTCCGTGTATACGAACAGCTCGTCACCCGGGCGAAGCTCAAGCGTATAGTCATGATACCGGCTGCTCTCCATGCCCGCGAGGATGAACCCGTGCTTGTCGCGGATAAGCTCATACCCGCCGCCCGCGCGGCGCAGCACGGGGTATTCGTGCCCCGCGTTCGCGCAGGTGAGCCGCCCCGTGGAGATCTCCAGTATGCCCAGCCACACGGTCACGAACATATCGACGGGGTTATTGGCGCAAAGCTGCTGGTTGACCTCTTCCAGCACCTCATGCGGCGCTTTGCCGCTCTGCGCGCTGTTTTTCAGCAGCACCTTCGTTATCACCATGAACAGCGCCGCCGGAACGCCCTTGCCCGACACGTCCGCGATCGTCATTGCGAGATGGTCGCCGTCAATGAGAAAGAAATCGTAAAAGTCGCCGCCGACCTCCTTCGCCGGGGTCATGGTGGCGTAAATGTCAAACTCGTGCCGTCCGGGGAAGGGCGGGAAAATGCAGGGCAGCATGCTCGCCTGAATGGTCTTTGCCACGGACAGCTCCGCGCCGATGCGCTCCTTCTCCGCCGTCACGTAGGTCAGATCGTCGATGTAATCAAAAATGTCGGACTCCATCTGACGGATGGATTTGTAGAGACGCTCGACCTCGTCGCCGGTGTCCATATGCTCAAGCTCCGTGAGCGCGCGCTCGATCGAGCTGTCCTCCTGCTGCCGCCGCACAAAGCTGCCCGTCGCCTCGCTCAGCCGGTTTATCGGCTGCACGATCATCCGCCGGGATATGTATATCGCCCCCGCGGCCAGCACTGCGGCAAGCCCCACCAGCAGAATGATGATGCGCAGGAGAAACTCCTGCTGCATCCGGGTTATGTCGTTCATGGACATGTCCACGTCCACATACCCGTGCATCACGCCGTCGTCGTCCTTTATCGGCACGACTGCCGACAGCAGCCAGCCGAATTCATAGTTCGTGACGATGATGGGGATGTCGTTCCCAGCGAGAAAGTTTGCCTTGTTGTCCAGAAAATCGCCGGGGTAGAACTCCTGAAAATCGCCGAGCTGGAACGCCTCGTCGCTCGTGTCGGTGTCGTAGACGTAGTAAAAGCCCTCTTCCGTCGGCTTTGTCACCACGGCGTAGACAAGCTCGTTGTTGCGCTGGACCTCGCGCAGCAGCGCCAGCGTCCGCTCGTACTCCGCGTCCTTTTCCCCGGTCTCAAGATACCGGTCAATGGACCATGGGTCGACGATATCCGCCATCGTGCGGGCGAGGTTTGTGGTCGTGTCGGTCAACTGCTCGCGCAGGTTCTGCTCATACGTCGCGTAGCTGAACGCGATCGCCGCGCCCCCGATGATGAGCGCAATGAGCGTTATCACGATGGTCATCTTTGCGCCCAGTGAGCGCCGGATGCTGAGTTTTGGCATAGGTCACCTCGTTAAAGCTTCACAACCAGCGTGTTGAAGCCCAGATACCGCCGGTAGAAAAACTCCTGCGCCTTTTTGCGCACGAACGTCATGCCCAGCGCGTCCCCATCGCCGGCGGCTTCCAGCTCAAAGGGGTTGAATTCATAGGAGTTGTCGCGTATGTGCAGCGTCAGCGCGCCGCCGCCGTCGAGTATCGCCGTGAATTTTATCAGTACGTCGGACTTGGCGTTTTTCGCCGCGTCCTCAAGTATCGCGGCGCACAGCTCCTCCAGCACGAGCGTGGCGCAGTACGCGCTCTGCGCGCTGCACCCCCATTCCTCGCACCGGCGCTGGAACGCCTCCACCTCTGCGCCGAGCGTGAGCGGGCTGTCGGCGTAGGAGGTGTATATGTTGTCCCCGCGCTCCGCCCAGTCGCGCCGACGCGCCCGCATCCCGGCGAACACGTAGATAAGCGCGCCCAGCTCCGACAGCGGGTACACCCACCAGAACGACAGCACGTCCCGGCTGCCGAGTATGAGCGTCAGCGGCAGAAAGCAGATGAAAAGCCGCAGGGATTCCGTCCAAAACGCGCTCCGCACCCGCGCGGACGACTGGTCGTAGTATATCATGCACTGGTTCCAGAACGCGGGCAGTATGCTCAGTAGATAGATGTGCAGCGCCGTCACGCCGAGTGTCCAGCTCGCCCCCTCAAGACCGAACAGCGAGCACAGCGGACGCGCGAACGCACCCAGCAGCGCTGCCGCTGCGAGGGAGAACGCGCTGCCCCATAATAGTGAAAGCTGCATCGTCCGGCGCACCGCGTCCGCGTCGCGCTCTGCGCGGTAGGTGCTCACCATGGGCTGAAGCGTCGTGCCGATGCTGTCGGCAACGGAGGCGGAGAAGAGCGAGAGGTTATATATCACGTCGAAAACCGCGACGCCCGCCGCGCCGCTCGTGCGCATGAGGAGCTTGTTGACCGCGAGCACGGTCACGAATTGATAGATATACTGCACGGAGGAGGCAAAGCCCGTGCGCATGCAGCGGGCGAGTATGCCGAAGTCCGGTCTTGTGAGCGCAAAGCGCAGAACGCCGCGGCGGCGCACGATGTGGCTGCCGCAGATGATGAGGCAGAACGCCGCGCCGATGACTGTCGACCACACCGAGCCCTCCGCCCCCATGCCGAGGACGATCACGAACACGTAGTTGAGCACGATGTCAACGGCATTGGAGACGACCATCGCCGCCGCGGCGAGCTTTGGCGCGTCGTCACAGTTGACAAAGTAGAAAAACGGCCCCTGACAGTAGAGCACGGGCACGCATATGAGCTGCGCGCGCACATAGCGCTCTGCAATGGCGTACACTTCGCTGTGCGCGCTGTCCGCGCCCAGCAGCGACAGAAGCTGCGGCAGAAACGCAAGCCCCAGTGCCGCTGTCACAAGATATACGCCGATGAGAAAGCTGAGAACGCTGTTGAATATCGCGCGGCCATCGTCCGCCCGTCCCTCCGCCAGCGCGGCGGCGTAGTGGATGGAGCCGCCGATAGAAAACCCGTAGCTCAGAACATTATAAAATAAGTATATCGGTATGCCCAGCGAGATCGCCGACAGACCGTCCGCCCCCATCTTTGCCCCGACGACGAGGCAGTCGACCATGCCGCCCAGCGCGAGACCGACACTGCTCAGCAGTGCCGGGGCGAAAAAGCGGCGGAACGCCTTGTCGACAAAGCAGCGCTCACGCGAGAGGCGCAGAGAAGCCGGTGCTGTCGCCGCCATCACTCGATCGTGAGTATGTCAGTGAAGCCGGTCACTTCAAAAACCTCCATGATCGTCGCATTGACGTGCCGCACGACCATGCCGCCCTGACGGCTCATGCGCTTGTGCGCGGCGAGGATGACGCGCAGACCCGCGGAGGAGAGATATTCCAGTGCGGACATGTCGAGGATGAGCGCCTCCGCCCCGTCGAGCACGGCGGAAAGCTCCGCCTCCAGCTGCGGCGCGGTCGTTGTGTCGAGCCGTCCGGCGAGCGCCACTGTGATCTGCTTGCCCTCGGTCGTGGTGTTGATAGTCATGAGATGATACCTCTTTTCCAAAAGTTATGTGGCGGCTTCCAGCCGTTTTGTTATCGTGAGGATGTTTTTCCCGTTTTCATAGCTGTATGTGACATCGTCCATGTTCTTCTTCACCAGCAGTATGCCAAGCCCGCCTATGCCGCGCTCCTCCGCGGGCAGCGTGACGTCCGCGTCGGGTCTATCCAGCGGGTTGAAGGGCTTCCCGTGGTCGAGAAATGTTATCGTCACGGTCGGCGGGTCGCCGTGCGTGTCCACGCAGACCTCCGTCTCGCCGCGCTCAGGGTGGTAGGCGTAGCTTGCGATGTTGACGAAGATCTCCTCCACCGCCAGCTCAACTTGGAGCCGCACCTTTGCCGGGCAGCCGCAGCCGTCAAGAATATCGTCGATAAAGGCGTTCACGCCTTCAAGCTGCGCCGTCTCCGCCGGGACGGTGATCCTTTTCATGCCAAGCCCTCCTCTATTCTTGAATGTACTTTATTTTAACTCAAGTTCTGATATAATTCAACCAAAATCCGCGCACGCGGAGGATGTTTACAATTTAGGCTTTTATTTTTCATCGCCGTGTGGTAAAATGACACCGTAAACCGAGAGGAAGTGAAACGCACGTGCCGAAGCAGCTGGGCATAAAGGAGATAACGAGCAACCGCAAGGCTTTTCATGAATACTTTGTGCTTGAGCGCTTTGAGGCGGGCATTGAACTCGCCGGGACGGAGGTCAAATCTATCCGCGCGGGCAATGTCAACCTCAAGGACGCCTTCTGCACCGTGAAAAATGGGGAGCTTTTTGTTCGCGGCATGCACGTTTCCCCCTATGAGCAGGGCAACATCTTCAACCGCGACCCTGTGCGCCCGCGCCGTCTGCTCATGCATAAGCGCGAGATAATGAAGCTCAACGCCCGCATCATGCAGGACGGCGTCGCGCTCATCCCGCTCTCGCTCTATTTCAAGGACAGCCGCGTCAAGGTCGAGCTGGGTCTGTGCAAGGGCAAAAAGCTTCATGACAAGCGCGACAGCGAGGCTGAGCGCCAGTCGAAGCGCGATATAGACAGAATGATGAAAGAAAGGAATTACCAATGAGCAATCCTGTTGTTACCTTTGAACTCGAAAATGGCGACGTTATCAAGGCGGAGCTTTATCCCGAGATAGCGCCCAACACCGTCAACAACTTCATTTCCCTTGTCAGCAAGGGCTTTTATGACGGGCTGATCTTCCACCGCGTCATCCCCGGCTTCATGATCCAGGGCGGCGACCCGAAGGGCAGCGGCATCGGCGGTCCGGGGTACTCCATCAAGGGTGAGTTTACCGGCAACGGCTTCAAAAACGACCTCAAGCATGACCGCGGCGTGCTCTCCATGGCGCGCACCATGGCGCCCAACTCTGCTGGCAGTCAGTTTTTCATCATGCATGAGAACTCCCCGCATCTCGACGGGCAGTATGCCGCGTTCGGCAAGGTGACTGAGGGCATCGAGGCCGTTGACCGCATCTGCGAGGTGCGCACGGACTATAACGACCGCCCCAAGACCCCGCAGGTCATGAAAAAGGTCACGGTCGAGACGTTCGGCGTCGAATACCCGGAGCCTGAGAAGGCATAAGAGCATATTTATTTCTAATTATATTTCCAACTCCGCAGACCTCATGCTTCATGGGGTCTGCCTCATGGGGGCGTAACGGTTTCGACGAGGGTGCGGAGGCAGGAATAGCGGGCGGATGCGCCTGACATCCATAAAACGGGCAAACCTTATAAATTAAAGAACGACAACGATACCGTTCTTCTCGCTGCTTAATTAGCGAGCGTTCCGCCTGAGAGTACCACGGCTCGGGACGGGGCGTCGATCAGTGGTGAACGTGAGCGCGCAAAGCTTTGAGCGCGCCACGCATAATGAAGCTACCAAGTCCCGAAGCGTGACGGTTCGCGCCGGGACAAGGGAATGCAAATAACCGTCTGCGCCCGGAGAAGTTGCTGTCAAAACGCTTTCGGACAGGGGTTCAACTCCCCTCGCTTCCACCACAATGCCGCCGTAGTTCTGATAGAACCACGGCGGCATTTTCTATGCCCTTGAATCGGAAATTGTGGTATAATAATTAAAAAACAAACTAGTCTTGGAGGTTTTCTATGAGCACGATTAAAGAGACCCTGCATGAAAAAAGAAAAGCGACCGAAGACCATATCATAAAGCTCCAGCAGGAGGGGAGAGCGGGCGTCCGCTATACTGCCATGATGCCGGATGTTCCGTTTCTGATGCTAGGGCTGCTGAGTGATATTGGCTGGCTGATACACCTTATAGCGGGCATCATTTACCTTTGCGGAAACGGGTTTCACCATGCACTGGACTATATGTCACTCATCGCGCTGGCGGCTGTCGTATTCGGTGTGGGCTATATCATTTATCTGAACAAAATACATGAAAAGGAGATCGCCACAAAGCGTCAGAAGAACCTCGGCTTTGGCGTGACGGCGTATTCCGGGCTGGCAGGGGCTGCCGTTGGGATGTTGCAGCTCATGACATACCAAGGCGCTTCATCGGCGCTTGTGTGGATAGTGATCGGCGGCTTTTTGAATTTCGCCTCAACGCTGCCGATATACCTCTCGTTCAAAAAAGGAATTCATTACGGAGTAAAATAAATACGGAACAAAGAACGCGCAAAACCCCGCCACGGCGGGGTTTTCGTGCATTTAAAACTGAATATCAAACATGGACATAAGCCTTTCGAAGGTATCCTGCCCGTCGAGGCAGGTGTCCGTCAGATAGCCATTTTCGTTTTCCCATTCGGACAGCCCACGGTAGTAAAATGCCTTTTTGGAATCCTCAATGATGAACGGAACAATGCCGTAACGCAGGCACTCCTTCAGCGCAATCAACCGACCGACTCTTCCGTTGCCGTCCTGAAAGGGATGAATGCGTTCAAAGCGGCAGTGAAATTCGATGATGTTGTCGATTGAGACTGTGCCGAGCGATTCATAGTCTGCAAGCAGCGCCCGCATTTGCGCAGGAACATCCTTCGGCTTTGCGGTTTCATGCCCGCCGACAACATTTGCACGTTTTTTATAGTCGCCGACGGCAAACCACGCAAGCGCGGAATCCCTTGTGCTCTGCTTCAAAATGCGGTGCAGCTCCTTGATGATGTCCTCGGTCAGAGCGTCTTCCGCATGGTCGATCACATAATCAATAGCGCGGAAATGGTTTACAGTCTCGATAATATCATCAACTGGAATACCCTCGCCGACATCGACCGTGCTTGTTTCAAAAATAAGCCGGGTCTGATCCTCGCTGAGCTTGCTGCCCTCAATGTGATTGGAGTTGTATGTCATTCTGACTTGAAGCTCATGGTATAAGCCGCCGGACATACGTATGCTCTTCTCATCGCGCAGTGTTTGCAGCAGCGCATTGTCCGAGACGCTTCGGCACAGTTCTTCCGACTTGCAGTCCAAAAAGACCGCGATTTTTGCGAGCACACGGTCAGCGATCTTTTCGCCGCGGTTGATTTTGGCGATCGTTCGCGACGAAATGCCAAGCTCCTCCGCAAGGGCGCTTTTTGAGAGACCCCTGTCATTTAATTTTTGAATAAGTCCATCATATGCGATCATGGCACTTCACCTCCGACCTTTACTTATTATACCCAATCTCACACCAAAAGTAAAGCTCAACTCGCGGAAAAGTAAAGGTGGGGCGGATCATTGTCTGTCAGCGCTTCTCACCGTCAGTTCGCGATGCCGTGGTGCGCGGCGGGGGAGGAGAGGTCGAGCGCGCGGAAGGCGTAGCCGTTTTCAAGCCCCCATTGCAGCACCTGCTCCACCGCGGCGACGCTGAAATCCTTGATGTCGTGCTGCAAGACGACGGCGCAGCTGCGCCCCTTGCAGCCGGAGATGATGTTCGCCGCGACGGTGTCGGTGTTCGTGGTCTCGCCCGCGTCGCCGCTGCACACGTCCCAGTCAAAGTAGCGGTAGCTCATCTCGCCCAGCTCCCCGGCGAGGCGGGTCATTATTCCGCGGTTGAACCGGCTCACGGTGTTCGAGCTGCCGCCGGGGAAGCGGCAGAGCTGGGTGTAGCTGCCGGTGAGGTCGTGTATCATGTCCTCCGTGCGGGTGAAGTCGTCGAAAAACGCCTCTTCGCCGGAGTATATCGTGCCGTAATCATGCGTGTAGCTGTGCACGCCGATGGAGTGCCCGGCGTTGTATGCGCGCGTTATCGCGCTGCGGTAGTTCGCGCGGTTGCCCGTGACGAAGAACGTCGCCTTTGCGCCGTATTTGTCCAGTACGTCCAGAAGCGCGTCCGTGTACGGTCCCGGTCCGTCGTCGAACGTCAGGTATATCACCTTGCCCTCCGGTGCGGCGCTCGCGGGCAGAGCCTGTCCGCTTACGGTCACGTGCCGCTCCGCCGTCACGCTCTCGCCCGCGGCGTTCGTCACGGAGTAGGTGAGCGTATAGTCGCCGGGGCGGTCGGGCGTGAGGGTGTCGCTCACGCGCACATATGCGCCGAGGTCGTTGCCCTGCGCGTCGCGCGCCGTCACGCCGGGGTCGGCGTAGCTCAGCCGCGCGCTTATCACAACGTCGCTCTCGCCGTTGAGCGTCAGCTCCGGCCGCCCGACGGTGTAATTCGGGCGGCGCACCGCCTCGGCGCGGTTGCCCGCCGCGTCCGTCACGGTGTAGACTATCTCATCCCCGCGCGTGCTCACTGTCACCGCGCCCGTCAGATCGCCGTCGTGCGCGTCATGGGCGGTGTAGCCCTCCTCAACGTACCCGTCCAGCCAGTTCGGCGTATATCCGGGCGTGGACAGCAGCGTTATCTCCGGCGGCGTCGTGTCCACCACGTTCACCACGCGCTCGGTCGTATAGTCATGGGACTTGTACCGCGCTCTGTATATCAGCCGGTAACTGCCAAGGTGCGTGGTGTCCACCCGCCCCTGACACGCCACGTTCAGCGGCCGGGACAGGCTGAACGCGCCCACTGCGGCGGCGCTCGCGCCGGGATCGGTGAACTCCTCGCCGTATTCCACGCTCACTTCCTGCCCGCCGCTGACGTAAAAGCGCACGTGCCGGTTGTCCATCATGAAGAATATGCCCGCCGCGAACAGAAAAACCGCCACGGCGATGGAGACCATCGCCGCATCCGCGGTGCGGCTGTGCCGTATTTTATCAAGAAGCTTTCTCATCTCTCTGCGCCTCCTGCGCTGTGTTATATAGACGCAGTTAGTATCGGTTTTGTTCGCCTGAATATGCGAAAAAAACATAAAAAAGAGTGCCGCGCCGCGGCACTCTTTTTGCGCATTAACGTATAACATCACAGCTTCGCGGTCAGCCTGTTCACCAGCGGCTTGAGCCTGCCGCTTATCCAGTGGAGCACCCACGCCGCGACGAAAACCTCCGTCAGCGTTATCACGGCCTCCAGCCACACATTGCCCAGCCGCCCTATCACTGTCAGGCAGCCCTCCACGAATATCATGTGCACAAGATACACGTCGTAAGAGAGCGTGTCCGTCGTGTCGAATATCCTGCGCGCCCAGCCCGGCCAGCGTATGCCCCGCGTCGTTATCAGCAGCGTCAGAAAAACGCCCAGCCCGAACAGCACCACGCCGTACTGGAACAAAAACACGAACCCGTAGTACATCAGCGTCGACACCTGACCCATCACGCTGTCGTAGTAATAGAACTTGTACCAGTACGTCAGCGCGGTCAGCCCTATGCCCAGCACCAGCGCCGCAATCCACACGCGCCGCAGCTTCGGCATATCGTCCTTTATGTCCGCCACAAAGTACCCGAGCACGTAGCAGCTCAGCCAGTACGCCTGAAAATACGACTCGAACGATTTCAGCAGCACCTCCATCACCGCGATCAGCACTATCACGCCCGCGAGTGTGCAGTTTTTCGCGCGGAAGTAGCGCTTGAGGTCATAGAGCGCGGGCGTCGCCATGTAGCACAGCAGACAGCTGGAGATGTACCACAGGTGGTGCACGCCGTACCAGCCGCTGTGCCCGAGGAGCAGCCGGTATATGTTCGACCCCGTGAGGTATTCCGGCGCCTTGAAGTAGTACACCGGCAGTATCAGCAAAAACACGCACAGATAGAAGTCCAGCAGTATCTTCACCACGTTTTTCAGCACGAAGCTGACCCGCGCGGCGGGGTCGGTGAACTCCTTGTGCGCGTATAGGTACCCGCTCAGCAGCAGAAAGACCTGCACGGCGGTGGAGAGGAGATTTGCTGTTATTTCATGCCCCGCCTGCTGGAACATGTGGCATGTCGTCAGCGACAGCATGGCGAGAAAGCGCATTAAACTCAGTGAATAATTCTTGACCTTTGCCGGGCGAAGCGCGGCGGCCGTCTGCGGTGCGGCTATGTTCATCACATCCGTTTCAACAAAGTATGCGCCATTATAACACCCCGCGCGCCAAAAAGCTAGTCCGCGCCCCTGTTAAATCTGTAATAATCGTTGATATACGCGGTTAAATCTGTTATACTAACATTTTGTTGGAGACAACGAAAAATAATCTCTGCGGCAGCCAGCCGCGGGAAAGGATGTATTATGAAAAACACTGACAAAACAATGGACAAGATCGTGGCGCTGTGCAAAAACCGCGGCTTCATCTTCGCCGGCAGCGAGATCTACGGCGGCCTCGCCAACACCTGGGACTACGGCCCCCTCGGCGTTGAGCTGAAGAACAACGTCAAGCGCGCATGGTGGAAGAAGTTCGTGCAGGAGAACCGCTATAACGTCGGTCTCGACGCTGCCATCCTCATGAACCCGCAGACGTGGGTCGCCTCCGGCCATCTCAGCGGCTTTTCCGACCCGCTGATGGACTGCCGCGAGTGCCACGAGCGCTTCCGCGCGGACAAGCTCATCGAGGACTGGGTGTCCGAAACCGGCTTTGAGCTGCCAAAGCCCGTCGACGCCTTCTCCCAGAGCGAGATGAAGGACTTCGTCGAGGAGCACAATATACCCTGCCCCACCTGCGGTAAGCATAACTTCACCGACATTCGTCAGTTCAACCTTATGTTCAAGACGTTCCAGGGCGTGACCGAGGACGCGAAGAACACCGTCTACCTCCGCCCGGAGACCGCGCAGGGCATCTTCACCAACTTCGTCAATGTCCAGCGCACCACGCGCCGCAAGCTGCCCTTCGGCATCGGGCAGATCGGCAAGTCCTTCCGCAACGAGATCACTCCGGGCAACTTCATCTTCCGCGTACGCGAGTTTGAGCAGATGGAGCTTGAGTTCTTCTGCGAGCCTGGCACCGACCTTGAGTGGTTCGATTATTGGCGCACGTTCTGCCACAACTTCCTGCTGTCCATCGGTCTCAAGGACGAAAACCTTCGCCTGCGCGACCATGACCCCGAGGAGCTGTGCTTCTACTCCAAGGCGACCACGGACTTTGAGTTCCTCTTCCCGTTCGGCTGGGGCGAGCTTTGGGGCGTTGCCGACCGCACGGACTATGACCTCACCCAGCACCAGACCGTCTCCGGCCAGGATCTGACCTATTACGATCAGGACAAGAACGAGCATTACATCCCCTACGTCATTGAGCCGTCCCTCGGCGTTGAGCGCACCGTGCTGAGCGTGCTGTGCGACGCTTATGATGAAGAGGTCGTCGGGCAGGACAAGAAGGGCAACGACGATGTGCGCACGGTGCTGCACCTGCACCCCGCGCTCGCGCCGTTCAAGTGCGCGATCCTGCCGCTCTCTAAGAAAGAGATACTCACCGGCCCCGCGCTTGAGCTTTATCAGGAGCTTAGCAAGGAATTCATGTGCGACTATGACGAGACCGGCTCCATCGGCAAGCGCTACCGCCGCGAGGACGAGATCGGCACGCCGTACTGCATCACGTTTGACTTCAACACCGTCGGCACCGAGACCGACGAGGCGGATCACTGCGTCACCGTGCGCGAGCGCGACAGCATGACCCAGGTGCGCATCCCCATCTTCGAGGTCAGAGATTATATCGCCGAGCGCATCAAGTTTTGATCAATTGATTTTATAGAGAATAGAGGCTGGAACAGACAATGAAAGACGGATTTGTTAAGGTTGCGGCGGCCTCCCCGGTCATAAAGGTCGCGGATACGCGCTATAACGCCGCGCGCGTTATCGACTGCATGAAAACGGCAGACGCGGCGGGCGTGAAGGTGCTCGTCTTCCCGGAGCTTACGCTCACGGGCTGCTCGTGCTATGACCTTGTCGGGCACAGGGTGCTCCTCGACGGGGCGGCGGCAGCGCTGGAGGAGGTCACAAAAGCCTCCGCGGGGCTGGATATGCTTGTGTTCGTCGGCCTGCCGTATGCCTACGGCAGCCGGCTTCTCAGCTGCGCCGCCGCGGTGTACTCCGGCGAGGTGCTGGCGCTCGTGCCGCGCGAGAACGTCGCGGGCAGCCGCTTCGCCGCGTATACCGGCGAGGGCGACACCGTGCGCGTCGGCGCGCTGGAGACGGAGCTTGTCCCCAACGTCCTCTTCACGCATGAAAAGCTGCGCGGCCTCTCCGTCGCGGTGGAGCTGGGCGCGGATATCGACGCTGTGTGCTCCCCGGCGGAGTATTATGCCGCCGAGGGCGCGACGGTCATCGCGCAGATGGCGTCTTTCCCCGCGACCGCGTCCTCTACGGACGATGCGCGCCTCGCCGCGCGGTATCAGTCCAAGCACCTCGCGTGCGGCGTGGTGCTCGCCGCGCCCGGCAAGGGCGAGAGCACCACGGACAATGTCTATTCCGGCCTTTGCCTCGCCGCCGAGGGCGGCGTCATCCTCGCCGAGGATGAGCGCCCCGACAGCATGGCCGTCACGGAGCTGGACGTGGACTATCTCCTCAATCTCCGCCGCAAACTCGGCGGCTTTGACGAGCCGGACGAGGATATGTGCGTTGCCCCGTGGGGCGGTGAGCTGACCGACACGGTGCTCACGCGCAGCTATGCCAAGCACCCGCACCTTCCCGCGCGCCCCGAGGACGTGCCGGAATACTGCGAGCGCGTGCTGGACATTCAGGTGTCCGGGCTTGTCAAGCGCATGGAGTACGCGCATCTTGACCACTGCGTCGTCGGCATCTCCGGCGGGGTGGACTCCACCCTCGCCGTTATGGTGAGCGCCATGGCGGTCAAGCGCATGGGTCTCCCGGCGGAAAACGTCATTGCCTGCACGCTGCCGTGCTTCGGCACGTCGTCCCGCACGAAGTCCAACGCCGTCATTGTGGCCGAGCAGATGGGCGCGGAAGTCCGCGTCATTGACATCGGCAAGTCCGTGTATCAGCATTTTGACGACATCGGTCACGCCCACGATGATTACTCCATCGCGTTCGAGAACGCGCAGGCGCGCGAGCGCACCCAGGTGCTGCTCGACATTGCCAACAAGGTCAACGGTCTTGATGTCGGCACGGAGGATCTCAGCGAGTTTGTGGACGGCTGGTGCACCTTCAACGGCGACCATACCAGTAATTACGATGTCAACCTCGGTCTCACGAAGACGCAGGTGCGCGCCAACGTCCGCTACATCGCCCAGACCACGGACAACGCCACGCTCGCCGCGTCGCTGTGGGATGTGCTGGACTGCCCGGTCACGCCGGAGCTTCTGCCCATCCATGACGACCAGATCGAGCAGAAGAGCGAGGACTCCGTCGGGTCGTACTCATTGCAGGACTTCTTCACCCACAAGATCATGATCTGCGGCTTCACCCCGTCCAAGACCTTCCGCCTTGCGAAGCTCGCCTACGGCGAGGAGTTCACGGATGAGGAGCTTGTCCGCTGGCTGCGCAGCTACTGCCGCCGCTATTTCAGCCAGCAGTTCAAGCGCTCCTGCCTGATGGACGGTCCCGCGGTCGACAGCTTCACTGTCTCCCCGCGCACGGGCTTCCTCATCCCGTCCGACGCCGAGGCGGCGCTCTTCCTCGCCGATGTGGATGAGTTGGAGAAGAAAGTTATAGGTTAATTTAAATAGTAGAACGTATACCGGCAGCGCGCGGGGTCATTCCGCGCGCTGTATTTTTGCACCCTTTTCACCACAAACAGAAGTGCACACAATTTAAAGCACCTTTCTTTTGAACTGCATTAAAATTGCGCTAAAATCTGAGCACGGCAATCTATAACTTTTCCAGCGGAGAGCAATAAAACTCCTATCAAAATTATACACGGACTTTACATTCTCCATAAAGATTTACATAAAGCCATACAATGGAATAAAATCCATACAAAATTGTGCAAATTAACGGTTTACAAAGCCTTGACAAAACAAATTCTGTGTGTATAATTAAATCTGTATGAAAAATTGTGTCCATATATATATATATATATAGGCGGGTTTGTGCAGAATGCTGTTAATATCGCGTTAAGATAAGTTGACAGGAGAGTAGATAAAATTTCCAGTTAACGTGCACGCAGATATTGAAACAGCATTTATAGACACAGCCGCGTAATCGAGATGTGATCAAATATGAATTTAAATAGAAAGAGAAAAATTAATAAAACCAAACGAGAAGGAGCGGCGCACGGGAAGACCGGATGGGATCCCGGGCGCATAGGTAGGCAGTTGCTTGTTGTGCTCATTCTCGTTTCTTCTTTGTTCGGCATGGTGGGCTTTACCGCCGTCCCGACGACGGACGATGGCAGCACGCAGACGGGAAACCCCGTCGTTGCCACCGTTCCCACGGCAACGCCCGCGCCGGACGTGACCACGACGCCGGAACCCACGGTCGTTCCCACGGCGGAGCCGACAGCGGAACCCACACCCACTGTGGAACCCATCGCCACGCCGGAACCCACCGCGGAGCCGACATCGACGCCGGACGCTGAACCGATACCAGACCCCGAACCCACCCCGGAGACCGAAACCGAGACGGAGATTCCCGTTATGCTGCACATCATCCCCGCGCCGGACGCGGAGGAGGAGTGCGTTTCTTTCACCGTCCGCGCGGGCAGCAGCCTTGACCTCCTTGTCAATGACTCCGTGCGCTATTCCCTCACCGGCGGCGCGGACACGTACAGCGCCGAGGGCGAGACTGAGCCCGAGCAGACGGAAACGGAACAGACGGAGACATGGGAGTGGTATACCCTCGACGCCGAGGGCGGCAAGGTCCCCTATGACCTCTCCGCGCCGATAACCGCGCCGCTGGACGTCTACGCCGCGCGCGGTGTAGCGACGACTGCGACGATAACGAAAACTGTAATGTTTTATATCGCGATAGATGGCGAGTGGGTGCAGCTGACAGACAAGACGACCACCACCACCGACACGGCGAGCTTTCCTGTTGGCAGTGGCACTACCCCGCGCTATTACATAAGCTACTCTGATTTGGTCAACGTATATAAAGACTATGACAGCGGGATGGAAATAGAAGGCAACTATAACGGAGAACTTTTCTTCCCGCACAGGGATGATAATTCCCCCGATAAAATATGGGCAGATGTTGCGCCGATGCTTGCAACGGACGACAGCAATGATTACTGGATTCCACTTGGCACGACTGGGGGCAATGTCCCAACATATTATGTCTATTACACGCCCGGCAATGTCACCAATAATCCCTCATACTTCGCAGACAGTAAGAAGTTTAAAGATGCGGCGCTCCTCGCTGACAACAGCTTTTACACCATAGAGTTCAACGGCGGCGGCAAGGTTGACAGCACCCAACTGCCGCAGACACAATATGTGTTCAGCAAACAGAACTCTGCCAATATAATGCTTCCCGCGCTGACCGACGCGGAGTGGGTGGTGCTCGACAAGGACGGCAATGCGCTGGATAAGAGCAGCTACGCGCTAACCCAGCTTACTGACGGAACGTTCTCTTTGAAGATAAACAGTGTCACACAGCCGCTCACCGTTACGGCGCGCGGCGAGGAGCTTTACATTGTCTATAACGCCGGCATAAAGCGCGTAAAGGCTGGGCAGTTTGATGCCGCTGCGCAGAGCATCCGAAATGACGGCGCGGTAAACGGAATGCAGCAGTATAAAGTGCCGTCCTCTGTCCCGAAGGATGGCACGATGACCGTACTCGCCACGGACAGCGACAGAGCCGAGGTCAAGGTCGACTCGGGTAATAAGCCCCGCACTATCTTCTATACTTTCAAGGGCTGGAAGCTGGACGACAGTGATCTTATCACCCCGGGCGCGGTTTTCAGCTATGATCAACTCAAAAAGTACGCGGTGAACAACACAGTGACATTCACCGCTGTGTGGACGCCGTTTGAGCAGAACACAAGCGGAAGCCAGCTTGTCAGCACGGCAAATTTCTATGTGTGCTATGACTGCGAGGTCGCGAGCAATCTGGGCAGCGGCTACAATCCACCCACGGCGCAGAGCCATTTTACAAAATCCCTGTTTGCCGCGCGTGTCTTCGGCACATCTTCGGTACAGCCTGACAGCAACGGTGACTTTGATGCCATATCAGCACCTGCCGGAGAAGACACTGCCGCAGATGTCGACAAGAGTGTACGCGCACTCATGAGCACATCGGCATCGGGGCTGACGCTTGAAAGCTTCCCGTCGGATGAGACGGTGCTGAGCGCTCTGCGCGCCGGGAAAGAGCCGGTCCATATCGGCGGCACTCCAATCGACCATGAGTATCTGACCTCAGATCACTTCACCATCCGCTGGTATGTGTTCAAATATGAGCACTCCGACGGCTATCATGTCGACGGCGTGCTCGTGGCAAAGGCCGCGCGTCTTGTTGTCACGAAGACCTTTACCGGCAGCGCGGACGTCATCAACGCCGTCACCAAGCAGGATTTCAAAATAAATGTTGTGCATAACAGCTCGACCGGTTCCGGCAGCAGCAATGCGGTCGTTGCAGTGCCGGACTACACGCTCCGCCTCAAACCGGAGAGGGACACTTCCCTTGCCAAAGATGAGACCGGTTACAAGAGCTATGACCCTGTGACCGATACGTACACATGGGTGCTCAAGGGGTATCAGAACATGCAGTATACGGTCAAGGAAAGCGGGTACGGGATCCCGAGCGGCTTTGCCGAATATACGCACACCGCGCGCTATATGGTGCGCAACCCTAATCAGCAGACAGTTACGCCCGTGAGCGGGTGGAACAGCTATGACGGCACGGGCGTGACCGTCACCGTCGCCTCCTACGCCAAGGATATCCCGGATTCCGCCGTGCAGACCGTCGCCTTGGAGAATATGTACGTCAAGACCGGCACACTCACCGTCGCCAAGCGCGACAGCGTCACCGGGCATGGCATCGCGGGCGTTGAGTTTGAGCTTTCAATGAACGACCCCCCCGAGGGGACGACATTTCAGCTCTATCATAAGCCCGGCAGCAGTGAGTATTCCTCCGACGCGGAGGAGGCGGGCTACACCGAAACCGTCAAGGGCAATGTCGTCGTCACCGGCGGCAATGGGTATACCTATCTCAAGCTCAAGGGAGGGCATAGCTATACCCTCACCGAGCGGGTACCTCTCGGCTATAACGGCGCGGAGAGCGTCACATTCTACGTCGGCGACGACGGCACGATAACGAATGTCAGCGAGAAGTGCATTAAAGATGATCAGGGTAACGAGATAAAGCTTCCATCCGGGAGTTGGGCAAAAACCGACGGGGCGGTGCTGACGATAGACAACCTCTCCCATGTCCTCACCGAGGTCAAGGTGCAAGGCTCATGGATCGGCACGTACACCGACGAGGAGAAGCCCATTACCGTGCAGCTCTGGCGCAGCGGAGCGCCCATGGTCGGCGAGAAATACACCGTGACGCTCATCGCCGACGGGGAGTGGTCGCCCGTGTGGTCGAATCTCCCGCTTTTCGTTGACGGCGAGCTTGCCGAGTACAGCGTGCGCGTGACGTATATCGGTGATACGGCGTATGACGCGAACATCCCCGGCATTGACGACGGCTATGAGGACTATGACATAACCTTTGACGAGAATCGCTATAAAAAAGGCGCGGACGGTGCTTATGACCACATATCGGGATACTGGAAGGACAGCAATGGTGACGATGTCTTTGCCGACCATGTGCTCATTCGTTTTAACATTGAGACGGTCTCCGGCAAACTGACGCTGCGCAAGGTCAGCGACACGGTCAACGGCAAACCTCTTGCGGGGGTGGAGTTCAAGCTCTACTCCGACGTGAACCTCGTTAACGTTGTTGAGGTCGCCGTTTCCGGCGGGAACGGCGAGGTGGAGTTCGCCTCAAAGCTTGCCGCGGGAACGTATTATCTGAAAGAGACCAAGGCGCTCGACGGCTACGCGCTGGACGACACTGTTTACATGGTGCGTGTCCATGCCGGTATTGCCACAGTCACAGCCATCGGCGGCGACGGAACCGCGGTGCACACCGTCGTCAACGAGACTTCGCAGACGCTCACGATCAATAAGGTCAATCAGTATGATTCGCCCGTCCCCGGCGCGACGTTCACCCTCACCCGCGAGGGCGATTATGACGGCGGGGAAGAGGAGGGGCGCAGCGACAGCCCTGTGTATACTTCCAATGAGTACGGCAAAATTGTGATCACCGGGCTTGAGCGCGGCAGGTATATCCTCAGGGAGACCTCCGCCCCCAACGGGTATAAACCGCTTGAAGATGATTTTGAATTCATCGTTGCCAATGGAGAGATATTTCTCCCCACCGGCACGACTGCCCCGGAAGGGTGGCGGCTCGAAGACTCAAGGACGGGCGGTTATACCCTCACAGTTGTCAATCAGGTGCTCTATGTCTTCCCGACGACCGGCGGCGTGGGCATCTATGCCCCGATCGCGCTCGGCGCGGCGCTGATGTGCATATCCGCCGTGCTGATAATAAAACGAAAGAGAGAAACAGCATGAAAAAGATAATCAGAACCCTTGCCGCGCTTACCCTTGTCGTTATGCTCGCCGCGTCGCTCTCCGCCGCCGCTTGGGCAGACAGGGAAGACGCGACTGGCGGCACCGAGACCGGCAGCACCACGACAGAGTTCAACAAAACCGCGACAGTGACTGTCAACGGGGTCACTCCCGGCGAGGTGGTCAATATGTATCGGGTCGTGTCTTATAACGCGGGTTACAACAAATACGTGTATGAAGAGAATTTTGGCGCGTATATCAAGGACGTAGCTAGCGATAGCGTGGATGTTGACCAGTATTTTGCCAAGCTGTCATCTGTTCAGCTTAAAACCTTCCTCGATAACTTCGTGAATGGGAAAAATCTTCCAGCGCCTGCCGCCAGTAATGCTGTTGACGCGGACGCGAGCAGTATCACTTTCTCAGGGCTCAAACCGGGCTATTATATAATTACTGTCCAGACCTCCGGCAACGACGGCAATATCTATCTGCCCATGTCCGTGTTCGCGCGCGTTGTGGGGGATGAGATTATAGTCAGCGGCGGCGGCAGCACCGGCACGGGAGACAGCATTACTCTCGCGGCAAAGTCCGTAAAGGGACCGACCATTAACAAAGAAGTCTGGTGCAGGACGCACGAAGCGTGGGGCGCGCAGACCGATGCCTCTATCGGAGATGTATGCAGCTTTGTCGTCTCACTGACCATCCCCGCATATACCGATGTTGAAACGCTTAATCTTGTGCTCGAAGATAATATGACCAATATGGAGTATATGCCCAACTCCGCAAAGGTCTATTCCGCAGAACCTAAGAATCCCACCACCCCGCAGGCTGTGGAGCTGGTAAATGCGATAAAGTCGGATTCAGCCCTCACGGGCAGCAGTCTCAAGTTTGACCTCGACTATAAGACGCTCACTCAGAATGATACGACGGTCGCAAAAACTGTCTATCTCTTCTATCAGGCGCGCGTGACTCCGAACGCCGCGGCGGACGGCATTTCCACAAATACGGCAGTGCTCTCCTATGGACGTTCCACCACAACCATGCAGACCACCACGGCTGTGACGACGAATGTGTATAACTACTCGTTCACCCTCAAAAAGGTCGATGCAGACGATGCACCTCTCACCGGCGCAAAGTTCGAGATGTACTCTGACGATGATGCGAAGATGAGCTTTACTCTGACAGCTGGCGGGTATTATATTCCGGATGCCAGCGGTACGGTGACGCAGCTTCCTGCCGACAACGCATTCACGGTCAAAGGGCTTGGTCACGGCACGTATTATGTGAAGGAGGTTTCGACCCAGCGTGGGTATTTCCTTCCCAAGGACAGATTTACGCTGACTCTCGCGTCTTTCGTGAAGGCAGATGCTTCTGCACAGCCGGAGCATGAAAGGCTCAGCACGCTGGGGTGCAACTTTACGAATACAGATGAAGCTGATGCAAACCTTGTGGGCGCGAAGACAGTGACCGAAAAGAATTATACGGTCGATCTCCGTAACGCCACTACCCCCGTCCTGCCCACAACCGGCGGCGCAGGCACAGTGATGTTCACCGTCGGCGGCGTTGCCGTGATGGTGCTCGCGGCGGTGCTCTTCCTCAAACGGAAAAGGGAAGAATGAGAAAAGGCGCAAAAAGCGCAGTTCTCCTCGCGCTGCTGTTTCTCGCGGGGCTTGTCCTGCTCCTTTATCCGCTCGTCAGCAGCCGGTATAACGCCCGGCGCAGTGCCGCGCTCATAGAGGATTATACCGCCGTCGTCGCCGACACCCCGCGCGAGGATTACTCCGCGTGGTTCGCCGCCGCCGATGCGTACAACGCCTCGCTCACGGGCAAGGACGTGCCGGACGCTTTCGCCGCCATCACCGACGAGGAGAGCGCGAACTATCTCGCCCAGCTCGCCTTTGACCCGGACGGCGTCATGGGTTACATCAGCATTCCCAAGATCGCCGTCAGTCTGCCCATTTATCACGGCACAACCCCCGCCACGCTCGAAAAGGGCGCGGGGCATCTGGAGGGCTCGGCGCTGCCTGTCGGCGGCGCGGGGACGCACTGCGTCATCTCGGCGCACCGCGGTCTGCCCTCCGCCGCCATGTTCACCGATCTTGACCGGCTCACCCTTGGCGACCATTTTTATATTTACGTGCTCGACCGCGTCCTCGCTTATGAGGTTGATCAGATCCTCACCGTCGCCCCGGACGAGCTTTCCGCGCTCGACAGGGAGCCGGACATGGACTATACCACCCTCGTCACCTGCACGCCCTACGGCGTGAACTCTCACCGGCTTCTCGTGCGCGGGCATCGCGTGGATTATGACGTGCAGACCGCCGCAGACGAGGGGAACAGTGTCGTCCGCTCCGTGCACACGAACTATGTCCTCTGGACGGTCGTGGGGCTGCTGACGACGGCGGCGTTCATCGCGCTGTATGTGTCCCTCTCCCGGCGCAAGGCGCATGAGCCGCGCCGTCCGCGTGCTCGCCGCGGCAGGTATCAAGGGCGGCACTGAGGAGGCGGCATGAAAAAGAAACCCACCGGCGTGCTCCTGCCCGCGCTCATCTTCCTTGTGGGGCTGGGCGTGCTGCTCTATCCCGCGCTCAGCGACATCTGGAACCAGCGGCGGCAGGAATCGCTCATCACGGACTATGTCCGCACCGTCGCGGAAATGACGGCGGACGACTTTTCCGCCGAGCGCGCGAGCGCCGAGGCGTACAACGCCGCGCTTGACCACAGCTTCGGCGATGCTTTCACCGGCGACCAGCCCGCGCCGGATGATGCATACTGGACGCTCCTCGACCCCGACGGCACGGGCGTCATGGGCTATATCGAGATTCCGAAAATATCCCTCCGTCTGCCGGTATACCACGGCACGGGGGAGGACGCGCTGCAAAGCGGCGCGGGGCATCTCGCCGGGACGAGTCTGCCCGTCGGCGGTGCGGGGACGCACAGCGTTATCTCCGGGCATCGCGGGCTGCCCTCAGCGCTGCTTTTCACCGATCTTGACCGTCTTGATATCGGGGATGAGTTTTATCTCTACGTCCTTGACGACACCCTCGCATATAAGGTCGATCAGATGCTCACCGTGGAGCCGACGGACGTCTCCGCGCTCATGCCCGTGGAGGGGGAGGACTATGTCACGCTCCTCACCTGCACGCCCTATGGCGTGAACACCCACAGGCTTCTCGTGCGCGGGCATCGCGTGGAATACGTGCCGCAGAGCGCCCCGACCGTCACGGCGGTGCAGCAGATCTCGCACAGCCTCGGCTGGCAGGGCAAGCTCGCCCTTGCCGCGCTCGCGCTCATCATCGCGATTGCTGTTATATCGCTCATTGTGAAGAAAGGCAGAAGATATAAAAAGTAATGGAGGATTGGCATGACAAAGCTGATTTCTTCAATTAAAAAGCCATTGGCGCTGCTTGCGGCGGTGTTGCTGCTCGCGTGCATGCCCGCGGCGGCGTATGCCGTCCCGGCGGTCGACGTGACGGCGCAGTGCGCGCTCACGGTGCGCTGTGCCTACGCCTCCGCGCCGCTTGGCGGCGTGAGTGTGCGCGTTTACCGCGCGGCGGACGCGGACGCGAATATGCGCTTCACGCTCGCCCCGGCGTTTGCCGCCAGCGGGGTCGACCTCGCCGCCATGACAGGCGCGGCGCAGTGGTCGTCCGCCGCCGCGGCGCTCGCGAAGTATGCGCAGGAGACCAAGCTCACCCCGGAGTATAGCGGCAAGACCGACGCCTCCGGCGCGCTGGCGCTCTCCGCGCTCACGCCGGGGCTGTATCTCGTCGTGACCGATGCGTATACGGATAATAGCGGCGTGTATTCCGCCGCGCCCTCGCTCGTCGCCCTGCCGGGGCTGAACGCCGCGGGCGACGCTTGGGAGTATTCCGTCGCGGTCAGCCCGAAGATGGAGTTCACCGCGGTTAGCCCGTCGCCCAGCGCATCGCCCGTTCCCACGGCCACGCCTAGCCCGACATATCCGCTCTACGGGCGCCTGCCGCAGACGGGGCAGCTCAACTGGCCTGTGCCGGTGCTCGCGCTGGCGGGGCTGGCGCTCGTGGCTGTTGGCGTGTGGCTGACGCGGAGGAAAGCGCATGGCGAGTAAGCGCGCCGGGCGGGTGCTCATCACCCTCGGCGCGCTGTGCATCATCGCCGCGGCGGTGCTTTTGTGCCATAACCGCGCCGAGGAGCGCCGCGCTGACGACGCGGCGCAAAGCGCCATGCCCGCCGTCGTGCGGGGCATTGCCGAGGCGCGCTCCTCGCGCACGAATACCGCATCCGCGCGTGACCCGGACATCGGCGTCGAGGCGGAGGGGGAGCGGTATCTCGGCTTCCTGTCGCTGCCCTCGCTCTCGCTGGAGCTGCCCGTTCTATATGACTGGGACGGCGTGAAGCTGCAATCCGCGCCCTGCCGGTATTCCGGCTCGCTCGCCGCCGGGGCGCTCGTCCTCGGCGCGCATAACTATTCCTATCATTTCGGCGGCATTGCGGAGCTTGCAGTCGGCGACGCGGTGTACTTCACCGACGGGAACGGCGACATTCACGCTTACACCGTCGCCCTCACCGAAACGCTCGACCCCGATGAGGTCGACGCGATGATCAACACGGATTATCCCCTCACACTCTTCACCTGCCCTACGGCGGCGCGCGCCGCGTCACGGTGCGCTGCGAAGCGCAGAAGTGAATATACGCGAAAACGGAAGAGGCATCATCGCGATGTCTCTTCCGTTTTATAATTTATGCTGCTTTACACGTTTACGCCCAGCGCGCGTAGCTTTTCGCGCGCCTCGTCCGCCTCGCCGTGAAAGACGATGCCGCTCATCCCGGCGACCTCCGCGCCTTCAATGTTGGCGGCGGAGTCGTCGATGAACACGCACTCCTCCGGCTTGAGGGAGAAGTTGCTGCACAGCAGGTCGTATATCTCCCGCTGGGGCTTGACGAGCTTCACATCGGCGGAGATGAGCGTCCCGTCGAAGCACTCGCTCCCCGGCACGCGCGGCCAGTATTCATGCTGGCGGTAGCTCGCGTTTGACAGCAGGTATATCCTGTACCCCGCGGTCTTGAGGTCACGCACGAGCTGTGCCATGCCCTCAACGGGGTAGATGGGTCTGTCCCACTGGTCGACGAGCAGGTGCACCTTCTCGTGCAGACGCTCCGGCACGTGCGTGCACATGCTTGCCGCGGCCTCCGCCTCGGTCATTGAGCCTCTGTCCATCCGTGCCCACTCGACGGAGAGATAGACGTTGTTCATCAGTATCTTCCTGTCCTCGCCCTCCGCGCCGACCGCGTCAAGGAACCTCTCGCGGTCGAACCACAGAAGGACGTTGCCCATGTCGAATACTATGTTTTTTATCATTAGACTATCTTTACCTTGCCTTTCGTCAGGCGGAACACTATCACGAGCGAGATTATCGTCGTCAGCGTGAGTATCGTGGCGAGGGCGGCGGCGGTGCCGTCGCTCATGCGCACGACCTCCTGATATATCGCAACGGCGATGGTGGAGGTCTTGCCGGAGTAGAGCATGATGGAGCTGGACAGCTCATTGATGCACGTGATCCAGCTCAGCACCGCGCCGGACATGATGCCCGGCAGCATCATGCGCGCCGTCACCGTGAAGAACGTCTTCATCGGCGACACGCCGAGGTTGATCGACGCCTCCTCAATGTACGGGTCCATCTGATACAGGAACGCGCTGCCGGAGCGCACCGTGTATGGCAGCTTGCGGATGACGTAGGAGATTATCATTATAGCGGCGGTGCCCACGAGCACGATGGGCTTGCGGTTGAACGCGACGATCAGCCCGATGCCGAGGACGGAGCCGGGGATGACGTAGGGGAACATGATGAGCGTGTCGATAAGGTTTGCGACCTTGCCCTTCTTGCGCACAAGGATGTACGACACGAGGATGCCCACGATGATGATGAACACGATCGCGATGATGGAGAACACATAGGTGTTGCGGATGTTCCGCCCGAGGCGGGACATGATCGTGCGGTAGTTATTGAGATTGACGCCCTTTATAACGCCGGAGAAGCTGCGCTCAATGAACGACTGGCACACGACGACGATCTGCGGCAGGAATGCCAGCGCCACGACGATGTATATCGGCAGCGAGGCGAGAAAGCGCTTGCCGCCGTGCAGCTTCGTCTCCTGAGGGGGACGGAGCGAGCTCATCATGTAATTGCGCTTGTCAACGACGAGCTTCTGGAACCCCAGCATCGTCAGCGAGCACAGCACGATGATAACCGACAGCGCTGACGCCATGTACGGGTCCGTCGCGCTTTCGGACATGTATTCGTTGTACACCAGCACCGGCAGCACCGTGTACCCCTCGCCGAGGAGCATCGGCGTGCCGAAGTCGGCAAGGCAGGTCATGAACACCATGATGCACCCCGCGAGAATGGAGGGGAGCACCACCGGCAGCGTGACCGTCCATATGCGGCGGAGCTTGTTCATGCCGAGGTTTTCCGCCGCCTCCTCAAGGGAGGAGTCGATGCTGTTCATCGCGCCGGAGGTATAGAGGTATATGTACGGGAACAGGTGCAGCGTGAACACGAAGATGATGCCCCAGCGCCCGTATATCGTCGGCGCGACGAGACCGATCTTCGCAAAGAGCTTCGCCAGCAGACCCGCGCGTCCCAGCAGGATGATCCACGAGTACGCCCCGATGAACGGAGGGCTCATCAGGCTCATGATGATGAAGATGTGCAGCACCTTCTTGCCGGGGATGTTGTAGCGCGTCATGAGGTACGCGATCGGAACGCCGACGACGGTCGTCGTCAGCACTGTGGCAAAGCACACCACCATCGAGCGCAGCAGCGTCTGATAGTAGTAGGGCTTTGTGAAAAAGCGCTTGAAGTTATAAAGCGTGATGCCGTCGACCTTGTTTGAGAAAACGCTCTTCGTGATTATCGTGTAGAACGGGTACACGATGAAAAGGCACATCGCAAGGATAACGAACACCTTTGTGAAAAACCAGAAGTCCGGCTTCCACTTTTGGGCGAGGCGTTTGTTCACAGGCTGAGCACCTCCTCGTTCTCGTCGTAAAGGCTGATGCGCAGGGGATCAAAGCTGAGGTGCACCTTCTCCCCGTCGCTGTGCACGGCGGAGGTGTCCTTGGTGTACTCGTTGACGATGAGGCTCTGCCCGTCGTCCAGCTCCACCTCGTACTCGATGAAGTCCCCGAGGAACGTGGAGAACAGCACCGTGCCGGGCATGCCCTCTGCCGAGAAGAACAGCTGCTCCGGGCGGGCGGAGATCTTGCCCTTGCCGGTATAGGCGCGGCTGACGGGTACGGTTATGTTCAGCTCGTTTTTGATGCTGACCGCGGCGTTGCCGCCCGCGGGGGCGCTGACCTCGCAGCCGAGGAAGTTGCTCACGCCGATGAAGCCCGCGACGAACGGGTTCTGGGGCTTGGCGTATATCTCGTTCGGCGTGCCGATCTGCATGATGTGTCCGTCCTTCATGACGGCGATGCGGTCGGAGATGGCGAGCGCCTCCTCCTGGTCGTGCGTGACATATATCGTCGTTATGCCGAGCCTGCGCTGGAGCTTTTTGATGACGGAGCGCATCTGCACTCTCAGCTTCGCGTCGAGGTTGGAGAGCGGCTCGTCCATCAGAAGGACGCTCGGCTCGATAACGAAGGCGCGGGCGAGCGCGACGCGCTGCTGCTGACCGCCGGAGAGCTCGTTGGGCTTTCTGTCCGCAAGGTGCGAGATCTGCACAAGCTCAAGCGCCTCGTTCACGCGCGGGGCGATGTCCTTCGCGGGGACCTTGCGCGCCTTGAGACCGTAGGCAACGTTCTCGCGCACGGTCAGATGCGGGAAGATGGCGTAGTTCTGGAACACCATGCCGATGTCGCGCTTGTGGGCGGGAACGTCGTTTATGCGCTTGTCGCCGAAGTAAAAGTCGCCGCCCTCTATGGAGTTGAAGCCCGCTATCATGCGCAGAAGCGTGGTCTTGCCGCAGCCGGACGGACCCAGAAGCGTGAAGAACTCACCCTCGTGGATGTCCAGCGACACACCGTTCAGTGCGGTGAAGTCCCCATAACGCTTGACAGCGTCCTTGATTATTACCTGATTGCTCATACAGTGCCCTCCGTTATATATTAGACTTGTTTGTACAATACACGGTTCAAAGCTGCCTCGCCGCGCTGTGCGGGGCGGGTTTCAGCCGTATGCGGTAAATACCGCAAGGAGGCACCTTGGAAGGTGCCTCCCGCAGTAAGTAAGGTTAATGCCTATCAGCCTGCAACGAGATCGTTGAACTGCTCCTTGATGGCGTCGCGGTTTGCAGCGGCGTAATCGAAGTCGTAGTTGCCGACGTTGCACTCATCCAGAGAGCACAGACCCACAGGGGCGACGTCAGAGCGGACGGGGCGGCGTGCCCAGTCGGCGTTCTGAGCGGTCTGGCACTCAGCGCTGGTGACGAAGTCGATGAAGAGCTTCGCGTTCTCCTCGTTGGGGCAGCCCTTGATAAGAGCAACACCGTCGGGAACTGCGGAGTTGGCTTCGGGGTAGACATAGCCGATGTCGGGGTTGTCGTTGTAGAGAACAGCGGACTTCTCGATGGTCACGCCGAGGGCGTACTCACCGGAGGCAACGAGCTTATGGCAGTTGCCGGAGCTGTCCTGAAGCTTGCCGTCGAGGTTGGCGATGAACTTCTCAACGAGCGCCCAGCCTTCCTCAATGGTGGGCTGGCTGAAGAGCATGGTGCACAGCTGGGTGTAAGCGGAGCCGGACTTGGAGGGGGAGCAGTAAGCGATGCGGCCCTTGAGGTTCTCATCGCACAGACCTTCCCAAGTGGTGGGGACTTCCTCCTCGCTCAGCATGGTCTTGTTGTAGATGAAGACCATGGGCAGCGGGGACTCGCCTATCCAGTAGCCGTTGGGATCTTTGTAAGCGTCGCCGATGAACTCATCGTTCGCGCAGACGTACGGCTCAAAGTAATCGTTGTAAGCCGCGAGGGTGTCGGCACCGCCGCCCCACAGGACGTCGCCCTGGGGATTGGCTGCCTCAGCAACGAGACGCTGGCACAGCTCGCCGGTACCGGCAGCAATGACCTCGACCTCGATGTTGGGGTACTTTGCCTCAAACTGCGCAACGCCGGCATTCAGGGGGTCGGCATCGTGCGGGGAGTAAACGACCAGCTTGCCGGAGTAGTCAGCGTCGGACTTCTCCGCGGGAGCGGCCTCTTCTGCGGCGGGAGCAGCTTCCTCTGCGGGAGCTGCCTCCGGTGCGCTTGCGGTCTGGCCGCAAGCGCACAGTGCGAACACCATGACGAGGGCCAGAAGCATTGCAAGAAACTTCTTCATTGGGATCCTCCTATAAAGTTTTGTATACGGTAGGGAGCTATGGCGATTTTGCGCCCTGCACCCTATCTGTGTGTCAGATTATAACATCATTCTTGTTGCATTTCAACAAAAATTTGCGCCATCGTAAAATATTTGTGAACTGCGTGTAAAATACAGACAATTTGCGGAACATCCGCACCGCCGAGGGGTCTAACGCTTAGAGCGCACATTTATGCCTGTCGGTTTAAGAATAAACTGTAAACATGCGCTTTTACCGGCAAAAACATGGCAAAATGTAACCTGCGCCCTCTTGCTTTTCGCGGCGGCGTGGTATACAATGCCCTCGCGTTTATATGGCGCAGAGATTTTGAGAGAGAGGGGCGCAGTGCGTTGATGAAGCCGAAAACCGTTAATCTGACCGAGGGCTCGATAACAAAGTGCATTATTGAATTTGCCGTGCCCATCCTGCTCACGAATCTTCTTCAGCAGCTTTATAACTCCATTGACAGCGCCGTGCTCGGTCAGTTCTGCGGGGACGACGCGCTTGCCGCCGTCGGCGCGACCGGCGCGCTCATCAATGTGCTCATCGGCTTCTTCCTCGGTCTCGCGACCGGCGCGGGCATACTCTATGCCATGTATTACGGCGCGGGCGACCATAAAAGCCTCAGAAAGCTCATCGACTCGTCGCTGGTGCTCAGCCTTGCAATCGGCGTTGTGATGACCGCGGTGGGCGTTGTGTTCACGCGCGAGCTGCTTGGCATAATGGAGATGCCGCAGACCACGCTCGACCTTTCGGAGGAGTATCTGCGCATCTATATGGGCGGCACGATCATCACGCTTATATATAATGTCGGCGCGGGGCTCATCCGCGCCGAGGGCGACTCCATGCGCCCGCTCATCTACCTCGCGATAGGCGGGGTGGGCAACCTCGTGATGGACATTGTCGCCGTGGCGTGGCTGGGCATGGGCGTTGCCGGGGCGGCGTGGGCGACAGTTATCGCCCAGACGATTACCGCCGTGCTCGTGGTCATCCGCCTGTGCAGGCTCGACCCCGCCTACGCCCTGCGCCCGCTGCACATGAAGCCGGATAAAGTCATTCTGCGCGACGTTATCGCCATTTCTATCCCCTGCGGGCTGCAAAGCTCCATGTATAATATCTCAAACCTCCTCGTGCAGATAAAGATAAACACCTTCGGCACCATCGCCATGGCGGGCGTGACGGCTTACGGCAAGATCGATGCTTTCGTCTACATGCCCATGGAGGCGCTCTCCCTCGCCATCTCCACGTTTGTCGGGCAGAATATCGGCGCGGGGAAGTATGAGCGCATGAAAAAAGCGATCCGCGTCTGCCTTGTGCTGTGTCTGGCAAGCTGCGTCGTTATCGGCGGGCTTATCATCGCGTTTTTTGAGCCGCTCATGCACATCTTCACCGGCGATGAAGAGGCGATCGCCTTCGGGAGGACGTTCCTCGGCTACCTTCTGCCCTTCGTCTGGATATACTCGTTTGTTGACATTTTTTCCGGTGCGATACGCGGCTCCGGACAGGCGACGCAGGTCACGATCATCTCAGCACTGTCCATCTGTGTGTTCCGCATCGTGTGGATAGAGCTGCTGCTGCCGGTGTTCAGCGACATCCGCGTCGTCTTCCTCTGCTACCCGACCTCGTGGGTGCTGTGCG
The DNA here is from genome assembly GCA_934572335.1 of uncultured Oscillospiraceae bacterium. Lineage (GTDB taxonomy): Bacteria > Bacillota > Clostridia > Oscillospirales > Oscillospiraceae > Limivicinus. Next base: position 59,372 of record CAKTKU010000007.1, read on the forward strand.
CGGCGCTGATGGTGTGGTACTATTACCGCCGCTCATCCCTGCGCCGTGCCATGCTCGCCAATGCCGCCGCTTCCGCGGAGAGATAGAAGAAATATAAACATCCCCAAACGGAGATACATATGAAGAAAAAAAGGATAATCTGCGCCGTGACCGCGCTCGCGTTGATGCTGGGTCTGCCCGGCTGCGGCGCGGGCAGCGTCTCCGCGGCACTGGACATCGTCTCCGGCGCGGTGGACGATATGCGCGGGCTTGAGCCGACACCCGAGCCGGTTTCGACGCCCGCCGTGACCGCCGTGCCCACGCCGGAGCCGACGCCGGAACCCACACCCGAACCCACGCCGGAGCCGACGCCTACGCCGCCGCCCATGCCCACCCCGAGAAGCGACATTTACCTCACCGGCGCGGCACAGGCGGACTACCTGCGCTACGCCCCCGTGTGCTCCACGCCGGACGATGAGCTGCGCAATAAGTTCACCCTCGCCGCCGAGAGCGGCGTCGCCCTGCGCTATGACGCCGGGGGCGACTTTTCCGCCGATTTTGAGGCGGTCATATATAATGACCCCGCCAACACAAACTTCATGCTCACCTGCGCCGACGCGAGCGGGCTTACCGACATCGGAATGTTCGACGTTCTGCCCGACTGCGAGATGCAGTATCACTACCTCACCGAGGTCAACGGCTTCGGCCAGTGCGCGCTGACGGAGACCGTGCCGTTCGGCGGGACGCTCCAGGCGGAGGCGGGGGACATCATCTTCTGGCTGGATGAGAGCGGGCGCGCCGTCAACTTCGGCATCGTCACGGCTGCGGCGAGCACGTTCTTCCGCGTCGTCATCAGCCGCGGTGACGGCGGCAAGGCGTCGTTCGACATCAACTGGTCAAATGTCGGTGCGCGCTGCACGACCTACGGCGTGCTTGTGCACCTTGTCTATCCCGTTGCCGAGCAGATGGTATATTACTCCTGCAAAAACCAGCTCGGCTACAGCACCGCCGCCGCGTGCGGCATACTGGCGAATATATATAAGGAGTCGTCGTTCCGCCTCTCCGCCCGCGCCGACGGAAGCTACGGGCTGTGTCAGTGGCTGGGCGACCGGCGCACCGGGCTGACGAGCTGGTGCACGGCAAACGGGTATGACTACACCACTATCACCGGGCAGCTCAGCTATATGCAGCACGAGCTGGGGCAGACGAAGTATCTTGAGCTGGATTTCTATCTCATGGATCTGGGCGACACCGCGGACGATGCGTACAACGCCGCACGCGAGTGGTGCTTCAAGTTTGAGCAGCCCGGCGACATTGCCAATGTTGCCCGTGACCGCGCCCTCGCCGCGCGCGACACGTTCTACCCCATATATTCGCAGTACAGCACGTGACAGATGAATATAAAATAACAGCAGCCTCCCATGCGCGGGAGGCTGCTGTTTTCTACACAACATAATATAGCTTACATATTATAATCAACATATTTTTATACACATAATATAATCTACATAAATAAAATTACGTAAAATTATTTACTTAATATAATATACTTAATATAATTAACAGAATATATTATACATAATCTAATTAACAGAACTTAATATACGTAATATAATTTACATAATACAAGAAAGAGCAAAAAAACAACATCGCCGCCCCGGTCGGAGCGGCGATGCGTGTATTCGGTCTTTACTTTTCTATCCAGAGCTTGTCGCGGTTTATCTCCTTGAGGCTTGCCGCGCCGCACATGGTCATCGTGGATTTCAGCTCGCCGACGATCTTGTCCATGTAGAGCTTGAAGCCCTCCGCGCCGCCGCCGTATATTGCGGGGATGATCGGACGGCCGATGAGCACCGCGTCCGCGCCGAGACCCAGCGCGCGGAACACGTCCACGCCGGAGCGTATGCCGCCGTCAACGATGATGGTGATCTTGCCCTTCACAGCGTCCGCGATGGCGGGGAGCACCTCCGCCGTGGAGGGAACGCCGCCCTGCACGCGCCCGCCGTGGTTGGACACGACGATCGCTTTCGCGCCAGCCTCGACCGCTTTCAGAGCGCCCGCCGGGGTCATGATGCCCTTGATGATGAACGGCATCTTCGCGTAGCCGATTATCTCGCGCATTTCGTCGACGGTCTTGCTGCCGGCGTTGGGGTTCATTTTCTTCAGGAAGGGGAGACCTGCGCCGTCCACGTCCATTGCGGCGGCGAAAATGCCCGCCTCGTTCGCGGCGTCCAGCTTTTCAAAAACCGCTTCCTTGTTCCACGGCTTTATCGTCGGCACGCTCATGCCGCCGATCTCGCGGCTGTCGCGCACGGCGGTCTTCATGATGTCGGGGTCGACGCCGTCGCCGGTGAACGCCATCACGCCGTAGTCCGCCGCGGCCTTCATCAGGAGGGCGTTGTACTGCTGATCCTTGTACTTCGGACCGTAGTGCATGTCCAGCGCACCGAGAGGCGCGGCGAAGATGGGCGCGGAGAACGTGTGGCCGAACATCTCAAACGAGACGTCGGAGTCGGCGAAATTGGGGCAGAGTGTGTCCATATTCACGCATATCTCCTGCCACTTGTCATAGTTGCGCGCGGCGACGTTGCCGGGGAACTTGCAGCCGGGACCGGGCATGATGTTTGCGCAGGCACGCCCGTTGCACACCGGGCAGACCTTGCAGTACGGACCCACGCAGTCCTTTGCGGCGGCGAGAACTTCGTTGTAATTCATAATATATTGTCTCCTTTGCGGAAAAAATAGTACTGATTCTCCAAAACCAATTATCCGACAAACCGCGCCGCTTGTCAAGGGGCATTAACGCCTGTCCCGTCAAAATCTGGTATCATGTCCGCCGTTGCGGACTCGGTTTCCTGCCAGTAGCCGTCCGTTATGCCGCAGCGGCGCATATAAGCGATGAGCGCGGCGTTTGAGCGCATGTCCACGCGCCCCGTCAGCTCCGGGAAGCGCTCCAGTCCTGGCATGGGCGTGTACTGGCTCATCAGCGAGAAAAGCACGTCCCCCGGCTCAAACTCGCGCTCGATGAAGTCGATGACGCTCATGGTGTTCTCGTCCTGCCCGGGGAGGATGAGATGGCGGATCAGCACGCCCGAGGTCAGAAGTCCGTCCTCATCGAGCTTATACGCCCCGCGCTGGCGGAACATCTCGCGCACCGCGTCTGCCGCAACGGATGGATAGTCCCCGGCGGCGCTGTACCGGCGCGCAAGCTCGCTGTCGGCGTATTTATAGTCCGGCATGTACACCTGCACCAGCCCCTCCATCCGCCGCAGCGTCTCCACGCTGTCATAGCCGGAGGAGTTCCACACCACAGGTATGCCCAGCGTCAGCCCGTCGAGCGCCGTTTCGATCACGCGCGCGTAGTGCGACGGCGTGACGAGGTTGATGTTGTGCACGCCCGCGTCGCGCAGACGCAGGAAAATATCCCGCAGTGCGCCCGTGTCCACGCGCTCGCCGCCCTGCCCGCGGCTTATCTCAATGTTCTGGCAGAACACGCACCTGAGATTGCACCCCGTGAAAAACACCGCGCCGGAGCCGCGCGTCCCGCTGATGCACGGCTCCTCGCCGAAGTGCGGTGCGGCGCGCGCGATGCGCGGCAGGGCAGGGCTCATGCACACCCCGCCGGGGGTGTTGTCGCCCCTCAAGGCTCCGCATTTTCTCGGACAGTCGCTGCAAATGTATTCCATGCCGAAATCCTCGTTTTTTGTGACATTTAGTAAAGATATAACATATGCAAAATGACAAGAAACAGCCCTTTTGCAATAAAGATTATAGCTCCAATTTGTCTAATATGCAAGAAATTGATATAAACGTAAAAAAGTACATGATTTTTCGGATTTTTGTGATAAAATGACTTGGAAAGCAAGAAGATATGTGATAAAATTATGACAAAAGAGGCGGCGCAAATGCTTGACATCGTACTTGTAGAGCCGGAGATACCGCACAATACCGGCGCTGTGGCGCGCACCTGCGCCGCGACCGGGGCACGGCTGCACCTGATAAAGCCGCTGGGCTTTGATATATCCGACAAGGCAGTGAAGCGCTGCGGACTGGACTACTGGTACCTCGTGGACATATCGGTTTACGAGAATATTGACGAGTATTTTGCCCGCCACGGCGACAGAAATATCTACCTCGCCACGACGAAAGCGCCGCGCGCTTACAGCGAGGCCGACATGACCGGCGATGTCGCCATCCTCTTCGGCAAGGAGACCGCGGGACTGCCGGAGGCACTCAGGGAAAAATACCGCGACAGATGCATACGCATCCCGATGATCAGTGAGGCCCGGAGTCTTAACCTTTCAAACTCCGTTGCTATATTGGCCTATGAGGCGCTCCGCCAGCAGGGCTTTCCCGGCCTGCTGGGGACAGGCTCAATGGCGAAAGATTAAATAAGTTTATTATTATTTTTAGGAGGCATACCATGAACTACAACAAGAAAACTGTCTATGACGTAGACGTCAAGGGCAAGAAGGTTCTGCTCCGCTGCGATTTTAACGTCCCCCAGAACAAGGAGACCGGCGAGATTACCAGCGACAAGCGTATCAAGGCCGCTATCCCTACTATTAAATATCTGCTTGAGCACGGCGCTGCCGTGATCGCGTGCTCCCACCTCGGCAAGCCCAAGGGCGAGTGGAAGGAAAAGCTCACCCTCGCGCCCGTTGCCGTGCGCCTGTCTGAGCTGCTCGGTCAGGACGTCATCTTCGCCAAGGACATCATCGGCGACGACGCCAAGGCAAAGGCCGCCGCTCTCCAGCCCGGTCAGATAATGCTGCTTGAAAACCTCCGTTTCGACATCCGCGAGGAGAAGAACGGCACGGACTTCGCCAAGGCTCTGGCCGACATGGCGGACATTTTCGTGTCCGACGCTTTTGGCACCGTGCACAGAGCGCACGCCTCCACCGCCGGCGTCGCGGCGTACCTGCCCGCTTACTCCGGGCTGCTCGTCGACAAGGAGCTGTCCATCATGGGCAAGGCTCTTGACGACCCCAAGCGCCCGTTCGTTGCCGTCCTCGGCGGCGCGAAGGTCTCCGACAAGATAAACGTCATCAACAACCTCCTCGAGAAAGCCGACACCATCATCATCGGCGGCGGCATGGCATATACGTTCAAGAAGGCTCAGGGCTTCGAGGTCGGCAAGTCCCTGCTTGAGGCTGACCGTCTCGACTACGCAAACGAGATGATCGCCAAGGCGGCTGCCAAGGGCGTGAAGTTCCTCCTCCCGGTCGACAACTACTGCGCGGCGGAGTTCTCCGCTGACGCTGAGCCCGTCCTCGCCGAGGGCAACATCCCCGACGACCTCATGGGCATGGACATCGGCCCGAAGACCGTGGAGCTGTTCACCGACGCCGTCAAGGGCGCCGGCACCATCGTCTGGAACGGACCCATGGGCGTTTTCGAGTTTGACAAGTTCGCAAACGGCACCAAGGCAATGGCAAAGGCACTGGCGGAGTCCGGCGCTGTGACCATAGTCGGCGGCGGCGACAGCGCGGCTGCCGTTGAAAAGCTCGGCTTTGCCGATAAGATCACCCACATTTCCACCGGCGGCGGCGCAAGCCTTGAGTTCCTTGAGGGCAAGGAGCTTCCGGGTGTGGCGTGCCTGCTCGATAAGTAAGAAAGGTTATAGCTGATATAGGCGAGGGGCGGCACTGCCGCCCCGCTGCCCTGCGATATGAAAAGGAGATAAACGAATGAACAGAAAATACCGTAAGACTATAATCGCCGGCAACTGGAAGATGAACATGACCAACTCCGCGGTCAAGCCCTTCATGGAAGAGCTCAAGGAGAACCTCCCCAAGACCAAGGTGTGCGAGGTCGTGCTGTGCACCCCGGCCGTCATGATCCAGAACATGGTCAAGGCCGGCAAGGAGTGCAAGGTCGCCGCCGGCGGGCAGGATGTCAGCAAGTACGAGAAGGGCGCATACACCGGTGAGGTGTCAGCCGATATGCTTGCCGACATCGGCGCAAAGTACTGCATCGTCGGTCACTCCGAGCGCCGCCAGTACCACGGCGAGAGCGATATGCTCGTCAACGAGAAGACCAAGGCCCTGCTCGAAAAGGGCATCACCCCCATCATCTGCGTCGGCGAGAGCCTTGAGCAGCGCGAGATGGATCTCACCATGGAGTATGTCGCCTATCAGGTCAAGACCGCGCTCAGCGGCATCGACGCCACGGCTCTGCGCCACTGCGTCATTGCCTATGAGCCCATCTGGGCGATCGGCACCGGCAAGACCGCCACTGCCGAGCAGGCGCAGGAGGTCTGCGAGGGCATCCGTGCCGTCATCCGCAAGATCTACGGCGCACGTCCCGCGCGTGCCGTCTCCATCCTCTACGGCGGCAGCATGAACGCAAAGAACGCATATGAGCTGCTCGCGCAGCCCGACATTGACGGCGGCCTCATCGGCGGCGCTTCTCTCAAGCCTGTTGACTTCGCGACCATCGTAAAGGCAACTGTTCAGGAGTGATTTTTCACCATGACTAATATTTCAAAAAAAGCTGTTCTCATCATCCTTGACGGCTACGGCATTGCCCCTCCCTCCGAGGGCAACGCCGTCTACAAGGCGAACACCCCGAACCTTGACCGTCTCTTCTCCGAAAATGCCTACACCACGCTTCAGGCCTCCGGGCTGGACGTGGGTCTGCCCGCCGGGCAGATGGGCAATTCCGAGGTCGGGCACACGAATATCGGCGCGGGGCGCGTTGTGTTCCAGATCCTGCCCAAGATGAGCCAGGAGATCAAAAACGGCAAGTTCTTTGAGAACAAGGCGTATATCAAGGCGATGGACGACGCCAAGGCGAACGGCAAGGCGCTGCACATCATGGGGCTTCTGTCCTCCGGCGGCGTTCACAGCCATATCGAGCATATCTTTGCCATCCTCGACATGGCAAAGCAGCGCGGTCTTGAGCGCGTGTATGTCCACTGCTTCCTCGACGGGCGCGACGTCGCGCCCAAGAGCGGCGCGGGCTTTGTCGCCGAGCTTCAGAAGAAGTGCGATGAGCTTGGCAACGCGAAGATCGCCACGCTGCAGGGGCGCTTCTGGGGCATGGACCGCGACAAGCGCTGGGACCGCGTCGAGAAGGGCTATAACGCCATTGTCTGCGGCAAGGGCATCAAGGACGGCGACGCTGTCCACGCTGTTGAGGCGAGCTATGCCAACGACGTGACGGATGAATTTCTCGAGCCGGTCGTCGTCAATGCCGACGGCGTCATCAACAAGGGCGACAGCGTAATCTTCATGAACTTCCGCCCGGACCGCGCCAGAGAGATGACCTGGGCGCTCAACCTGCCCGATTTTGACGGCTTTGCCCGCAAAAAGACGGTCTATCCGCTCTCCTATGTCTGCACCGCTCAGTATGACGAGACTCTGCCCCTGCCCATCGCCTACCCGCCCGAGGAAATCGACAACACCCTCGGCGAGTATGTCAGCACGCACGGTCTCCGTCAGTTCCGCGTTGCCGAGACCGAGAAGTACGCCCATGTCACGTTCTTCTTCAACGGCGGCGTCGAGAAGCAGAGCCCCGGCGAGGAGCGCTGCCTTGTCCCGTCCCCGAAGGAGTTCCCGACCTATGACCTCATCCCGCAGATGAGCGCCGTCAAGGTCGCCGATAAGTGCATCGAGGCTATCGCCTCAGATGAATACGCGCTTATCGTGTGCAACTTCGCCAACTGCGACATGGTCGGGCACACCGGCGTGATGGCGGCCGCCGTCACCGCGGTGGAGACTGTCGACGCCTGCATGGGACGCATCATGGCCGAGGTCGCAAAGCACCCCGACACCGTGCTGCTCGTCACGGCAGACCACGGCAATGCCGACTGCATGTTCGACGCCTCCGGCAAGGTCAACACTGCCCACACCACCAATCCCGTTCCGTTCACCGTCTGCATGCCGGGCATCGCCCTCAGGGACGGCGGTCGTCTGGCGGACATCGCGCCGACGATCCTGCACGTCATGGGGCTTGAGCAGCCCAAGGAAATGACCGGCGAATGCCTCATCAAGTGATATACCCAGACGGCGGACTCTGACTTAGTTTTTTATAAATATAAGGATAGAAGGGAGAAGATCGCAATGATCTACACCACAGAAGTCAAGAATATGTGCCCCGTGGCTAAGGGCGCATACCACGGCCCCGCACCCATCCCCGAAGAGGGCAAATGGGTCCAGGCAAAGCAGATAACCGATATTTCCGGCTTCACCCACGGCATCGGCTGGTGCGCACCCCAGCAGGGCGCGTGCAAGCTGACCCTCAACATCAAAGAGGGTGTCATTGAGGAAGCGCTGGTCGAGACGATCGGCTGCTCCGGCATGACCCACTCCGCCGCCATGGCTTCCGAGATACTCATCGGCAAGACCATCCTTGAAGCGCTCAACACCGACCTCGTGTGCGATGCTATCAACACCGCCATGCGCGAGCTGTTCCTCCAGATCGTCTACGGCCGCAGTCAGTCCGCGTTCTCCGAGGACGGTCTCGCCGTCGGCGCTTCCATGGAAGACCTCGGTAAGGGTCTGCGCTCTCAGGTCGGCACGATGTTCGCCACCAAGGCGAAGGGACCGCGCTACCTCGAACTCACCGAGGGCTACGTCACCCGCCTCGCCCTCAACAAGGACGATGAGATCGTCGGCTATGAGTTTGTCTCTCTCGGCAAGATGATGGACTTCATCAAGAAGGGCATCGATGCCAACGAGGCGCTTGAGAAGGCAAAGGGCCACTACGGTCAGTTTGACGACGCAGCCAAGTACATAGACCCGCGTCAGGAATAAGAGAAGGAGGACAATGTAATGGCTCTGTTTGAAAATTACGAGAGAAGAATAGACAAGATAAACGGTGTCCTCGCTCAGTACGGCATCGGCTCTGTGGAAGAGTGCAGAGAGATCTGCAAGGCGAAGGGCTTTGACCCGTATGACATCGTCGCCGGTATCCAGCCCATCTGCTTTGAGAACGTCCGCTGGGCGTACTGCGTGGGCGCGGCGATCGCCATCAAGTCCGGTGCAAAGAACGCCGCCGAGGCCGCAAAGCTGATCGGCGTCGGCCTCCAGAGCTTCTGCCTTGACGGCTCTGTGGCGGAGGACCGCAAGGTCGGTCTCGGTCACGGCAATCTCGGCGCGATGCTCCTCTCCGACGAGACCAAGTGCTTCGCCTTCCTCGCCGGGCATGAGTCCTTTGCCGCCGCCGAGGGCGCGATCGGCATCGTCAAGAACGCCAACAAGGCGCGCAAAGAGCCCCTGCGCGTTATCCTCAACGGTCTCGGCAAGGACGCTGCACAGATCATCTCCCGCATCAACGGCTTCACCTATGTCCAGACCCAGTTCGACTACTACACCGGCGAGCTGAAGATCGTCCGCGAGATCCGCTACTCCGAGGGCGAGCGCGCGAACGTCCGCTGCTACGGCTGCGACGACGTCCGCGAGGGCGTTGCCATCATGCACCATGAGGGCGTCGACGTTTCCATCACCGGCAACTCCACCAACCCCACCCGCTTCCAGCACCCCGTCGCCGGCACGTACAAGAAAGAGTGCATCGAGCAGGGCAAGAAGTACTTCTCCGTCGCCTCCGGCGGCGGCACGGGGCGCACGCTGCACCCAGACAACATGGCGGCAGGTCCCGCCTCCTACGGCATGACCGATACCATGGGCCGTATGCACTCCGACGCGCAGTTTGCCGGCTCCTCCTCCGTCCCCGCGCACGTTGAGATGATGGGCTTCCTCGGCATGGGCAACAACCCCATGGTCGGCGCGACCGTCGCTGTCGCCGTCGCCACCGCCGAGGCTATGAAGTAAGTCCCGCGCGGAAAGCAGAATATATAGTCATTTATGAACCCCCGAACCCTCGGGGGTTCATTGACATATACAGCGGTTTTGAGTATAATTGCGATATTCAACAAAAGGAGAATGCATATATGTACTACAGAGAGCCGACAGAGCGCGCGAATAAGCTGATCACTGTATCCGCAGGGCTCGTTATTGTCATTTTCCTTACACAATTGGTCATGTTTTCGTCCACGGATATAGTATTGATCAGACAGGGCGTGGCATACCTGCACGATGACTGGCGGCCTGCGCTTGATATTCTGTGCACAGTCATGCTCAGCGCTGAGTATGTATTCATACTTCTGTGCGTGTCCTTCGTGAGGGTGCGGGGGATGGCGGCAAAACTTCTGTGCGCGTTTCTGACATGGATCATTGTCACAAGAGTGCTCTGCGGCGATCCGACGCTTGTGGAAAGCGTTGAGTACGTCCGTGTTGCGGTTCTCTGCGTTGCTCTTCTGTGCTTTTCAATGACGCTTGAAAAGAGGGAGCGCAGACGTATGCTTGGTGCCCTGGCGGCGATAATATGTGTGTATTATCTCGTGATTGCGGTTTTGACCCTTGCGGTTGCCGTGACTCGTGAGAATATACAGCTCCCGCTTGGCATAGGCATTACGATAAAAGAGGAAGCAGGCTTTTCATTTGTAACGGTTGTTGGCAGACACAGGAATACCGCCTCAATGTGGAGTGTCATTGGGTTGTGTCTTGCGGAATATCTTTTCTCATTGACGAAGAACAAACTGCCGCGTGCTATTTGCGTTATAGCGTCGCTTGTGTTCTATGCCGCGGTTTCGATAAGCCGCTCGCGACTGTCGATGCTGGCGCTCTCTGTGGCGGTGTCAATGTATGTGATGCTGCCGGTGCTGAAAAAACTGAGCGGGAAAAAGACCGCGGTGAGAATAGCGGCGGCACTGCTCACAGCGTTGATCATCATTCCGCTGAGTTATAAGAGCTATGACGCTGTTGCCGCCGTGATAAGCGGGGCAAATGGGCTTGTGCAGGCTCAGGATCAGTCCCAGTATGAAGCTTCAACTGGCGCGGAGGTAAATGAGATCGACACGGAGACAAAACCTCAGACTGAGAAAAATGCACAGTTGGCGGAAAACGGCGATGCGCAGAACGATATGTTTAAAGAAACGAGGGACGCCGACAACGCGAAAAACCTCGGTGGACGGGTAAGATTGTGGAAGTCGGTGTACGGCACGCTGTATTTTGAGCGTGACAGACTTTTGCGCGGCTCGCTCACAAATGACTATATGTATACAGTCAATATGCTGTCCGGCTTTCCGGATCCCGCGGACGGAGAGCTGAATACTCACAATTACCTTGTTGAGGCGCTTATGCTGACCGGTATTCTGGGCTTTTTGCTGCTGCTTGCGTTCACGCTCATTCTCGTTATACGCATGGTGAGAGTGTTCTTCTGTGACGGCGCGGATATGCCGGGGAAGCTGATGGTTGTCCTGCTGACGACAACATTGGTAAAAAACATGGGCGAGGCGACGCTTCTGCGCTATGACGATATTACAAATTATGTGTTCTTCCTTGCGGCGGGGGCGTTCCTCGCGTTCTCGTATGAGCTTTTCCCGGAAAAGTCCCGGAAAAAGTGAGCGGAAACATTGAAATTACACCGGCGGAATCGTTTCCACCGGTGTAATTTTGCCCAAAAACGGATGAGTAATTTTGTACGAAACGTAAAAATATTTTATGTAAATCGGGCTTGAGCGCTTAAACCATTGACTAATTCTAAAATGGTGGTAAAATATTTGTAAAATTTAGATAAGGGAATTGTAAAATGACCGTATCTGATTTATCGCTGTCAATAACGGCACTGTCCGCATTGAGCGGACAGACCGCAAAAATTAAAATGGAGGATAACCCATGAAAAAGATTTTCGCACTTCTTCTTGCGCTGTGCATGGTCTTTGCTCTGTGCGCCTGCGGCCAGTCCGCAGCTCCTGCTGAGCAGCCTGCCCAGCAGGATGCCGCCCCCGCCGACGATGCCGCTCCCGCGGCTGACGCCGACCCGATGGCGGAGCTTATTGCCGCGGCTCAGGCCGAGGGTGAGCTTGTTGTCTACGGCTCCTGCGAGGAAGAGTACCTCGCCGCTGCCTGCCAGAACTTCGAGGCTCTCTACGGCATCAAGACCACTTATCAGCGTCTGTCCACCGGTGAGGTGCAGGCAAAGATAGAGGAAGAGAACGGCAACCCGTCCGCTGACGTCTGGTTCGGTGGCACGACCGACCCGTACAACGTCGTTGCGGCCGAGGGGCTTCTTGAGGCTTATGACGCCCAGAACGCTTCCCACCTCCTCAGCGATATGTACCGCAATGCTGACGGCTACTGGTACGGCATATACAAGGGGATCCTTGGCTTCATGGTCAACACCGATGAGCTTGCCCGCCTCAACCTCGAGGCTCCTCAGGATTGGCAGGATCTGCTCAAGCCCGAGTATCAGGGTCTCATCTGGCTCTCCAACTACAACACCGCCGGCACTGCCAAGCTCGTCATCAACACCATGATCCAGAAGTACGGCCACGATGAAGGCATCCAGTACCTCGTAGACCTCGACAAGAACATCCAGGTTTACACCAAGTCCGGCTCCGGCCCGTCCAAGAACGTCGGCACCGGTGAGTGCGTCATCGGCATCGGCTTCCTGCATGACGGCATCACCCAGATCGTCGACAACGGCTACGAGAACATTGCTCTCGTCATCCCGTCCTCCGGTACCTCCTTCGAGATAGGCGCGACCGCCATCTTCAAGGGCGCGGCTCACCCCAATGCTGCAAAGCTCTGGATCGAGTACGCTCTCAGCCCCGACTGCGTTGACCTTGCCAAGGACAATGGCTCTTACCAGTTCCTCGTCATTGACAACGCCGAGCAGCCCTCTCAGGCGGCCGAGTTCGGTCTCGACCCCAACAACGTCATGGATTATGACTTCGAGGATGCGACCGCCAACATCAAGACCTATGTTGAAGAGGTCATGACCGCGATCGCCGACGCCGGCGCTGACACCGGTGCAGACCGTTTCAAGACTGAGTAATAATTCTGTCCCGCAAAGGAAGGCGGCTGTGCCGCCTTCCTTTTTCTCATTTCTCCCGCATTCGTTTTACGGCAGGCATTGCCGCCTGTGCATCCTTCCCAAAGAGAGGAGAGTTACATATGGCAAGAAGCCAAGGCGCGGCGCTGGACAGGAAAAAGCTGATGGCTGACCCCATTATGGTCACCACCATCGTCGTGCTCATCACGTTTTTGACTTTGTTTATTCTCTATCCTCTGGCGATACTGCTGGTGGATAGCTTTGTGAGCGATAACGGGCTCACGTTTGATATATTCAGGCGCATTTTCGATATGCCGTCCTTCACAAGGGCGATCGGCAACACGCTCAAGGTCGGCTTCCTCGTCGGCATTCTGTCCGCCCTCATCGGGCTTTTGTTTGCCTATGTGGAGGTCTATGTCAGAATGAACCGCTTCGTCGGCGGGCTTTTCAAGGTGGTCTCCATGCTGCCAGTCGTCTCGCCGCCGTTCGTGCTGTCGCTGTCGATGATAATGCTCTTCGGCAAGGCGGGCATCATCACGCGCTTCATCCTCGGCATATACGACAACAGCGTCTACGGCTACTGGGGCATCGTCATTGTCCAGACGCTCACGTTCTTCCCAGTGTGCTACATGATGCTCAAGGGGCTTTTGAAGAACATCGACCCCTCGCTTGAGGAGGCCGCGCGCGACATGGGCGCAAGCCGCATGAAGGTGTTCACCAGCGTCACGCTCCCGCTGATGCTGCCCGGTCTCGGCAACGCCTTCCTCGTCACGTTTATCGAGTCTATCGCGGACTTTGCCAACCCCATGATAATCGGCGGCTCGTATGACACCCTCGCCACGACCATCTACCTCCAAATCACCGGCGCTTACGATAAGGCCGGCGCGGCGGCGATGGCTGTGGTGCTGCTGTGCATCACGCTTGCGATGTTCGCCGTGCAGAAGTATTATCTCGAGGCTAAGACCGCCGCCACCCTCACGGGCAAGGCGTCCCGCGGCAGAATGCTCATTGAGGACAAGAGCGTCCGCGCGCCGCTGACGGTGCTGTGCTCGCTCGCGGCGATGTTCGTCATCCTCATGTACATCTGCGTGCCCATCGGCGCGTTCTTCCCGACATGGGGCTATAAGTTCTTCCCGCTGACCGGCAAGTGGTTCCAGCTCGTCTTCACGCGCTACCACGGCTTCCAGGCATTCCGCGATTCGTTCGTCCTCTCGCTCATTGCCGCGCCCATCACCGCGCTTTTGAGCATGATAATCTCTTACCTCGTCGTCAAGCGTAAGTTCAAGTCCAAGGGCTTCATCGAGGCGGTCTCCATGCTCGCCATGGCCGTCCCCGGCACGGTCCTCGGTGTCGGCTATATCCGCGGCTTCGCCGGCGGCGTGTTCCACACGGGATTTTTGCAGGGAATATACGGCACGGGACTGATCCTCATCATCGTGTTCGTCGTCCGCTCTCTGCCCACCGGCACGCGCAGCGGCATCTCCGCCCTGCGCCAGATCGACAAATCCATCGAGGAATCCGCTTACGACATGGGCGCTGACAGCTTCAAGGTCTTCATGACGGTTACGCTGCCGCTCATCAAGGATTCGTTCCTCTCCGGTCTCGTCACGGCGTTCGTGCGCAGCATAACCGCGATCTCCGCCATCATTCTTCTCGTCACGCCGCAGTTTCTGCTCATCACCGTGCAGATCAACGAGTTTGCCGAGAAAGGCTCTTACAGCCTTGCCTGCGCGTTCGCGACCATCCTTATCGTGATAACCTACGGCGCGGTGCTGCTGATGAATCTCTTTATCAAGCACTTCGGCACCAGCAAAAAAATAAAGGAGGATTCGTAAGCTATGGAAAAAGTGAAAAAAGGCATCCGTTTGGAGCATATTTCAAAGATATATCAGGACCCCAAAACCGGCAAGGACTTCTATGCCGTCAAGGATACCTCCCTTGTGATCGAGCCCGGCTCGTTCGTCACGCTGCTCGGCCCGTCCGGCTGCGGCAAAACCACCACCCTGCGCATGATCGCCGGCTTTGAAAGCCCGGACGAGGGCGAAATATACCTCGGCGATGAGCCGATAAACGAGCTCACCCCCAATAAGCGTGACACCGCCATGGTGTTCCAGAGCTACGCCCTCCTCCCGCACTACAATGTTTTTGATAACGTCGCCTACGGGTTAAAGCTGCGCAAGCTGCCCAAGGACGAGATTCACAAGCGCGTCATGGACATCCTCCATCTTGTCGAGCTTGACGGCATGGAGGGGCGCATGACGAACCAGCTCTCCGGCGGTCAGCAGCAGCGCGTCGCGCTTGCCCGCGCGCTCGTTATCGAGCCGTCTGTCCTGCTCTTTGATGAGCCGCTCTCCAACCTCGACGCGAAGCTCCGCGTCTCCATGCGCACGGAGATCCGCCGTATTCAGCAGGAGGTCGGCATCACCGCCATCTACGTCACCCATGACCAGAGCGAGGCTATGGCGCTCTCCGACAATATCATCGTCATGGACAAGGGCGTCGTTGCCCAGATGGGCACGCCGCAGGAGATTTATTATCATCCTGTCAATGAATTCGTTGCCGACTTCATCGGCGAGGCGAACTTCCTCCGCGGCACCATGACCGGGCGCGACGACGGCGGCGTAACGCTCACTGTCGGCGGCAGCAGTGTGCGCGTCGCGGGGCGCGACGGCATGGAGATCGGCAAGGAGTACACGGTCGTGCTCCGCCCCGAGGCGGCAAAGCTCGCCGACGAGGGCGGTCTGCCGTGCAAAGTCGTGCTCAGCTGCTTCATGGGCTCTTACCAGAATTATCATGTCATGGTAGGCGACACGCTCGTCAAGCTTGAGGAGCCGAACCCGCAGAACAAACGCATCTATTCCGTCGGCGAGGAGTGCCATCTGGTGTTCGCGCCCGAGATGGTGCACGTGCTCTGATATAACGAACTGAACGGAGACATTTGTATGTTTCAGCAATGGATAGCGTCCGCGAAGGCGGACGAGCCGGTGTGGCTCGATGAGGTGAGCCGCGCCTGCGCTGCGGCGGACGGCTGCGCTCCCGTTGTGCTTGAGCTTACACTCTTTGATGGGAAAAAGCGCGCATTCACGCGCTTTTTTCCGTCTTGGAGCAGTGAGGACGAGCGCCGCTTCGTGCGGGAGTATCTGTGCGCGTGCGTGTTCAACACGCTCTCCGCGCTCGGCGGCAGCTGCCTGACGTTTTATTATGACCTCCAGAACGCGCCTCTTGATGCGCTCATCGGCGAGCTTGACGGGCTTTTTCGCCCGGAGAATGCGGAGGAGAGCGGCTACGGCAAGATCGTCCGCGAGGCGGACAGGGTATGCGCCTTTCTCGGGCGGGAGCGCTTCCACTTCGCGCGGCGCGCTCTCGCGGAGTATGAGGCGCAGCCGCCGGTGCCGCGCCGCCGCGCTGCCGACCTTGCGCAGACCCTGCGCACCACCGCCGCGTGCGCGGATACGCGCGTGTGCTGCGGCGTGGATGTGGGCGGCACGGATATAAAGCTCGCCGTCGCGGCAAACGGCGCGCTCGTCTGCACGCGCGAATATGACTGGAACCCGGCGGAGTTCCCGCTGGTGCAGCAGCTTATAGACCCGATCCTGCTCCTCACGCGCCTTATGCGCGCCTGTGCGGCGGATCATATCGTCAACGGCGCGATAGGGGAGGGGCTGCAGGCGGCGCTTGACAAAAACACGCCGGACGCTGTGACACTGCGTGCCGTTGAGGAAGCCGAGGCGCGCCTCGGCGCGGATATAAATGTGCTCGACAGCGTGGGGCTCAGCTTCCCGGATGTCGTCGTACGCGACGCAATCGTCGGCGGTGAAACGCCCAAGACCCATGGCATGCGCGCCAATCGCGCACTCGACTATGAGGCGCAGTTCGCGCGGCTCACGCGGCTCGCCTCCGCGCTTGAGGCGCTCTGCCGCGCGCCGGGACATGTCCGCGTGACGAATGACGGCAACATGGCGGCGTATACTGCCGCGATGGAGCTTGCGCACAGCGAGCGCGCAGCACTTGTGCAAAACGGCGTATTTGCCCACTCTCTCGGCACCGATCTCGGCGCGGGCTGGCTCAACGCGGCGGGGGAGATACCCGAGTATTCGCTTGAGCTGTACGACAGCATTGTCGACCTCGGCAGCTGGGTCAGCCGTGATTACGCGCCGGATGACCTGCGCTGTGTGCGCAATGAAAATTCGGGGCTGTGCACCGTGCGGCGCTATCTCGGTCAGGCGGGCGTGTTCCGTATGGCGTGGAACGCCGAGCCCGCGCTGCTCGACGGCTTCACCGCGCGCGACGGGGATAAGCTCGTCATCCGCTCCGCGCCGGAGGATATGCGCAAGCCCTGTCTTGAGCACATCATGGCGATGGCGGAGCAGGGCGACGCCGCGGCGGAAGGGGTATTCCGCGCCGTCGGGCGCGCGCTGGCGCACGTGACGGCGGAGGCGGCGCTGCTGCTTGAGCCGGAGACGGATATGCGCTTTCTCTTCGGGCGCTTTGTCAAGCGCCGCCGATGCTTTGAGCTGATATGCGAGGGCTTTGCGGCGGTGCTGCCGGGCATCACGCTCGCCGCGGCGGACAGCGGCCTCGCCTGTACGCCGCTCATGCGCCAACTTGACGCGATGCCTGACGTGACCGTCGCCCAGTTCGGACAGGCCGTCGGCGCGGTGTACTACGGCTTGGAGCGCTGATAGACAGAAAAAATCTCCCGTCTATAAAGACGGGAGATAACTATATCGGGCTTTATTTTTCTGCGGGCAAGCCAAGCGCGGCGCGGTATCCTGCTTCCGCACGGCTTATCGTCTCCTGGATTATCCGCTCCGCGGCGGAGTGCAGGTCGAGCGCGAGCACCTTTTTGATGACCTCGTCCTGCTTTGACTGCGGCACGTGATATATCGTCATGCAGCAGCTCAGATAGCGCTGGAGCTTCTGCTCAATGGTAAAGTACAGATTGCAGTGCTGCGCCATGAAACCGCGCGTGATGCCGCCGGAGGCAATGTCAAGCTCGTAGAAATCCTTTAGCTCTGTGCCCGGCATGTACGGGGCGAATATCTGCATGAGCTTCTGTGCGGTGTTTGTATAGATGTATTCCAGCGTTGACGGCAGAGTGTACGCCATCACGTACAGCTCCCTCAGCGGCTCCGACAGCTCCGTGATGTGTATTTGCAGCGCGGTCTCCGTCGCGTACAGCAGCACCGGATCGTCCTCGCCTACGAGCTGCCCGGTCATGCTGAACTGGTTGCTGAACATCTCGCCCGTCAGTCTCAGCAGCAGCGCTTCCTTGCTCTCGAACGAGGCGAAGAAAGACGTGGGAGACATTCCCGCCGCCTGTGATATGGATGCCGTCGTCGTCTTTTCGTAGCCGTTTTCGAGAAACAGCTTTATTCCGGCATGAATGAGCTTGTTCTCTCTCGCCAGACCCTTTGCCTGAATACCCTTTGGCATTGTGAAAACCTCCATGCGCGCTTTGCCGCGCAAATAGTTGTTTAAAATTTCTGTGGACAGGGGAGAGCAGCGCCCCTGCGGCGCTGTGTGTCCGCCGCGTGGGAGCGATAAGTATTTCCCTGTATGTTAAAATCATTATATCACATTTTGGCGCACGCCACAATATCAAGAATTGTCTCCTGTTTCGCGCTTCTCCGGTATTCTGTGCGCCGCTTAGTGCTGCTCCGGAAAAATGGCGAAAAAATTTTAATTTGGGTCTTGCAATTTTGCGGGGGATGTGCTAATATAATCAAGCGCTGAAAATGAAATATGTATCCGGGTGTAGCGCAGATGGTAGCGCGCTTGAATGGGGTTCAAGAGGCCGCTGGTTCAAATCCAGTCACTCGGACCAAAAAAACACAGTCGTCACAGAGTGGCGGCTGTGTTTTTTTAATCTAAATGCGGGTATATGAACCAGCGGCCTCTTGAAAATATAAATTGGCCGCCAAGCGGCCAAGGCGGCATAGGTGCCGCCGCCGGCCGCTGGTTCAAATCCAGTCACTCGGACCAAAAAGTGACGGAAATTTAGTGGTTTTTCTAAATTTCCGTCATTTCTTTGGAGCTTTAGCGAAAATAAACCCCCAGTTCAACTGGGGGTCAATAAAAAGAACTTAAAGTATATACAGGGAAAG